>NZ_QRKI01000005.1:215465-326247 GCF_003471885.1 Bacteroides sp. AM16-24
CGGTTTTCAAGACCGCCGCAATCGACCACTCTGCCACCTCTCCAAAACTCCTCTTTCAAGAAGTGCTTTTCTCTTAAAGCGGTGCAAATTTACAATTCTTTTTTGATATCACAAACATTTCTGCACAAAAAAACATCCTCTATGCCTAAATTAGTATATATACAAGAAGATTGACCGATGCAATGAAGCCTACACCATTACAAGTAAACAAAATCACTGCAAACTGAATCAGAAACAATTCATATATTTCCTCTCTCTTGTAATTTTCTAAATTCCTCTTTCAAGATATCAAGCTCATGTTGCGCCTCTTCTGAAACCGGGGGAGTGGGGACAGAACGCGGAATATTTTGCTGAGAATCGAAATCTCCCACCGCAATGCCGTTACCAAAGAGGAAACTTTCTTTTTCCAAGCACAGGTTATAAACCCTGTCGTTATACATTTCCGTGTAGAGGCTGTCTATTTCCTCAAAATTCCCGTCTGCAGTTTTCACTTTGTCGGTAACGAGCAGTGCCTTGACAGGTTGTACGCCACGTTGTCTCGTTTGAACCGGATGGTCAGATGTCAAACGTATCCGCTTGCCGCTTTGGGTGACCAGCACAACTACTTTTTCTTCTATTCCAGAAATGATATTCATCACCCGGACGTCCTCTCCCGATACGGACAATACTTTATCTCCGGCACGAATCGCATTAATTCGTTTCTCCTGCCCGTCCGCCATGCGGATAAGGGTTTCCTGAGCAAAACACCTGCTGTCCTGATTATTCTGCTCCTTTCTTTTTTCCGAGTTCATTTTTCTTACTTCTTTAAGTTTAACGAAGTCTCGTTATTCAACAATTTGCATGGCACATTCTCCCAATTCGGTGGAAGCGCTTCATATATTCTATGTCATTGTTGCGCACCTTCCAATCTCCAATATCTATCTGCAAACAAGAATAAGACGTTTACAAAAGTAAGAAAAAAGCATTGCTTTGCAAATTTCAATTGCTTTTATTGTCTAAATCATCACTACGATTAAATAAGTGTTATAAGTCAAGTGCCATCTCATGAAGGGGCATTCGCGTTCCCACGAAGAGACACAATCGTTCCCATTAGGAGATACGATAGTGTCCATTAGGAGAAACTGCAGTTCCCATTAGGAGAAACTATCGTTCCCAATTAAAGGACACAACAGTTTCTAAGCATAGAAACGTCAGTTCCCTACCCATAGGACACTGCAATACACTATTTACCAATAAGATAATAATAGGATATTACATCAGAAAAGGCACTTTTCACTCCCCCCAATTATAGCCATCCACGTAATCATCGAAATAATCATCCAACTGGAGTCCGCATTCCTTGGCCAAATGAATGATAAATTGTTGGTCGGCAGGTTTTATTAGCCAAGCGCCTCTACGGGCAAGGTAGTAGTTCTTGCGTCCGAAGTGAGAAATGAGCCGCCATCTGAATGTATCGGAGACACTGACTGTCAGAGAACCCAACAGCTGCGTGAAACCTTTAGCATAACGCATCGCCTTGTTCGGACGATAATATTCGCATTTTCCCTTCATGGCTTGCAGTTTTTGAGGAGTCAGGGTGGGCAGGAACGGATATTTTACGGGAGCATGCTCCAAGGCTATGTGGCGCAGACAGGTAGAAGCCTTAGGGCAATCGGCAGATGCACATAAGCCAAAACCATAAGGCACCTGCGAGTAATCGAATGTTTCCATATCGTGTTTATTAATAATTGACGGCAAAGGTAAACAGAATAAATCGGGAAAAAGAGGAAAAGATTGAAAAGATTGGAAAGGAACAAAAGCTGGAAGTGACAGTAAGTAGTTTGCCGTCACTTTTGTCAGCACTAAGAACATAGCTAATAATCAAGCAGATACGCCACACGAGTGACGGTAAAACATTTTGTCTACACTAATAACAGTCTATCTATCAACAAGATAATATAAAAGTGACGACAACCGCCATAAAAACAAACTTTCCAGTAAGTGATGAAAGTGGCATACCTAACAATAGTTATTTTATGCTGTTCAACATAAAAAAGGCATATATATCCATACCATTACGGAAATATTTCCGTAATTTTGCAGCTCCAAAAGGATAACATTACATTTACCCACTAACAAAATGAATATTATGGAATTGAACAAAACCTTTATTGACGGGCTTTGGAGCAAAGAAATCAATGTCAGTGATTTCGTTAGTAAAAACATCGCGCCTTACACTGGAGACGCATCCTTCCTGCAAGGACCTACCGAGCGCACGAAAAAAATCTGGGAACTTTGTCTGAAAGCACTCGAAGAGGAAAGAGCCAACAACGGCGTTCGTTCTCTCGATCCTCATACCGTATCTACCATTACTTCACATCAGGCCGGTTATATAGATAAGGAGAATGAACTTATCGTTGGCTTGCAGACGGATGAGCTGTTGAAACGTGCTATCAAGCCGTTCGGTGGCATCAACGTAGTGATGAAGGCTTGCCGCGAAAACGGCGTAGAAATAGATGATAAGGTAAAAGATATCTTTACCCATTATCGCAAGACACATAATGA
This sequence comes from Bacteroides sp. AM16-24, assembly GCF_003471885.1. Classification (NCBI taxonomy): domain Bacteria; kingdom Pseudomonadati; phylum Bacteroidota; class Bacteroidia; order Bacteroidales; family Bacteroidaceae; genus Bacteroides; species Bacteroides sp. AM16-24. The sequence goes on from NZ_QRKI01000005.1 coordinate 218,010, forward strand.
CGGCGTATTCGATGTATATACTGAAGAGATCCGCTCATTCCGTTCATTGGGTTTCCTCACCGGACTTCCCGATAACTATGCCCGCGGACGTATCATCGGTGATTACCGTCGTCTGGCACTTTACGGCATCGACCGCCTCATCGAAGCCAAAATGGAAGATTTACATAATCTGACCGGCCCGATGACTGATGACCGCATTCGCCTGCGTGAAGAAGTGGCAGAGCAGATCAAGGCTTTGAAAGATATTAAGATAATGGGCGAATATTACGGACTCGACCTCAGTCGTCCGGCTACTTCCGCACAGGAAGCCGTACAATGGGTGTACATGGCTTATCTGGCCGCTGTAAAAGAACAAGACGGTGCAGCCATGTCTCTGGGTAACGTTTCTTCGTTCCTCGACATCTTTATTGAATATGATCTGGCACACGGTAAAATAAATGAAACATTTGCCCAGGAGCTGATCGACCAGTTCGTTATCAAACTCCGCATGGTGCGCCATCTGCGTATGCAGTCATATAACGATATCTTTGCTGGAGACCCGACTTGGGTAACAGAAGCCATTGGCGGACGTTTCAACGACGGGCGTGTGAAGGTAACGAAGACTTCCTTCCGCTTCCTGCAAACACTGTATAACCTCGGTCCTTCTCCCGAACCGAACCTGACCATACTTTGGGGACCAGAACTCCCTGAAGGCTTCAAGGAATTCTGTGCACAAGTATCCGTAGATACCAGCTCCATCCAATACGAAAACGATAATCTGATGCGCGAAGTACGTAACTGCGATGATTACGGTATCGCCTGCTGCGTATCCTATCAGGCTATCGGTAAGCAAATTCAGTTCTTCGGCGCACGTGCCAACCTGGCAAAGGCCCTGCTGCTTGCCATCAACGGTGGACGTTGCGAAAACACCGGTACCGTCATGGTAAAAGGTATTCCTGTATTGACCGGTGAAACATTGAAGTTTGAGGAAGTTATGTCGAACTATAAGAAAGTGCTGACCGAAATTGCCCGTGTCTACAATGAGGCAATGAACATCATCCACTTCATGCATGATAAATATTATTACGAAAAGGCTCAGATGGCATTTATCGATACGAATCCACGCATTAATCTGGCTTATGGTGTAGCAGGTCTTTCCATTGCCATCGACTCACTGTCGGCCATCAAGAATGCAAAGGTTACAGCCCGTCGTAACGACATCGGCTTGACGGAAGGTTTTGATATCGACGGTACATTCCCATGTTTCGGTAACAATGACGACCGTGTAGACCACCTCGGTGTAGACTTGGTATATTATTTCAGCGAAGAACTGAAAAAATTGCCCGTTTACAAGAATGCTCGTCCTACCCTTTCATTGCTGACGATTACTTCTAATGTAATGTACGGTAAAAAAACAGGTGCTACTCCTGACGGACGTGCCAAGGGTGTAGCTTTCGCCCCGGGTGCTAACCCGATGCACGGACGCGATAAGAACGGTGCCATCGCCTCGTTGAGTTCCGTAGCCAAGTTGCGTTATCGTGACTCACAGGACGGTATCAGCAATACGTTCTCTATCGTTCCGAAATCTCTCGGCCCAACACCGGAAGACCGTGTTGAAAACCTAGTAACAATGATGGACGGTTACTTTACTAAAGGTGCACACCACCTGAACGTAAATGTGCTGAATCGTGAAATGCTGGAAGATGCCATGGAGCATCCGGAGAAGTATCCGCAACTCACAATTCGTGTTTCCGGCTATGCTGTGAACTTTGTGAAGCTGAGCCGCGAGCATCAGTTAGAGGTTATCAGCCGTAGTTTCCACGAAAGAATGTAATATGATAAACGTACACTCCTACGAAAGTATGGGAACATTCGACGGGCCGGGTCTCCGGCTCGTCGTTTTCCTGCAAGGCTGTCCGTTCCGCTGTTTGTATTGTGCCAACCCGGATACGATGGAGGCAAAAGGGGGTACACCTACCCCACCGAAAGAAATTCTGCAAATGGCTATCAGCCAGAAAGCCTTTTTCGGGAAAAAGGGTGGCATCACATTCTCGGGCGGTGAACCCACATTGCAGGCCGAAGTGCTTATACCCCTGTTCAAAGATTTGAAAGCAAACGGCATTCACATCTGCCTGGATACCAATGGCGGCATCCGGAATGAAAAAGTAGAAGAACTATTGAGCCTGACGGATTTAGTGCTGCTGGACCTCAAAGAATTCAATCCCGAACGCCATAAGAAGCTGACCGGATGCAGCAATACAAAAACTTTGCATACGGCTGCTTGGCTGGAGGAACAGAACCGACCTTTCTGGCTACGCTATGTATTAGTACCGGGATATAGTGATTTCGAGGAAGACATTCGCAGTTTAGGCGAACATCTCGGCCCATATAAAAGTATACAGCGAGTAGAAATTCTTCCTTATCATCGTCTGGGCGTGCACAAGTACGAAGCTATGGGATGGGATTACCAATTGAAAGAGGTAAAAGAAAACACTCCCGAACAACTGGAACGTGCAGAAAAGCTATTCAAGGAATACTTTGAAACGGTTATAGTAAACTAAAATAAAGGAGCGATAGGGCGATAAAGTGACAGAGTGGTAAGGTGATAGAGTGGTAGGGTGATAAAGTAGCTGCGCTGTATATCACAGAGCGTTATCTCACTATCACTTTATCACCCTATCACTCTTTATTCACACTGATTAGTAAGTCAGACGGATACCTGCCTGCAACGTAAAGTTCGTCGGATTTTCCTTTCGTATAGTCTCTATCGGAGAACCATCGTCAAAGAAATAGGAAACACCTGGCTCTACATATATTCCCACTCTATTACTAATATTATATTGAGCGCCTACCGCACCCATTACCGAAAGTTGCACAGGCTTCACTGTCTCCTTTTCACTTCCTACCTTACCATAAACGCACTTCTCTATTGCACCACCGGCAGATACATACACCGTGAAACGTTTATCATTAACGAAACTCCAGTTCGCACGCACCGGAATACCGATATAGTGCAGTTTCTGATCTGTCTTTTCCGAACTGTTTTCATAAGTTATCTCAGATGACAGCATCGTATAAGTCACACCGGTTTCCACCGAGAAGTTTTTCGGCAATGCTTTCCGCACCGATACACCGAAACTGAGCGGTTGCTTATGCTTGATATCCTTAACCTGACGCAAATTTTTCCGCAAATAAGGCACACCACCTTCAAAAACAAGTTCCTGGCCATCAGGAATATTCAGAATACCGTTAGATACATCCGGCAAGTCTAACTTATCACTAAACATCGGACCGGAGCTAGGATCGGCCTGCATATCATTTCCCATTGTATTCATGGCAAGTGCTCCTGTATTTCCAACAGACATACCAATCGCCCAACCTTTATTTTTCGTAGAAGATTTCTTTTCGGTCGGCAAATGCAGTTTGTCTCTGCTGGAAGGACGGTATACCTCGCGCTCCTTTCCTTTAGAAGTTGAAGAAGAGTTTGATGGAACGACATCGTCTCCATCCGCCTTTTCTGTGAGCACTTCAATGTCCTTTTCCTGTATCTGTGCACCCATTTCCGATATATTCTTTTCTGTTTCCAAATGTTGTGCCACAAGAGCTTGACGAGAGCTTTCCTGCTCAATCACCCTTCTGATAACAAACTCCGGTTCTTCTCCCTGCACATCCGGCTCTGCAGGTGCAGGCAGCGCATCAGGTATAGCTGCTAAAGCCGGTTCGGCCGCACGACGCACATCGTCCACTACCGGACTTTGCAGCAACCAAAGACTGACGGACGACACAGCCACCAGCGCAACCGCCGCAGCCGTCATCGCCCAACGGCGGAACAGAATCTTTTTCTTTGTCCCGACAACAGACATGGGTGCAGAAGTCGGCAACGCCTTCTCCAATCGCTCCCAGCCGGCATCAGGTAGCGGCTCGGAGTAATCATCCAACCGTTCCTTTATCTTTTTCAACCACAATTCATCATCTTTCATCATACGTCCTTTCCTTTAAGCATTGTTTTTCATCCACTCCCGCACTTTAGTAGCCAAAGTAGCTTTGGCACGCGTCAGCTGCGAAGCTGATGATTTCTCATTAATTCCCAGCATCTGGGCAATTTCCCTATGAGATTTATCTTCAAATATATACAAGTTGAATACGGTGCGATAACCAACAGGCAATTCACTGATAAACTGCATCAGCACCTTCTGAGGAATAGTATCCACTGTCGAAGCATCAGGTTCTTCGTACGTTTCGGGTACGTTATCCAATCCTTCCGACTGGTTTATTACATCATTCTTGCGCAAGTATTGCAGCGCCGTATTCACCATAACACGCTCCATCCACGCCCGCAAGGAACCATCACCCCGCCAAGTGAATTTATCAAAAGAATCGAAAAGTTTCAGGAAACCGTCGTGCATCAGGTCTTCTGCCGTTTCACGGTCACCCGCATAACGGAGGCACACGCTGAGCATTCGCCCAGCATAGCGCTCGTACAGTTCTTTCCTGGCAAGGTTATCCCCTTGCCTGCATCGTCCTGCCAGTTCCTGTTCTTCCATTCTTTCCTTTGACACGCGTTTACCTTATAAATGCAGCAAAGATAGAAATACTGCACGTAGCGAACAAGAAATTAATTCTTTTGTTTCTTTAACAGTCAGACGTGCAGTATTTCCCCTCATCACGCATTTCTAAAATACATGGGAAAAATAAGATTAACTCCAAAAACATGCAATTGATGAAAAAGCTGAGATTTTATTCGGTAATACTTCTGCTTACGTTTTTAGCAGTATCGATGTTACAGTCTTGTCTGAGTGATGCTGATGACACTTCTAATGGTACTCTTTTTACAATTGGTACCATAAAGGTTATTGAAGATAAGGAATACTATTTTAATCTGGATGACGGTGAAAAGATGTATCCCAGCGATACAACATATATACATAACTATACTGTGAATGACGACCAACGCGTCTTCATTCATTTTCTTCCATTGGAAGAAAGTATTCCGGGATATAAGTATAACGTAAAACTGATCCAAATAGAAGACATTCTGACAAAGGATATCATTCCGCTGACTGAGGAGACTGCCGACAGTATTGGTAATGACCGTATTAATGTCGTCGAGTTGTGGATTACAGGAAATTATCTAAACATAGAACATCAATTCTTCCACAACAATAATAGCAGTAAAAAACACATGTTGAATCTGGTCATCAATCAAACAGAGCAAGCATCTGCCTCGGAAGATGATTATCTCACATTGGAGTTCCGCCACAATGCTTATGATGATGAACCACGCACACTGGGTTGGGGAGTTGTGTCATTCAGATTGAAAGAGATAGCTAATCAACTGGCAGGAAAGAAGGGATTAAAAATTATCGTGAATACGATTTACGACGGAAAACAAACTTATACGGTGGACTTGAAAAAATAGCAGATCAAGTTAAACGAAAAGATATCGACCTAAACTATGACCTATTGAAGACGGAGAGGGTGCATTCCTAAAATGGAAGCACCCTCTTTTACATTCATCAAAACTTTAATCTAAAAGTTTATTTATCATTGCCAATAACTTTCCATACGATAGCACTAAGTACAGCTCCTACAAACGGAGCTACAATGAACAGCCATAACTGAGAAAGAGCTGCACCACCCTCGAATAAAGCAGGACCAATACTTCTTGCAGGATTTACCGAAGTTCCTGTAATCGGAATACATACAATGTGAACCAATACCAAGGACAAACCGATAGCCAGCCCTGCAAAGTTACCCGCACCTTTCTTTGAATCAGTAGTTCCCAGCACTACCAATACAAAAATAAAAGTGAATACCATCTCTGCAATAAAAGCTTGTAACATTTCTCCATCACCGAACCCATTGGAACCGGTTGCAGTAGGTCCGTCATGCCCACCAGTAGATACCAAAGCAAAAAGAATTGCAGAACCGAGAATAGCGCCAATCACTTGGAATATCATATACAGAGCGGCATCTTTGCCACCCATCCTACCCGACATGAATACGCCTAAAGTTATAGCAGGATTAATGTGACACCCGGAAATACCGCCTATGGTATAAGCCATAGCTACAACAGACAAACCAAAAGCAAACGCTACACCAAGTGTTCCTACACCAGCGCTCACTGCTCCCGCTGCGCTTCCGGCAAATACTGCACTACCACAGCCCATCAATACCAGAACCATCGTTCCTACCATTTCAGCAATGTACTTTTTCATAAGAATTAATCATTTATAAAATTAAACAATATTAATTATCAAGAACAAAGTAACAAAAAGCAATCACAAAAAACAAGCTATTGGAGATATAAACAAATAAAAAACTGTATTTATAACCGTACCAGGATGCGGAACACTTTACCCGGATTAGCTGCCCACTCCGTCATTGCTTCCAATGCATTTTCGGGCACTGCCACTTTCGTGATTAATTCTTCTACCGGACAAGTCCCCGCCTTCATATAGTTAATTACCGCACGGAAGTCAGCCGGCAATGCATTTCTGGAGCCTCGTATATCCAATTCTTTCTGAACAAAATATTTCGTTTGGAAAGCGACTTCACTCTTCGCATAACCAATGCAGACTACACGGCCGCAGAAAGCAACTTCATCTACAGCCATTACGTAAGTCACAGGACTACCGACAGCCTCAATCACAACATCAGCCCCAAAGCCTTTCGTAATCTCCTGTATCCGTCTATGTACATCTTCTGTTTTAGAGTTAACCGTATGAGAGGCTCCCATTCTCCGAGCCAACTCCAACTTCTCATCATCCAGATCCACAGCAATAACAACGGCACCTCTGAGAGCAGCACGTACAATAGCACCTATACCAATCATACCACACCCGATAACCATCACATATTCATTGTCAATCACCTGACCGCGTGAGACAGCATGAAATCCCACACTCATCGGCTCAATCAGAGCACAATCACGGGGAGAGATATCACCTGCCGGAATTATTTTAGTCCAAGGCAATACAGCATACTCACACATCACACCATTCCGCTGCACTCCCAATGTTTCATTATGTTCACAGGCATTGACACGACCATTACGGCACGAAGCACACTTACCACAATTAGTATATGGATTCAGAGTCACATTCATCCCTTTTTCGAAACCTGCCGGAACATCCGGACCTATTTCTTCAATTACCGCGCCCACTTCATGTCCCGGCACTACAGGTAATTTCACCATCGGGTTACGTCCCAGGAAGGTGTTCAAATCGGAACCACAAAAACCTACATATTTAATTCTCACCAACACCTCACCGGCACCAACCACCGGTTTTTCAAGTTCAACCACCTTCATTTCAGAGGGATTGACTATTTGAACTGCTTTCATTTTATATATTTGAAATTAATTGTTTAATCAATAACCTTATAACCTTTCCAGCCATAGTAGGCACAGAAAATAAAGCAAATCATCGGCACACAATAAGCTGCATAATAGATATGCTCATTGGCATGCATGAAATAAGCCGTCAGTTGAGGGAGACATGCATTGCCGACAATAGCCATCACGAGAAAAGCCGAACCACTTTTTGTCTGGTCGCCCAATCCCTTCAAAGCCAGAGAGAACTGTGTGGGATACATAATAGACATGAAGAAAGAGATAGCCAGCATAGCATATAATCCTACCATACCTCCCCAAACCATTACCACTCCGCACAAAAGAATATTCATTAAAGAATAAACCAATAACATATCCTGCGGACGGAACCTCACCATCAATCCTGTACCAATCCAGCGTCCTACAAGGAAAGCAAGCATATAAAGTCCGAAAAAAGTTGTTGCGGTTTCTTCCGGAAGTCCTGCATAAGAACAGCAATAGACAAGAAACAAACTGTTGATCGCTGTCTGTCCGCCATTATAAAAGAACTGCGCAATTACCCCCCAACGCAAGTGTGAATGTTTCAGCACACCAAAATCAATCAGCTTTTCTTTCTTTGCACCTGAAGAAGGAGTTTTACTTTCATCCCCTATCTGTGGCAATTTAGAAAATACGAATACCACAGCTATGATAATCAGCAATAAAGCCAGCATCAGATAAGGAAACTTCATGGCATCCGTCTCTACCTGTATATAAGCCTGCCAGCCACCCGGATAATCAACAGGCAATGTATCACGCGTATAATGCGTGCCGCTCAGAATCAGTTTACTCAGAAACATAGCAGAAATAAAGGCTCCGAGTCCGTTGAAAGATTGCGCCAGGTTCAGCCGTCGCGGTGCTGTTTCGGGCGCACCCAAAACGGTAACATACGGATTGGCAGCAGTCTCCAGGAAACACATACCGGTAGCAATGATAAAGAATATGCAGAGGTAGGCCCAATAGGCTTTCAGCATGGCAGCCGGGAAAAAGAGCAAGCCACCCAATGCCGCCAACAATAAACCGAAAATAATGCCTGCTTTGTAGCTATAACGCTTCATTAACATAGCTATCGGGATCGGAAAAATGAAGTAAGCAAGCCAATAAGCAGTTTCTGTAAATGACGCCTCAAAGGTGTTTAATTCACAAGTTTTCATCAACTGCCGTATCATTGTAGGAAGCAGATTACTGCTAATTGCCCAAAGAAAAAAAAGGCAGAAAACCAGGGCCAAAGGTATCGTATAAGTATTTTTTTTCATGGTATTATTATCTTCTTATTCAGACATGTTTTTGATATATGGCAATATGGGAAGATCTGTAAATCCATAGAACTTCCGGGCATTCCCTCCGAGGAATAACCTTTTCTCATCTTCCTGCAAATCGGGTGATTTCACTATAAAATCATACGACATCTTGTAAGTGATTGCGGTAATGGTACGCGGGTAATCCGATCCCCACATCAGCTTTTCCATCCCGACCAGTTCGGCAGCTTCCCGTATAGCTTTTACTGCTCCCCTAAAGGGATAGAATTCATCATTGAAAAGCCAGGTGATTCCTCCGGATTCAATCATCACATTGGGATGAAGGGCTAACCGTATCTGTTCTTTCCAATCCGGACGCGTCACCATTCCGAAATGCCCGATAGCAATTCTCAGCCGGGGACATTCCTGAATGACCTCCTGCATTTCGGGAATTTGCGTTGCTCCGTCCGCCAAGTCAATAGAAAGCATCACATCCCGTTCTTCCATATAATGGAACATCTGCATCATTTCTTCACTATTCAGCATCACCCGCCCTTCTCTAAGCAACAGGCGTTGAGCCGGAATCTTAATAGCTTTAAAGCCTCTTGCTATCAGTTCTTTTGCCTGTACCAGAAACCCGGGTTTACGAAACTCACACATTCCGCAAACAAAGAAACGGCCGGGATAACGGGAAACAACCTCTGCCAGATATTCATTCTGAATACCGTCTATAAATTCTTGCGTAATGACAGCAGCAGATACTTGTGCATAATCCATGTTCGACAGGAAAACTTCTGCACTGTTCACCCCGTCCACCATAAAGGGAGGAACCATCTGACGGATTTCTCCCATAAACAACGAGCGTCCGTTATCCAACGTACGAATGGGTAGATCATCTACCACTGTATCTTGCCGTAACCATAAATGGGCATGCGCATCAATTATTGTATAGTCCATATAGACAGCTATTTTTTAAGAGTTAGCCCAACTTACACGTTGCTGTTCTCCAATAATTTCCCGTACTTCATGTACCAATTCCCAGTCAATCGGTTCTTCTATAAAGGATACGTTCTTCTTTACATTCAGCGGATTAGCTGTACTGAACAAAGTGGTCGCAATTCGTGGATTACTTACAGAAAATTGCATAGCCAGTTTTTCTATAGGATAGTTCTTTGCCTTACAGTGTTCCATTGCTTTACGGCAAGCCTCCACCAGTGATTCAGGAGCCGGATGCCATTCAGGAACGCCACGCTCGCTCAATAATCCCATTGAAAGTGGAGAAGCGTTGATCACTCCTACTCCTTTCGACTCAAAATAATCAAGAAAATCAATCAGTTTATCATCGCACAAACAATAATGGCAGAAATTAAGAACCGATTCTACCGTACCACTCGGCGAGTGATCAATCACCCACTTCAGGTTTTCAAGTTGTAAGTCGGTGATCCCCACATGCCCAACAATACCCTTCTCGCGTAATCCGACTAATGCCGGTAATGTTTCATTTACAATCTGATTCAGATCGGCAAACTCAATATCATGTACATTTATCAAATCGATAAAGTCAATGTTCAGACGCTCCATACTCTCATACACACTCTCTACTGCGCGTTTTGCAGAATAATCCCAGGTATTGACCCCATCTTTTCCATAACGTCCCACTTTAGTAGAGAGATAGTATCGGTCACGCGGAACATCTTTTAAAGCCTTTCCTAAAACAGTTTCAGCTTTATAGTGCCCATAATAGGGAGAAACATCTATAAAATTCATGCCTGTTTCGATGGCAGTAAACACAGACTCAATTCCTTCTTTCTCTTTAATATCATGGAAAACTCCTCCCAAAGAAGAAGCCCCAAAGCTGAGAGATGACACTTTCATCCCTGTCTTTCCGATTTCATGGTATTGCATATCAATTAAATTTAAAAGTTTTTAGATACGGCAAAAATAGGGCAAGAATAATTTCAAGACAGCATGCAAGGTACAAAAACAACACGTAATGGTTTACGTAAAAAAAACATCCTTTCATACCATCTTTTATCAGAGAATATGCTTTCTTTGTAAGTGAATCTAATAGCAGACTTTAAAATGGAATACCAGAAACATACCTCACTTAAAGATCTCGCCAAAGCATTGGGCGTATCCATTCCCACTGTATCCAGGGCACTAAAAGACAGTCCGGAAATCAGCAGTGAACTTCGTACTAAAGTCAAAAAACTGGCCAAAGAGATGAATTACCGTCCCAATCCTTTTGCCATGAGTCTGCGAAAAAACACTCCGCGTATCATCGGAGTCGTTGTGCCGGATATCGTTACCCATTTCTTCGCATCCATCCTGAACGGAATAGAAAACATGGCAGTAGCCAACGGATATTTTGTTATTATTACCACTTCACATGAAGCATACGAATACGAGAAAAGGAATATCGAAAATCTGGTAAATATGCGGGTTGAGGGCATTATCGCCTGCCTGTCTCAGGAAACAAGAGACTATTCACATCTTGCCGCCTTGAAAGAGATTAATATGCCACTCATCCTGTTCGACCGTGTTTGCCTTACCGATCAGTTTTCGTCGGTAGTAGCAGATGGTGTACAATCCGCACAAATGGCCACCCAACATTTATTGGATACCGGCAGCAAGCGGGTAGCTTTTATCGGAGGAGCCAATCATTTGGATATCGTAACCAAACGAAAGCATGGCTACCTGGAAGCTCTGCGCGATAATCATATTCCTATCGAAAAAGAACTGGTAATCTGCCGGAAGATAGATTATGAGGAAGGCAAAATAGCTACGGAAACTTTATTATCTCTCCCCCAACCTCCTGATGCCATCCTTGCCATGAATGATACTTTAGCTTTTGCCGCCATAGAGGTTATTAAAGAACATAGACTTCGTATCCCCGAAGATATAGCCATCATCGGATATACCGATGAACAACATGCCAACTATGTAGAACCGAAATTATCAGCTGTATCACATCAGACTTATAAAATGGGAGAAACGGCTTGTCGCCTATTAATAGATCAAATCAAAGGGGATAAAACTGTCAGACAAATAACTATTCCGACAAATTTGCAGATAAGGGAAAGTAGTAGAAAGAAATAAAAAATAATTTCCCAACCTGCGGAGAGACGGGGATTCGAACCCCGGATACCCTTTAGGGGTATACACGCTTTCCAGGCGTGCCTCTTCAACCACTCGAGCACCTCTCCTTGTTCGGGGCGCGAAGATAGAGGAAGTTTTCGGAATAACAAAATTTCAAACCAACTTTATTTAGTAACGTTTAAAAAACAACTTGGTACATCAATGATAATTTGTCTCCTATTTTATGATCAGCTATTACTAAATTATTTTTCTCCTATTGGGAAAAAACATTTCTCCTATCGGAAAAATAAAACACCCATTTATACCAAGTTGTTTTTTAAGCGTTACTAAATAAAGTTGATACAATTTAATCTTCCACGACTTCACCATCGATGTTGCCTCCGGCTACGATAGGTACACCGTCAACATCATCTATTGTAATGGTATAGCATGTATTATGCTCAATTTTGCTGAATTCCATCTCGCTCAAGGGCTTTTTATAAATGGCATCGGCCGTCTTGTCACCGCTCTTTTGCGTGCCTTCCAGCAGGAGATACATGCCCTCGGTACTGCCGGTGCTATAGAGATAAAACAGTTGCGGATATAGCTTATAGCCCGCTTCCTCATTATTGCTCGCTTCCACTGTTCCTTCCAAATTGATGGGAGTTCCGGATGCGGCAGTGGATGCTATGACATAAGAAGAACTATTGGCACCTACCAAGGTGACCTTTTCGGGAGTGAATCCGCTTTCATCGTTCACCCTCAGGTCTATGCGGGCAGCTGCACGTTCAAGCACGGCTGATACCTGGGCTACATTATCAGTCCATCCTTCAGCGGTGATTTCCACTTCTTTAAACATCAGCAACGGACATTTCAGATTACCGGTAGCGTTGACGGCAAGCAAGGCTTTGAAGTCATCCTTTGTGGTATTTTCGGAAACTTCTGTCAAAGAAGTAGCTTGTTCGGCATTGGCTATGATGTATAGAGTCTTTCCGCCTGTTGTGGGCACATTTTTCAGGATGATTTTCTTTCCTTCATCTACATTTTCGGGTGTCCATTCTTCTGTCAATAGATTGGTATAAGCTTTCTCAAGGGTTCCTTCGGCACCAAAAAGATAGACAGACAAGTCGTTTACGGCGCATTCTTCCGGAAAGGCTGTAGCATAAGCAGAAGTTCCTGCTGTAGCAGAAATTTCCACTTCGATTGAATTTGCATCGGGAGAAACAACAGCACCTCCGGTTTCTTCGCCTTCTTCCCAATCTGTGACTTCCAGAGTAGCAACAATGGCACCATCTACTTCGTTCAATGTCACATTGTATTGAACGTTGCGGCGGAGGGGGTCATGCTTGCCGATAAAATCTGCTGTTTTCAGTGTAGGCACAGCGTGCTCTATACCGTCGATGGTTCCCTTCACGTCCAATGCGAGATTGCATTTGGCATTGGGACACTCGTATACATAGAATACAGAGTTGTAAGTATCATTCTCAGGATTTTCGGCAAAAGAGTTCACTGTCATTTCTTGCGTTTCCGATGCCTTCCAATAGCCCATGCTTTCGTCGGTATAGAAATGCGATGCAGACATGGCTCCTGACAACCGGGCTTCGGTCAACTTGAAGTCTGTCACTTCATTCACAATGTTGATGCGTGCCACCAGGCGGCGCATCTGGAAGTACATGGATGGATTCTGGGTAACGTTGGTCACCTTTGCCGTCTGTACCCCGCGCATTTGAAGGCAGCCTTCCTTAGCATTGTCATAAACGGTAGTTCGGCTCTTGAAGTCTTCGTAATCTTTCAATCCTTTCAAGTTATTCTTTTCGTTGGCAATGGCTTCTACGATGTAGCTTCCTTTGCCGGGGAAAGTGATGGTACCTCCTTCAATTTGGGTTTCCTGAGTGCTTACATACGCTTCTGTATCTTCATTGAATACGTAGAGTGTCACTTGACCCAAGAAAAGGTCGTTTACGGCACGAGTGTTTGTTCCTATATCAAAAGTCACCGCAACGCGGATTTCCTCACTGTTGCCCGTCTCGATGTTCTCCTTATCGGAACAACCGGAGAAGCCGAGAGCTAAAAGGGCGGAGAGGAAGAATATTTGTTTCTTCATAATGATTGCTTGTTTTTAATGATTACTTTACTATTACCTCGTATTACTTCTGTTGTAGATCGGGGTTGTCGGTCACACAACGGATAGCACAACAGTCCTGAGCATTTATAGGAAGGATTCCCAATACGGACTGACGATTTGAGAAAGGATATTGACCATTGGGGCTATTATTCGTTGTTTTTTGAGCATTCTTCACACGCGTATTATCTTGGAAAGTGAACGCCTCTTTCGCATCCGACATCCAGTAATAACCTTCATTATTGACGCTATAGTCTTTTATATAGTCATATGTTACAGTATAATAATAATTATTACTCTTTAATACATCTTCATGAGTTTCAGTACCGGGCATAGGGCGGGCAACAGGGAAATCGTCTACCTGAGGGCCATTCTGCACCTTATTAATATGATAGAAACCATGAATGAAACCATTTGCACCGAAATAACGAGTTACGACCTCATCACTAGCCCAGTCAACCCTTGATAACTCTTCTTTTGTAAAGTTGCCGGAAACTACAATGGCATCGATACGCAAGTAAGTCTTACTTGATATTGTTTCTGCCGACCAGCGAATTGCATAGCTACAATCACCATTAGTCCGAAGTTCGACATGATTATTGAGCACTGAAGCGAGAGAACTGCTACCACTGAACGGATCGACAGGTTTGATTTCAAGAAAATCAGCTTTGGTAGGCATACGCCAGTTGTCAGGACAAACGCTATTAGCGAATCCGCATTTTTCTGCACGTCCCTGCCAGGTTGAGCCACCATCACCAAAGGAGCTTGCCCAGTAGTCAGTACCGTTAGCATCCATAAAATACTTAGAAGGATTGTTCTTTATTTGCTCTATAGATGTATACCTTTGCGATTGATGATCATCACCATTATATAAACCTGTTCCTGTTTTATATGACTTATTATAAGTACCATAGCCATAAGTAACATTAAATGAATCGTAAGTACCCAATGCATCCTTATAATCCTTCCAACCGGTATTGCGCCCCCACTGATAGAGACTACCTTGTTCTGTGTACCCCGAAGCGAAATTACTTGTTTTACTATTCTTGTTGTAAACAAGATCTGTTTTCGCCCACTTTAGCAGCGGATTCTTACTATGATCCACCACTTCTTCCTTTCCTGCTTGCGTAAACGTAATTTGCACAAATTTATCCGTATCGTCTTTTTCTAACTTATTTACGGCTTTTATTGTTACGCTTTTGGCAGCATCCGTTTCATTAGCGGGAACAGTCAGTGTCCAGTAAGACTTTTCCCATAGGTATTCCGTTCTGGTGGAAGCAGGTTCCGCAATCGTCCAGCCATTAGGCAATTCGCCCCATGAAGTCACAGCTTCGATGTTGGCACTCCCTACATAGATTTTATAAATCTTGGCATCGTCAGCTGCCAATTCCACAGTTGCAGTCTTACTATCATCCGTAGGATATACAGCAGTGACAGTCGACTCAGCTGAGAGTTGTCTGTTAATTTCTTCTGTAGCTGTCATCTTCAATTCTTCACCTGCCAACAAATTTCCCGATGCCTCACCTGTGCTCCAGTCGCTAACGGTGATGGTTGCTTCTGCAGAATAGAATCCATCAATACGGGCAATCTGCACAGTATAGCGGTGGTTGCGCTCGATGGGAATGCCATCTGCATAGGTTTCATTCGTGAAAGGCACAGCGAAAGTAACCTCTTTCGTCACTTCACCTGCCTGCACGCTACCGCTGACTTCCACTTCCGTCACCACGCCTCCGGGCGTTTCATAAGGGTAAAGGAGCGAAGTGTAGGCGGTATTCCCATCTGCATCAGTGCTACCTTCGCCTACCGTTCCGGTAAGTTCCACAACGTCTTCACCGGTATACGGTGCATCGTTAGGGAAAAGATAGGAATTGGCACGACTTTTCATCTTAATATCTTTGACGGTGAATGTCAGCCCTGCTTGTGGCGCAACCACAAGGTCAATGCGGGCAGACACACGCTTCAGTTGCACGGTTTTCTGTATTGTAACATTGTTTGCCCCCTCGATCCACTCCGCCAGTTCGGCCTCCGCCGTCATGGTCAAGGGAGTAGCGGGATTTTCCTTCATCTCATTCATCAGCAGAGCTTTGAAGTCAGTTTCAGAAATACCGGTGCCTACATTGCCAAGTGCGGTTATACTTCCACCGTTGGCCACAAAATACACCTTCTTGGGACCACGCTTCGCAATGCCGGTCAAGGCTACGGTATGAGCAGGATCGTTCTCATTCCAAGTCAGATTGTTATAAATTTTCTCCAATTGATAACCGCTCTCTTCATTATTATCGAAGAGATAAGCACTGAGGCTTTCTACGTTAGATTCTCTGTCGGAAGCTATCTGCGTGCGCGTAGTTACACCGACGTCGGTGGTTTGTAAATTGACGGACAATGTGTTTCCGTCCGTTCGGAGTCCCGTCAAGACATCCGTTTCGTTGGAGCAAGCCGTTGCCAGGCAGACGGCCAATGCTCCAATCAGCATTCTGGAAATCTGTTTTTTTCTCATCATGTCGATTAGTTGTTTAAATAGTTGAATTTGTTACTCCCAAGGGACTACCTCAAAACTGGAACTGTACCCCTCTTCTACATTCACTGTGATTACTTCCACTGCTGGCGGAACATAGCTTTCAGATTCTTCTTTTTCCATAAATAAACTGAATTTGTAAGCCTTCCCAGTTCCTTTCGGGCTTGTGATTTGTTTAAACAACGAAGCGTGGAACTGCTGTGCCGTCTTCAGACTAAGAATGAACCGGAGTTCTTTCTTCATACAGTAAACGGTCAGCAGACCCACGCTTCTCAGCATGAGAATCAGCAGTGCCATTTCTATATGTGTTCGTTTTGAAAATTTCCTAGGTTTTCTTTAAACAAGAATAGAGCACAACGCTTCGATAAATATGGTTTTTAATCTTATTTTTTCTATTTTCCTCCTTTTTTATTTCGGTCTTCTTGCAGTTCCGGGGTGAGACCAACACTTTTTTGTTGACGTATAGATACAAAGAAGCGTGGAACTGCGTGTCATTTAACTATAAAGAAGGCCCTAGGAAGCCCGAACACAGCTTAAACGAACAGCAGACCCACGCCTTATAGACGTGAGAAATCCACTGTGCCATCATTTCGCTGTATTCATTTAGAAAATTTCCTAGGTTTTCTTTATAATACCGAAGACACAACGCTTCTATCAATTATATTAGTTGCAAACGCTATCGCAGTTTATTGTGAGACAAAATTACGAAATTATTTTGAATTATATCAGAGCCTGTTTAAATTTTGCATAAAAAGTTTTTTATTCAGCTTCTTTTGAGCTTCTTTTCGAATGGGTACGGACGACAAAGACAAATCGGATTCATAAAAAGCAGAATAATGAGACCAAGACCGTAGTTGGGTAGTATCTAAACCGTACCAGCTCCGTACCAAATCCAGTTAAAAGTACCTCTATCCGAAGAAACTACGGAGCAAATAGGGATTTGGTCCCTTTTGGGTAAGGCTCTGGTAAACACCTTTCATAGCAGATTATAATAAATAAAAACATCAACCTGTTTGTTTCCTGTAATTTAGGAAACTCATGTTTGTGCAAAAGTACAAATCATTCATTTATCAAAATAGCCCTGTATTAAATTTACAAATTCACTTTTTTGCAGTAAATTTGCAAAAAAGCAGATTCGATTACCCCTACTGACTACTATCCATTCTACATCCAGACATACGTGGAACGTGATGTACGCTTGATGCGGAATATTGGAGACTTAAGTAAATTCATTCGTTTTTTGAAACTGTGTGCAGGACGTATTGGACAACTCCTCAATGTTTCGTCGTTGGCCAATGAATGTGGAGTATCCGTAACCACAGCAACCTCATGGATTTCTATTTTGGAGGCAAGTTACATCCGCTATTTATTAAAACCTGATTATAACAACTATGCCAAGCGGTTGGTAAAAGCCCCAAAGCTCTATTTCTATGATACAGGATTAGCATGTTCACTGCTTGACATAAGAAACACAGACCAAACAGCTACTCATTTCCTTTGTGGAGGTTTATTTGAGAACCTTGTTATTAATGAATTTATCAAAAAAGCGTATAACAAAGGAGAAGAGCCCAATCTTTCATTTTGGAGAGATAGTATAGGCAATGAGGTTGACTTATTACGCACAGTAGAAGGCAACCAATATGCATACAAAATTAAATCAGGAGCCACATACTCTTCTGACTTTTTCAAAGGTATCTCTAAATGGGCAAAGCTATCGGGTGCAACGCCTGAACAATGTTTTGCCATTTACAATGGTGATAAAAATATGAGAACTTCGCAAGGGGAAGTTATTGCTTGAAAAATATATAATTGCCTATGAAACTAATCCAGTAAATTATTTTAATATTTGCTATGGCATTTTTTCAAGTTCTTCCTTGCATATTAATTACTGAAGATTAGAGTGATATATACTTTTTTTTATATTTTTGCAAGAAAAGATATTGGGAAGTAAATAAGAGTGAACCTGTACCAGATTTTTTATTCTCTGCTAAAGGACAAATGTATGGCTATCTATACCAATTGCCATTTCTTTTTATCGTATTACCCATAATATGCTTTACCCAGCTTCACGTCCTGTACTTTTGTTCATATACCTTGTTTTTTTATGTCCGTAACGATGGATTTATAACTTCCCACTGCAAAGGAACGATTAACAATTAGTTTATAAACGGACATCTAAGAGACAACGAGCAACAAATCAGTAACTTAACATTAAAATCGTTACTATTTTATTTCGCTCAATTTTCAGTAACGATTTAGCAACACTACTTTGTCCAAACGGGGTATTTTCTTGTCTTTTGCTTGTCTGCCGACAAAATAAAAAAGTCCCGTAAAACCTTGATTTTACGGGACTTGTCTTAGTTTTTCCACCATTTGTCTTTAGTGTTCAGCGGAGAGACAGGGAACGATTAACTTTCATCTCCCCTACTCATTATCAGCATCTTACCAAAAGACTCTACTCCTATGACACCGAATAATTCACCGCGTATATGCTGCAACTTTCTTCCTGTTACACTCTTACTTTTGCAAAAGTAGTAAAAAAGGGGCATAAATACAAATCAAACGCTTGATTTAACGAACATAACTTCTATAATTTTCTTCCAATAACAATTGCAATTTTGAAAGAGGATAAAGAAACTTACCACCTATGGCAGTATAAGCTATCCCCTTTTCATCACGCAACTTTTGCAAGGTTCTGCTCGATATATGCAACATGGCACATACTTGTTCACCAGTCATATAGACCTCATTGGCTACAGGAACAGGCAAATCCTGAATTGCAAAAATCTCCTTGGAGCATTTTTTGAGCATCTCCATCATCCTGATATACTCTTCTGACTGTTTTGTAATTACCCCATCCATATCCTATTTGCCTTTTTGAGTTAATATCCTAGCCAGATCACTTTCCTTGTACACATATTTTCCACCTATGAAAGAACACGGAATAATGCCATACTCCCTATAACTTTGCAAACTCCGCTTGGAGATATTCAGCACCAGACAGACTTCTTGGGCATCCATTCATTTTTCCTTTTCAACAGATCCAAATTTCTTTTTAACGGCTTCAATCTGTGTGGACAAATCTTCAACCTGCTGTTTTAACCGCAAATACGCATTTTTTTCAATTACAACTAATTCCATAACAAATCTGATTTATAATTTTACTATTTGTGAAGCAAAGTAAAGCACATTTCCATATCCGGAAAAGCCTCCGGAATCAAAGTCACCCATTGACGCACATTGTCCCCCAAAACATACCCAAAAGTATTATCATCCAATTTCTTTTCTCCATATTTACTCAAACCAAAAGCTTTCAGAAGCCCAATATAGAAGTGAAAGGCGCACCACTTACATCCGCCAGCAATACGCCTTCCACCCCTGCTTGTCTTCCGTTGTCCTCTACATCTTTATACCTTTACTGTTCCGTAAAACTTCTCTTTCCTTAGTCTCCACTTTCTGTCGTGTATTGGGGAAATACTCACGCAACAGCTTTCCGGCCAGTTTTCTCGCCTTCTCCTGCATTTCGTCATAAATGTTCCATCTGTTCCGGCCCAGCAGCTTGTTTTCAATCCTTTCAAATTTCTCATGAAAACTGAAATTATCCGGATACTCGTCTATCAGCCCGTCCATTGGATAACCCTTGTCCATAATATACAGCAATGTCATCCGGTCATAATTGTCCATGCTCCGGAGCAGGCCAAGCCCCTTTCTCATTATCCGTCAGCCGGGCATAATTCTTCCATGTGGGTGAAAGATCATACTCCTCTTTGTGCGTAACACTTTTCAAAGCCGATTTATCCAGATAGGCATCCGCCGGAATCTTTTCCAATGGCAGCAGGCTGTCATAACTATCATAACAGCGGTTTATTTTTCCTGCCATCAGCGAAGGCCATCCCCGAATTTCATATACCGTCAGCGACATGCCTTTAAAATCCGGTTCAAAGAAACGTTTCTCAATATTCGCCTCCATAAAGGCCCCGTATTGGTGGTTTCCCTCATAATTCCGGCTGAAAAGCAATACTCCCTTGTCCGTCTCAACACCCGTATAGAACTTATTCCCGTGCTTCAAATCATCCAGCATATCCGCCACCGCTACGGGTGACGACTTTATTTCCGTCCATATCTTCGGCGTGAGCAGGCGGGTATAAGTCTCATCCTTCGAAAACGGGTCTATTTCATTTCACAGGCAATACACCACTTCCGACAAGCGCTGGTATCTCTGCAATATGATTCCATGCTCGTCCATTGCCTTTTCCAGCCTTTTCAAGTAATCCTCATTGTCCCCTTCCTGCAATGGCGGCACGAGGCCCATATCGGGCACATTATAATACATCAGGCCCATAGCCGGCATTTCCCCGCTTTTCAATGCTTTCTCCACATCTTCCTGCATGAACTCCTGGTAACCCTCTTCTCCCGTACCCTTCATGCTGATATGCACGGGATTGAAAAATTTGTCCACAGTTATATATACGCTGCCGCCTTTTGTCGTTCCGTTCTGTTTATTCTCCATATATCAAAGAATTAAATGTTTATACTCTGTCCTTTCTTTTTAAATGGCATACTCGTCTTCACTTCCGTCTCCGGGAACCGTACATTATCCGGCCGTGTAACCAGCAGCGAGACAATCCGCTGCTGCTCCTTTGAGAGTGGCGCACGCATCAGTTGCAGGTTTCTCAGCCGGTTAAAGTTCCTCAGTGTGGGGGCCATATCGCACCGCTTCGTACAAATCCCGTATCGGAGTATATCCGGCGAAGTAGTCTTGCAGTCTCCGATTTCCGCCCGAAATTCCGCATCCAACGGTGCCACCTCATGGAATCTCAATTCCTCCGGCTTTCGTTTCCCGTCGAAAAAGTGTCCGGTCAAACCGTTCAGAAACTCTTCCAATGCCTTGTCCCCTTTGTCCGTTTTTCCCAGCAGCAACACCTTCTGTCCGTATTCCACTGCTGTGCAAGTAGGAAAAACGGCCAGTCCGTTCCTTATCACATCCCCGTCCATTCCGAAACGGTGCCCCAACCGCTTGTAGTCATCATTTTCCAATAAGGCCGTATGTTCCGCCGATGATGACAGTTGCACGATGCCCCTTTCCTCACAGAATGCCGCATCCCTCAATCTTACCACCCCCGAAGGATGAATCCTTTCCCGTTCCAATACCGGCATGAGTCGTTCCAGATAATCCGCATTATCCGTTCCGAGTATGGGGGGAATCAGACTTTTGTCTCTGAAATCGAAACGGAACATTCAGTAGTCGGGTACAAGTTCCCTGCTTGCGGTATGAAACCGTACGTTATTGCTGATATATCGGGAGAATCCTTCTTCTCCCTGTCCCCGCATACTTAAATAAACGGGGCGGTAAAAAGCATCCAGCGTCATATACAGGCTGCCGCTTTCCCCCGCTTGCATTTTCTTTTCTTCCATAAATCCTATATGATTAGTTGTTTCTTTTCCTTTTTATCGGGAGTAATGGAAGCAACATGCTTCGCTTGCCGCTGACTGTTATTCAGTGTCAGTGTCGGAATCTCTCGTATATGGTCTGCCCCGGAAGATTTACCCCTCTTTTGTTCTTGGGAATGTTGACAAGAGGTGGGGTGTATTCTTTCCGTTTTTTCCACCCGGTTGATACTTCCGCTCAACTTGAATTCTCCATCCGTTATATGAAACTCCGATTGCAAAATATCTCTTGCCATTGCTTTCGCTTCCATCTGCAAGGCTGCATAACCGAAATCATGTGATGACATCGGTGCCGATTGCCGTGCCTTGATGCTGTCACCCAGTTTTTCTGCCAAGTCCCTGAACTCATATTCGTAACTGAACGGATGAAAATAGTCCGCCACTACATGACCGGCATACCCGTTTTCCGAAATATAAAGCAGAGAGGCAACATCATAATTGCGTGGAGAAATGCCCAGATTGAAATCTTTGGTTAACCGGTCAAAGTTGTTGTAATCCGGTCTTAAGTCGTATTTATCCGTACAGACAGCACCTTCCAGCATTTCTTTTCCTGCCTGTTTCTCAGAAGTGAAGCTGAACTCCGATTTACGCAGTTGCGTATCGGCACTGCGCAAATCGCTTTTCGCCAGTTTGTCGATGCAGTTGTCCACCAGTTCCGCCACTTGTCGGGAAGGTGTCTCCATCTCATACATTTTCAATGTTTCCGTCCCTTTGGTCATATTGAAAAATCCGTCTGCCAGATGTTGCAGATAGCTGTTACGTGCTTTCATTCCTTTTTCGTTGTCCGAGAAGAACAGTACGCCCTCATCCGTCGCCACGGCATACACCCGCCCCTTTTCACCGGCCAGTCTTTCATTGTTCCAGCCTTTAGCCTCGTTATGCCGGATAAACTCTTTATATTGCTTGTCTTTTTGCAGTGCTGTGGATGATGCCCGGCGGCTGAACAGTTTCAACCCCGTTTTTAGCGTATAGGCCGCATCCCTCAAAGGAATCTGCCTTCCCGTCACTGCCTTATGTCTATGGATAGTCGGAACCAGAGTATGAAAATACCAGTTCGCCAGTTCTCCCCGTCGGGAAGGTATCTTCCCTTTATCTGCGAAATCCGCTTTTAGAATCGTTCAGCCGGGTAGGTAGCCCCGTTTGTCGAAGTTCCTCACCGCCTTCCCGATATAATCCTCATACGCTTTCAGTGTGGCATCACCCGTGCGTACATCCACCGGAGTATTCTTTTCGTCCAGTGTGATGAACACGCTGCCCGGTTCGGCCGCCTTGCCCGTAAGACGAACCAGCCAGCGCTTTGTCCAGTCATTCAATAGTCCCATAGCTTGATTTGTTTACTGAAGTTTTTGACTGCAAAGAAAACATTCCGGTCGTCAATCCACAACAAGACATGCTTGCAAGTCGCCCGTTGGCGGCTGTTGGCGGACAATCCTTACGCCAGCCGCTCGTCCAGCATCCTGATATAGCTTTTACGCAGGGAGTCGATGAAGGGCGTGGAATCCGTACAGCGGTCAAACACCTTGCCGCGTTTGGTATACAAGGCGTTTATCTTGATATTGAAGGCGTCCTCGAATACCCTGATGACATCCACAATGGTCAGTTTCTTTCCCTCCGCACAGTCCACCGATCCGGCTGCCATCAATGCGGCCACGAGTTCTATCAGGTCGCTGTCCGTACCGTTCCAGCGCAATGCGGATTTACGCTTGCAGCCCTGCGGGCGGATCTCCATTCCCATACCGGCATCATCTGTATAGTGACGCAAACACTCTTTCAGCATTTCTATCTCCGCATCCAGCAGGGAAAGAACCTTGTCGATGAACACGTCATAGAGCACGTGTCGTTTCTCCTTCAATACATCACTAGTCTGCCTCATGAAGGAAAGTTCTATTCTTGTGTAATTCAAGCGTCTTAATTGTCCTACCGTGTCCCCGTCCTGCGGCAAATTGGTAAGCAGCCCTACAAAATCATCATAGGCGGCAGGCAAATTTCCCGGCATAAGCTCCGAACCTTCCACGTAAGAGGTGAACATTCCGAACAGCGGTGTATTTGTCAATGTTCTCATGGTATTGATATTTAAAAATTAAAACTGTTTCTGTTTTATTGTCCGTTATCATAACCATAAGGGCAAGAGATGTGCCATACCGGAATGTGTGAAGCAATCTTTTGAAAACGTGAATGTTATAATATCAGTGTATGATTGTGTGTCCATGTCCATAATCTCCCGTCGGACACGGTGTGTCCAGAAATGTGGACAGTTTCAAATCAGGCCGTACTTTTTCAATTTCAGATAAAGCGTGCTCCGGGATATGCCCAGCAGCCGTGCGGCTGCTTTCCGGTCATTACCTGTGGTTTCCAGCGCCTTCTGTATCGCCTCCTGTTCCGTCCGCTCCATATCCAGTCTGTAATTGTTCGAGGGGGGGACATTCACTGGAAGGCTAATCTCCTTGAGAGTAATCCAGCCACCCTGCGCCAATACACATGCACGTCTCACCACATTTTTCAGCTCGCGGATATTGCCGGGCCACGGATAGGACACGAAAGCTTCCCTTACATCCCGGTCAAATCCCCTTATTTTCTTTTCCAATTCCTCATTCGCAAAAGAGAGGAAGAATCCGGCCAGCGGTATGATATCCTCCCGACAATCTATTAGAGGCGGGACATGGAGTGGGAACTCGTTCAGTCGGTGGAAAAGGTCCTCCCTGAACCGTCCCTGGCTTATCGCCAGTTCCAGAGCCTCGTTGGTAGCCGCCAACAGCCGGACATCCGCATGTATCTCCTCCGTTCCACCGACAAGTTTGTAGCGCTTCTCCTGCAGGGCACGCAACAGCTGCACTTGTGTCTCCATGTTCAGGTTGCCGACTTCATCCAGAAACAGTGTCCCGTGGTCGGCGGCGGCAAACACGCCGCTCTTGTTCTCCACCGCTCCGGTAAAAGCCCCCTTCTTATGCCCGAACAGTTCCGATGCGGCCAGTTCCCGTGGAAGGGCTCCGCAGTCCACTGCCACGAAAGTGGCGGCCGAACGCTTGCTGAAAGCGTGTATCTGCCGTGCCACCCATTCCTTGCCCGTACCTGACGCCCCGCGTATCAGCACGGAAAGGCTGTCCGCAGGAGCTACCAGACGCACCATCTCCTGAAGTCTTACAGCCGACGGGCTTTTGCAGACATAAAAAGCCTGTTCCTGCCTTGTTCTTTTCTTCTTGCGTTCCAGCAATTCGCGGATGACACCGAGCACCTCTTCTGTCTGCACGGGCTTGGGCAGATAATTGTCAGCCCCCTTCTTCACGGCTTCCACGGCACCGGGTATATCCCCGTACCCGGTCATGACAAGAAAGGGCATACGGTAGCCGTGCGCCCTCATCCATTCAAGCAGCTCCACGCCGTTGCAGTCACCCAGACGGAAATCCGAAAGGACCAGATCCACCCCGTTATTGCCCAGGAACTCCTTTGCGGCGTCCGCCGAAAGCACGTAACGGGCGTCCATGCCGTTTCGAGCCAGCCAGTTAGCGGTGGCGCGTGCGTATGTACGGTCATCCTCCACTATGAGTATTGTCTCCATTCATTTTCTCCTTTAATGTTACGGCCTTCCTTACAGCATTCTCTACAGCCCTGACCAACCTTCCGATCCGCTCGTCCGACATACCGGCCCATTTTTCAGGCGGCAGAGAGCCCATATATGCCAGTTCCTGCAGGGGGATGTCTATCCGTATCGTCTCCCATACGGGGACGGCCTTGTGTATGATATTTCCGAGTTTTTTATAATCGCCCGAACTGACCGCATCGCGTATGCCGGCAAGTCCGGCCTCCGTGTCCTCGATGAAAATATCCAGCAGCTCGTCCGCGTGTTCCTCGCCCTCCATGACGGATGTAAAGTCAGGACGTTCCACACCCCGTGTGGCCGCCATCAGTTCGTCCCCGGAGAAGGGTTTGTGCAGGCATCCGGCAAAACCGGCCTCCCTGAAACGGGCGGCATCGCTGTCGACACGGGCGGTCACGGCCAGTACGGGGAGCGTTCCGGACTGGCCGATGTTACTGTTGCGGAGCAATGCCAGCACACCATAACCGTCCGTATCGGACATCCTCATGTCGGTCAGGACAAGGTCATGCCGGTTCCTTCGCAATGTCGTGACCATCCCGTCGATGTCCGTGCAGCAGTCACATTCGATGCCGTGACGGAGATACATCCTTCGGACGGCATCCAGCTGCATCCGGTCGTCATCAATGTACAATACCCTGATATTGAGCGGGAGGCCGTCACCGGAGGCCGCATCCCGCATATCCGGCATGTCGGCCTCACCGAGGGGGAGTCGGACCTCGAAAGTGCTTCCACGTCCCGGCGTACTCTCCACACGGATGTCTCCCCCGAGCAGGGAGACCAGTCTTGAGGTGACTGCCAGCCCCAGCCCGAAGCCGCTGTCCGTGGGGGAGCCGGCCTGTTCAAAGTCGGAGAATATCAGCTGCTGCCGCTCCTTGTCTATACCTGTGCCAGTGTCCCTCACGAACAGCAGGAGCCTGCCGTTTCCGTACGAGGCCCCCACATGGATGTAACCGGTACGCGTGAACTTGACCGCGTTTGACAGCAGGTTGCCGAGAATCCGGACAAGCCGTCCGGAATCGCCCCTGACAAGCACATCACACGATTTTATTTCCGTTGTCAGTCCGAGCCCCTTCTTTTCAACGGAGGGAAGATAGACACGCACGGCATTCCCGATAGTCTGCCCCAGATGGAATACGGCATTCTCCGGCTGTTCCTTACCCTCTTCCAGCCTGTAGTAGTGCAGCAGGTTGTTGGCCAGTCCGATGACATGACGGGAGGCGTGCAGGATGTTGGCGGCGAACTCCCTTACAAGCCCGGCATCCTTCTCATGCTGCATCAGTTCCGCAAACTCGCAGACCGTACCGAGAGGCGCCCGCAGGTCATGGCTCACCGACAGCATCAGGTTACGGCGGGACACCAGCAGCTCTTCATTCCGGGAGCAGGCGGCCTCAAGTGTCATCCGGTACTTCTGCCTCTTTCTGATGTCGGCATGGATAAGAAGATAGAGCAGGATTATCAGAAGAACGGAAATGACGGCTATAGAAAGGATGATACGGAACGACTGCCTTCTCAATGCCGCCGTTTCTTCCATATCCTCCGTATATTGCATATCGGCTGCCCGTTCGAAATCATGTATCAGGCCGCTGATACGTGCGTCCAGTTCCCGGTTGCGGCACCGCAGGCTGTCCGAGCAGGCCTCCAGTC
This sequence comes from Bacteroides sp. AM16-24, assembly GCF_003471885.1. Lineage (NCBI taxonomy): Bacteria > Pseudomonadati > Bacteroidota > Bacteroidia > Bacteroidales > Bacteroidaceae > Bacteroides > Bacteroides sp. AM16-24. The sequence continues at coordinate 245,001 of NZ_QRKI01000005.1, forward strand.
TTTTCCGGTAGTCAGCATACTGGCTGTACATGTCCTTTTGCAGCCGGATGAACTCTCCGTTTACGGAGGACTGTCTTTTTCGGTTCCGCATCTCCTTCTCCTTCCGATTGGCATAAGCGGACTTCTTGTTCCTGCCTCCTATAAGAACATTGAGAAGGCCCCGGCCTTTCTTTGCCGACGGTGTATCCGGCTGTCCGGCATCCCGCACCTGCCGCACGATTCCGGGAGCCTTTCTCAGAAGAAGGCTGTCCGCACGGGGAAAACCGGAAAGGGTGTTCGTCAACTCATACAGCAGCCGCTCCTTTTCCAGCAGGAGCATGGATACGGTGTCTATGGCCGGATGCTGTTCTGCCGCATAATAAGGTTTCAGTCCGTTCAAGGCGTCCAGAGCCGCCGCACAACTGTTCCCGCATTCACGGATATCCGCACTGTCCTGCATCAGCTGGAAATGGTCATGGAAGGAGAATTCCAGCAGTTTTTCAAAGGTCCGGTTGACGGCCTTCCTTCTCATATTGGCCGAATACTCCCTGGAATCCAGTTCCTCCATCTTCCCATGCTCCAGCCGGACAAGAAAAACCACAGCACAGAGCAATGCCAGCAGCAGAATGTATCCGCCGGCTATCTTCAACTGGAGTATGGAAAGAAAAGATCTCATCTTGGAATAGGCTAGTATCAATTAAAACAAATAACAATTGCGTGACACAATATTTGAAAATTAGTAGATAATATATGTACAGCTAAAAGTACGACCAACAAGCCGACATACACAACCGGGCAACAAATGAGTCACCCCATTATCACCCGGTCAGCCTCCATATCCCCCTTCACACTCCACTGTAAGCACTGAATCCGCCGTCAACAGGCAGTAATGCACCGGTTATAAAACTTGCCGCATCACTGCATAGGAACTGAACCGCACCGTTGAGTTCGGTAATGTCCCCAAAGCGTCCCATCGGGGTTTTGGCCAGTACCTTGCGGCTTCGTTCCGTCAAAGATCCGTCAGGATTAATTAATACCCTCCGGTTCTGGTCGCCGATAAAGAAACCGGGAGCGATGGCATTGACACGAATGCTGTCACCATATTTCAAAGCCATTTCAGAGGCAAGCCATTGGGTAAAATTAGCAACTGCAGATTTTGCAGCCGAATAGCCGGGTACACGGGTAATGGCACTATAAGCGGCCATCGAAGATACATTGACAATACAACCTTTCTTTTGTTCCGCCATCACTTTGCCGAAGACCATTGACGGATACACAGTACCGTTCATATTCAGGCCGGTCACCTTCTCCCAGCAGGCTATATCCATATCATAAAAGTGTTGCTCCGGTTCAAGTGTGGCTCCCGGCATATTACCCCCTGCAATATTCAGAAGTATATCAATCTTCCCCCATTGAGAAAGTACTTGTCCGGCCAGTTTTCCCAGGCTTGCCACATCAAGTACGTCGCCAACAACGCCAATCACCTCATTTCCATATTGTTTCAGTTCGGAAACCCGCTTGTCCAGTTGTTCCTGACGGATATCAACTGCAACGACTTTTGCACCCTGCCGCATAAAATGTTTTGCGATATTACCGCCTAAAACTCCACCGGCTCCAGTGATAACGGCTACTTTTCCTGCAATTCCAAATAATTCATTCATTTCAATCGGCATATAATTTAATCGGTATAATCCATATTACTATTTAAAATCTCATTCGCTGTTCCTGCAATTCATCCTGCACAACGGACATCATCCCTTCCACTTGCGCCAATGCCAGCATACGTCCATGAAACGAATATCCCGGATTGTATCCAAGTTTCTCATCCCCAAGCATCATGCGGCCATGATCCACCCGCATGGGCAAGCCGGGATTTGAGGATTCGAAGACACGAATCAGTTCTATCAGATGTCCCCGGCCGGACAGGTGCGAACTCTCTATGAAATCCCCACCGGACAAAGTCTCTGTGCTGCGAAGATGGACAAAGCGGGTACGACCGGCAAACCTGCGTGCCAGCCCACGGGTGTCATTGTGTACACCGGCACTGAGTGAACCGGCACAGAATGTCAGCCCATTGTGTGGATTGTCCACGGCATCCAGAATCCAGGCAATATCCTCCTCACAGGTCACGATACGGGGAAGTCCAAGCATCTGAAAGGGTGGGTCATCGGGATGCACGCACATGTCAATGCCATATTTCTCACACACCGGCATGACGGCTGCAAGAAAATAACGCATATTCTCGCGCAACATGCCCTTGTCCACACCTTCATAAAGGGATAGAAGCCTCCTGAAAACCGAAACGGGCTCAGTCTCCCCTTCCCGTATATTTCCATTCACAAAACCTTGTGTCTTCACAATGACCGTATCTATCAGCTCCAGTTCTTCCTCCCCAGTGATGCGGCTGCCTAATTTTTCCACCTCCATCAGTTCCTTTTCGGAATAATCCTTTTCCGCATGTTTCCTTTTCAGGATTTTCAAGTCGAAATAGGCAAAACGTGTTTTATTGAAATAAAGTGATGTGGTGCCGTCCGGCCAGGGATGGTTCAAGTCCGTACGAATCCAGTCAATGACCGGCATAAAGTTGTAGCACACAGTTTTGATGCCCGCCTTGCCGAGGTTGGTAAGGCTTTGTATATAGTTTGTTATCAACCGGTCTCTGTCAGGGCCTGCATACTTGATTGCCTCACATACAGGCAAACTTTCCACCACCGACCAGCGAAGTCCGGCAGATTCTATATACTCTTTCATTTCCTTGACAGTTTCCAAGGGCCAGACTTCACCGTTAGGTACATCGTGCAAAGCAGTAACAATCCCTTCTACTCCTATCTGACGCAACATGGTAAGTGTAATCTCATCTTTCTTGCCAAACCATCTCCATGTTTTTTCCATCCGTTCTATGCAATATTAAAGTGGATAAACCGATACTTGATCCAGTATGACACCTTCATCAAGAGCCTTTATCACAAGTTTGTTTAGTTTCTTTTTCCGGGCAGGCAAAGCCACTCTTCTTATCGCCTGATTCCTGAGTACATTCTCTTTCCATTCCTCACTGCGTCCTTTAGTCTCGTAATGGATAGGCAGAGTTTCCTCCTTATCCAATGCAATAGTGAAACGCAACTGTGTCCCCTCCACGGGATGGGAAGGCAACAAACGGACTTCTACCTCTACAGAATCAGACGGACAGTCTGGCAATTCAAATGTGACCTCTTTCTCCTTAGGAATGACAGCCGCCTTCCCTTCATATCCCAAACCTTCACAAGGGACGAAATCCCCCTTTGCACATTCTACCGCATTCCAACGACGGATTGCCGCACGCTCTTCTTTCATGGGTTTCATCGTGACAGAACGGTCTACCGGTTCGAATACAGGTAACCGACGCGGCTGGTGATCCATCATACGATGCCATTTCCCATTATTCCTTATACCTGTATTATATATGCGAGTCAATGAAACGATGCTGTCGTAGGCCGCATCACTCCGCCCCCAGTCGGCTTCGCCATGACGGGCAAGTTGGGCGTAGAGCATCTTCTTGTTCATCTCAGCAGCAGCCTGTACGGGATATTTCACCAGTTGGAAATAAACATCTTCACGTCCATCACATATTTGCGCAGACAGCCGTTCAGCCTCATCCGAAACAGTCTGATAATCCGACAACCGTTGCAGGATATACTCTTTACTCCACGGCATATCCTTCACAATGCGGTAATCATTCGTATGATATTCCTCCTCCCGTGTATTCCCCATGAATTCCGGTTTGCGGATATGGGCAAGACAATAATGTTCCTGCATGACAGGGAGCAGTTCTCGACCAACCTTTTCACCAAATTCCCGACAAAGAAAATTGCTCAAATGAGCAGAAACTCCTTCTTTATTCACTTCTTCTATATTCCATGCCATATCCAAAAACAACTCCGTCTGATATTCTATCGGCTTTATGTCACCCACATTCAAAATCCATATCTTACGCACATCATGGTCATACGCCTGCTTCATCTGTTGATAGAGCAGATACGGGCTGAATGTACCTAACCAAAGATAATCGTGCGGACGTCCCCAGTACGAGACATGATAATAGATGCCGTTACCGCCTTTACGGGCACGTTCTGCTTCCGTCGGAAAATGCTTGATATAGCCGTAATTGTCATCACACCACATCAACGCAATATCTTCGGGCACCTCCAATCCGGCATTGTACACATCAAGTACTTCCTTATAAGGAATAAACACCTGTGGCACCTTTGTCACATCTTTGTTGACATATTGCTGCAATAAACTCCGTTGGTCGGCAAACACACGTTCGAGTACACGCTTCTGTTCTTCCACCGTTCTGGCACCATTCATCGCACCATCATGCACACCTCGCATACCTACCGTATATAAAATCTCCTGCCCGTCAACCTCTTTCACACGTTCTTCCCAGAAGTTACGGACTGAAGTACTGTTGTTCACATAATCATACTCCCCTTTTCCTCGGCGGCTCCATTCACCGGCGGTGCTCGAAGCCATCGGTTCACAGTGTGACCCTCCGATGTAAATGCCGAATTTCTTTGCTACCTCACGATTGCCTTTTGTCAGGAAGAAAGGTTGCGTGCATTCGTGCATTGCCGGCCAATAAGTGTTGGCACGCAAGCGGAGCAGCAATTCAAAAATACGTTCGTTGGTTTTAGGACCGATGCGTCCCGGCTTGTACCAAGGCTCGTAATGCAAACTGCTCCACGGCATCAGCCCCCAGTCCTCATCGTTGATAAAGATACCCCTATACTCCACGGACGGAGCCTGTACATTCCGATAACCGGAAGGCAACTCAAAAGATTTTCGTTTCATAGGAGTGGCATCCGCCCACCACTTCCAAGGAGACACGCCTATCAATCGCGAAAGTTCCATGATGCCGTATGCAGTACCATGACTGTCACTTCCGGCAATCAATAACCGCCCGTCAGGTAACACAGTCAGCAAAAAGGCTTCTCTCATACCTTTCAATCCAGAAAGATCGGCTTTAGATTGCTCAACCGCATTGTTTACTTCCAAAGTTCCAACAAGGATATTACCACGCGTTTCTTCGCAATGTAAAGAATCGGAGAAAACAGCCCGATAATCCCGTTGAAGCAATTCCAAGGCTGTATGCACCACCGGAGCTTCCGATTTGTCACAGTTCACTGTAACCGTCATACCTGAATGCACACGGAACTGTCCCCATGCCGTCTGTACGACAAGGAAGAGTAAAATTGTTAGGAATCCTATTTTCATATTATTTATCTTTTAGTTTTAATTATTACTGAAGCCGGAGAAAGTCCTTTTGACGCCACCTTCAGTTTGACTTTACCGTTTTGTTTCGTACTTCTGATTACAGCGATGGCACGACCTTTCCAGACCTTACGTATGGGAGCCGTATATGATTTTTCGTCTTTCAAATCCGCACTGCCCGTAGCCTCCAGCATACCGGTTCCACGAACGGAAAATTCCACTTCATTAGCAGCATCAGGTACTACGTTTCCATTTTTGTCCACGACCTCAATGATAACAAAAGCCAAATCTTGTCCGTCAGCCTTTATGGTTTGATCTTGAGTGGTAAGGCGTAGAGAAACAGGAGTTCCGGAAGTCTTTAACACTACGGTTTCCTGCTCTATACCGTTCTCATCCACACCTACCGCGCGCAGTGTACCTGCCTGATAGGGCAATGTAAAGACAGCCTTGAACTGTTGTACATAGCCTGCCGGGCGTTCGTCCACAAGTGAATCGTTCAAGAAAAGCCGCACACGGGGATAGCGGGAGCAGACCTCTACTTCTATCGGTTTTCCTTCATGCCCGCTCCAAGTCCAGCTTTCGCTGGTAGGCCATACACCCCAATCAGTTACTTTTATTTCTCCCCGGTAACCATTGGGTTCACGTACGGCCATATAGAGTTTCTTATCGGGGTTGTAGAGCATGTCACGATAATGGGATATGGGTTTTCGCAGCCCGGTCAGGTCGATGTCACCACAATAGGCACCATGCCAAGGATAGAGCTGCCCGGTATGGAAACCGTCTTTCTCCCTACCTTTGTAATAGGCACGCCCGATGCTCGATTCTCCCAGATAATCCAATGCCGTCCATACAAAGTCGCCGATGATATAGGGATGCTTGTTTACCAAATCCCAATTGCGGAAAGCATCGCGTGGATAGGATTCCGTCTGCATGATGATGCGGGAGGGGACACGTTCGTGGTCAGATTCTGCACGATGCAACTGGTAATTATAGCCTACAATGTCATGTACGGCTGCCAACGGGTCGAATATCTCCCAGTCTTTGTCCCAAGTAGTTAGTGCAGAAGTGACCGGACGTGAAGGATCCAACCGATGTACGTGTTCGGCAAGTCTCTTTGCCGTAGTGATTACTTCCAGTTTCTTGCGCTCTATCACCTCATTGCCGATGCTCCAGCAGAATACGGAGGGGTGGTTGCGGTCGCGAAGCACCATCGCTTCAATATCACGTTTCCACCACTTGTCAAAAAGCACGGAATAGTCATGTTTATTCTTGGCATCACGCCATCCGTCAAAAGCCTCGTCGATAACGAGCAATCCTTGACGATCGCATTCATGCAGAAAGGCTTCCGAAGGCACATTGTGCGAGGTACGCACGGCATTGAAGCCAGCTTCTTTCAACAATCGCACCTTGCGTGCTTCGGCTGCATCGAAAGAACACGCACCTAATATGCCGTTGTCGTGATGCACGCATCCGCCATTCAGAAGTATAGGTTTACCATTCACAAACAAGCCTTTTTGACTGTCGAAAGTTATGTTTCGGAATCCGGTCATATTCGTTACCTCATCTACCACTTTGCCTCCAACAATCAGTTGCGTACATACCTTATAAAGATTTGGGGTATCCGGCGACCATAGTTTCGGATGACTTACAGAGAGCGATTGCTTCGTGTGTCCGCTTGCGGATGTTACTAGCACTCTGCCAGCCTCATCATAAATCGTATGCTTGATTTCCGGTTTTGTCCCGGTCCGGGCATTGTCTATATAGCGCATGGCAATGTCCAGATTCCAATCATCGCTGCCTTCTTTTTGAGTCGGGCGAATATAAACGCTCCAGTCATCAATGTATATCGCCTCTGTAGTCAGCAGCCACACGTGGCGATAGATGCCTGAACCACTATACCAACGACAGTTCTTCTGTTGGGAGTTATCCACACGTACGGCTACAATGTTCTCCTGCCCGAAATGCAGGTAAGGAGTAATGTCACAGAAATAGGATGAATAACCGTATGGATGCCCTCCAGCACGCTCTCCATTGACAAATACTTCCGAATTCATATAAACACCCTCAAAATAGAGGCGCAGTTCCTTACCCTCCATCACCTTATCTACGTGGAACTTCTTTCGGTACCATCCAATACCCGTAGGCAGATAGCCACCATCGTTTCCGGCAGGAACCTCCGCATCAAAATCGGCTTCAACACTCCAGTCATGAGGCAGATCCAAGCTTCGCCAACCGACATCGTTATATGCAAGTGAAGGGGCATCGGGTGTATCGCCGAGTTTAAAACGCCAATTGTCATCAAACAACTGTTTCCGCTCTGGCATAGCAGCCTCTACAAACAGAGGATAGCTGAACATTACAAACAGCCAGGTGAAGAAAGATATAGATATAAACTTTTTCATGAGAATTACTTATGATTTATACAATAGGTATTGAATGAATGGGGCTTTACCACTGTATTGAGGAACTTTTTTCCAAAGCCTATGGAGATGGATTGTTCCGCGTCACCAAAGTTACCGATGACCGTCACATAATCCTCTGCCGGAGTTTGCCATACCACAGTGTACAGCTTTTTCTCTTTCTGCGGATAGTAGTTTATCATCCGACTGCCCGGTATTACATAATGCGTAAAGTGCTTTACCGCATAATACTCCGCCGTATAGCGGAACTTGCGTGTTTTAGAGTCCACCTGAATCAAAGCATTTTGTTTCCATCCCCAGGGGCTGGTTCCATTGTCGGGCAGAAGGAAGTTCCAGTTGAACCATTCGTCGCATCCGTTGCCGGCATTGTCGCTGATCAGGAAAAAGGTGTGCTCGCCCGCTTTCCAGTCCATGCTGCCGTTGCCGCATTCGCTCTCCGAGCAGATGTAATGGTAATCGGGATATTGACGGCGTATTTCCGGCAATATCTCACGGCCTTCCCATTGGAAAGCGATGCCGTCTATGCTCTTACGCAACTCCCCGTCGGATAGTATCTTCTCCACATGGTCCCGACGATTGGTATTGAACGTACCCAAATAGAGTTTCACTTCAGGGTGACGTGAACGGAGTGTCGGAGCCAAATAATCCCGGTTGAAACATACGGTTCCCTCTGCCGTCCAGGCACAGCCCGGATAGGGCGTATAGCTATAAGCCTCGTTCTGGTAGATAATCATATCAATATTTACGCCCTGCTCTTTGTAAGCATCGATAAACTTGCAGAAATAGTTGGCGTATGCCTGTAAGTAACGCGGGTCTTGAATGAAATAGTCCTGCGTGGCAAGCCGACGCGGAAACTTACCTTTGCGTTCTCCCAAGAATTGCATTTCGTTTTCATCAATACCTTCCACGCTACCGTAAAGCAGATAGTCTATGTTCGGATTGGCATGATTATGACGGCTGCTCACCACCGGATAGTCATTGTTTATTTTCATCCAGCTTGGCGGACTCCAGGGAGAAGCCCAAAAGGTGAGAGCCGAATTGTACTTCTGTGCAGCACGAATCAAAGGGATGATACTACGCTTGTCGCGTTCAATGTTAAAATAGCGTAGTTCCAAGTCACCTTGCACTTCATCACAGCTATACCATGAACGGCCATAATCATTACAGTTCATAGAAATACGTCCACGTGTGAACTTCAAATCACCTTGTGGAGCGAAAAGATTGTACATAATTTCTTCCTGCTCGTCACGTGTCAGCATCAGCAACGCATCCCAATCCAGTTCATTAAAAGTCGTTCCCCATGCTTTCCATTCGGTACCTTTTTCATTTCCCGTTATAGAGAATATTGGCGATACTTCCGCCGTGCTTTTCAACCTATCCTTAGACTGCTGCCAGACAGCCTTCTCGGTACTGCTGGTTCTTATTACAGACTGTCCCCAAAGCTGAAAACTTCCTACCCAAGCCACAGTTGCGACCACAACAAGCTTTCTTACATTAAAATAATCCAAAATCATAAATCTGCTTTAATTAAAAGATTTCATTCATACGATAAATTCATGACAAAAGTAATCATATTCACGATAAGATGCATCATTCCAGCTCTTTATATTGAAAATCAGTGAACTGTGCTTTCCCCTTGCCATATACGAACAGGCCGGGCAACACACTCTGAAAATCATCCAGCGTATTATGGTTGTAACCGGAAATTTCCATGCCGAATGTCTCTTTCATCCACTTTTTGCCATCGTAGCTGTAATAGCCGGTCACCACATGGTCTTCGTTGCGCAGTTTCAGCCAAAGAGCAGTGTAATCACCTTGTCCCGATCGGCCACGATACTTACCCCGTCGCCACTTGTGTCGGTTGTGCCGATCACACCCCGTGCCTACATAGAAGCGGTCATTATAGTAGAGGATAAGTCCGGCAACGGCAGCACTGTCGCACTCGATACGAGCACTGATTTCATACTTATGTGCTCCCGTAACGAACATCATGGGCGATGATTCCGCCGGATTACCACCTTGTGCTTGCAACACAAGCGTGTCGCCTTCCACACGTACACGTCTGGGTTGGTAACGCTTGTAGAATTTCCAGTCGAAGCCAATGCGAAACTCATCCAATCGTGCATGACGGTCTGCCGCACCGTTCAGTGACAAGGGGGAAGGTATTTCCTCTTCTACTTTCTTCTCCAAAGGAGCTTTCAGCCAACCGTCTTCCGTAATCTCTATCGGTTCCAACAAAGTTTGCCGCCCCAGCGTAAGATAATCCTTTTCGTAGGCATGATACACAGCCCACCATCTGCCATCGGGTGTGTCAACGAGCGAGGCATGCCCTTTCGACCACCATTGTTCCTCACCGCTGTAAGTGTGAATCAACGGATTGCAAGGGCTGTTTTCCCATGGTCCGTCTACCGATTTGGAGCGAGCTACCACCGCCATGTGGCTGGTGGGTGCCCCTGCAGTACCGCCCTGTGCATTCAGAAAATAGTAATATTCGCCAATCTTCTTCATCTTCGGACCTTCAAGTGCCATGCCTTCCACCGTCCAATGCTGTGGGATAGGCCAGCCATCATACACTTTCTCCAACTTTCCAGCTACAGACAGCCCGTCATCCGTCAATTTCACCCGATGCCCACCGCTAAGAAACAACCACCGCTGGCCAGTACTCTCATCCACTACATGACAAGGGTCTATCCAGTACCCAATCTTCAAGTCCACCGGTTCACTCCAAGGCCCCTCAGGTGAATCGGCATAAACCACATGATTGCTGAAGCGATCATTACCCTGTGACACAGTGAAATAAATGTAATACTTTCCCTGATACTTACAGATGTCCGGCGCCCATACAGAACCCAAATAACGGGTCAACGCTACACTAACAGGTTGCCAGTTTACAAGGTCGCGTGAGTGGAATATAGTCAGTCCGGGGAGATAGTTAAAGGCGGAGTGTGTCATATAGTAATCTTCTCCACTTCTGATGATAGTAGGATCCGGATAATCACCGCCAAGAATGGGATTCCTGAAAGTATATTTCACATCCGCCATCTCCTTGCTGTCCACCCAGAGATTCTCTACATCTTTGCCCACACGGAACAAAGGACGTTCCTCGGCCTTCTTCGGCGTAATGTGGATGTTTTTGAAATAGATATTCTGTGCATGGCGCACATAAAAACCGAATGCTGGCAAACCGTTCCGACGGAAATCCTGTGCATCGGGATAACCACCTTCCAATTCCGGCACTTCCAATGTTGCCATCTTTTGAGTGCCGCCACCCACAGTTTCAATATCCATGTTGCGAATGACAACGTTTTCTACCGGATATTCCTTGATACCCGAAATCAGCGAGCCTTGCAGACGGTTGTCCGTACCTTTGATGTTCTTGATTACCACGTTCTTCAAATATCCGGGATGCTCCATCTTCTCGTTGAGCCGGCGTCCGCGATTACCGATACGGAGAAAGATGGGGCAACGGCTACGGTTTATCTCTATATCTTGTATCAAGATGTTCTCGATGTTTCCTCCGTCCACGGTAGCCAATGTGATACCGGTACTGCAGTCATCGCGGTTACGAAAAGACTGGGAAGCATCCGGAAGGCCACCCAGCACCAACTTGCGAGCGATGATGTTACGGTAATCGCCTTGAGTATCTGTACCCAGTTTAAAAGCATTGCAGGTGGAGTAGAAGGTAGAGTTTTCTATCAGTATGTTTTCGCAAGGTTTGGCACTGGCACTTTTCAGACACATGGCATCATCGTGCGAACTGAAAAAACAGTTTCTTACAATGACATTCTTACACCCGTCCGGGTCAAGTGCGTCATTGTTGTGATTGGCATGGTTAAACACGGTAATGCCATCGAATATTAAGTCGCGACAATAAATATAACTTTGCATCCATGCGGCAGAGTTGCGCAGGGTGATTCCTTTCAGGACCACGTTGTTGCACTCTATCATGCGGATGCCGAAAGGACGTCCTTCCAATGCTCCGATGGTCTCTGGTCCCGGAAAATTCTTTGCTTCGCCGCGAAAGTATATCTCACCCTCCCCGCAAATGCCCACACGTTCCGCCCGTTCGGCATAAATCAGCGAAATGCGGTATTTGTGTATCACGTTCATCACACTTTGAAAGCGTTCCACCTTGTCTGGATAATCTTTCAAATTCGTGCTACCCAGTAAGCGAGCACCTTTGGCTACCTCCAGCATCACACCGGATTTCAATTCTATAGTGCCCGTCACGTATTCTCCTCCTGCTATCCGTACGGTTCCTCCACCTGCGACAAAGCAAGCGTCGATTGCCTTCTGTATAGCAGTGGTGTTCAGCGTACTCCCATCACCTATTGCTCCATACTTCCGTACATCGAATATAGAAACGGGGACTATCCAAGGTTTCAGATGCTTGGTTAGTGAATCTGCCACTAAGGTCAGTTTATGTACTAATTTAGTTTCTAAAGAAACACCATTTTGTCCTTGCAGATTATAAGGACAGAAAATTATAGAACATATTGCAATAAAAAAATTTCTTATCATCAATCTCATAATAACACATTTGTTGTACCCTTACTGATTATCTTTCCCGACAAAACTTTCAGTTTCTCCCCATTTATCACTAGGAATAGAAAATATAGCTTCCGGTATCAGCCTCAGTCACAGCCGGAATCTAATATTCCCGACTCGCTGCCCGGTGATTATTCGGTTCCAACAAAACTCATGAACCAAAGTCGGCGAAATACAATCCCCCCAAAACAAACCGTATTTCGCCGACAAATAATACTACATATACTTTATAACCTATTGAGTATCTTATTCTGTCTTGTCTTCATCAGCCACGGCATCCTCCCAATTCTCCCACATCGTGATGTTTGGATCGTAACCATCGTAGCCGAAATTCTGACGCATTTGCCTGCCTGTGTTTTTCTTGATGTCCTCGTTGGGAACCGGCCAGTACAGGTTGTGCTTACCTATTTCGTAGTTGAATACACGTCCATTGGCATTGATTGGTTTGCCCGTGTTGTACAAGCCACTGTAATGCACTATCCGCTGATACCAATAGCTACCCCCGTTGGCATCAGTACCTTCTTGCCGATCGTAAGTATTCACATCATAAACATTCCCCCATTCATCAGGCTTTCCACTCAGTGCAAGGCAGTAGGAGACACGGCTTAGTTCCACCTGACGCAACTCTTCGAGATAGAGTTCACGGGCACGTTCGTTCATGATGTCTCCGATGGTAACAGTGGTGTAGTGTTGTTCGCAATGTGCCCGCTTCCGCACTTCATTTACATCGTCTGCCGCACCGGTTGCATCGCCCATGTAGAATTTAGCTTCGGCGCGGAGCAGGTACGTCTCAGCCAAACGATAGATATACCAGTCGGCGATAGACCCTTTGGTTGCGCCTTTGAAGTTGTTTTCTTGCGGCTTGCCTTCAGCTACTACATCCTTTAAATAGATTTTATACAGAGGAAAATCGAACCAGGAACGGATGGTGTCTTGCGAACAATCCGGACGTACCTCTGCGTACGTCTTGCCATAATAAGCCGATGCCGGGTCATTGTATTTCAGCGAATCCATGGGGAACCAGTTACCCACCTTAGCACTATGGCGCAAGTCACCTTTATCGTCCATACCATTCACCTGCCACAAAGTGTGGGTGGCGAAGTAAGTGGGACGGATATTGGCTATACCACGACCTATGACCCGCACAAAGTCATACTTTTTGTTATACTTGGCGTTGTTACGGGCAAAATTCGTAGCACCAGGTTTCCCATCCGGTCCCTTGATTTTAGCATCTATCCAAAACGGTCCGAAGGCACGCATAGTATGAAATTCATTTAAGGATTCTCCCGATCCACGGCTGACAATGCCATAGATTACCTCCTTATTGGCACTCGTCAGCTTGTTCTCTGCACGATGCAAATCCCAGATAACATTACGGGTTATCTTCCAAGTTTCAGGCTCCCCACTCTCTACAAAAGTACCGAAAGGTTCTTTCATCAGTTCATAACCGGATTTATCTATAAGGATATCAGCCTGTTCTTTTGCCTTTTCCCATTGCCCGGTGGCCAAATAGCACTTTATCAGGAGTTGGCGGCATGCGCCCTTGTTCACTTGGCCGACCATATCCATGTCCTTTTGCTCGGGCACCCATTCCACGGCAAACTCCATATCTTTGGTTATCATATCCAAAATGGCCTTGCGGTCAGTAGTAGCGTAATTCTGTTTAGGTACTGAAATGACTTTGGTCAGCAGAGGAATGTCCTTGAACTGGAACACCAGATTCAGGTAACGGATTGCACGATGAAAATATGCACGGCCTATATAGGCATTCTTGGTGGCTTCTTCAAGCCCTTCCACCCCGTTGATGTAGGTCAAAATCGTATTGGGAAACTTGATGCCGGAGTAATAAACATCATTCCAGAACCATCCGGTCTGGTCGCGCATGTTGGTAGGTGTCAGCGTACCGTTGATGTCACAAAAAGGATTGCTTTCATCCGTTTTCCCGTTAGCCGCCAATTCCGAAAGGCGATATTCCAAGGCAAGAGCATTGCTTTCACCGTTTATCCAAATGTCACGTAGTTGCTTGTCGGCAGCTGCCATGGTGGCTTGCAGACCGGCTTCTGTGGTAAATGTGGTTGTCGGGTCATAGAAGGAAAGCGGTTTAGGCTCCAAAAAATCCGAGCATCCGCAGAGAAGAAGCAGGCCGCATGCAGCCGCTGTTAAACCAGACAGTCCTTTTTTCTTATTGTTTAATCTATTGTTGTTCATAATGAGTGCTGTTTTATAAAGTTACATTTATACCTAAAGAATAAGTGCGAGGTGCAAGACCACCGGTCTCTATGTCGTTCAGTTTCCAATGAGACATGGTCCAAAGGGCAGCATTACGGATGGTGCCATAAACCTTCAAATTAGAAAGTCCCCATCTGGAAACAATGGATTTCGGGAAGGTATACCCAATCGAAATGTTTTCGAGACGGATGAACGAGCGGTCAATATACCTTGCCGGTGAATTTACTCCCGTAGGTCCTTTAGAATTGAGCCGTGCATACGTGTTGGACTGATGCTCCGGAGTCCAGTATTCTTTTATACTCTGATTCAAGCCATAATCTATTTCTGAAGCGTTCACTTGGTTCAGGTAGGAGGTGTCTTTCATCTTGGAACCGATACAGGAATAGAGATTGAAGGAGAAGTCGATATTTTTCAGGATAGTGAAGTTGTTCCGCATGGAAAGAATGTAAGGAGAAGTAGTTTGTCCCAAGAACTCCTTATCCTTGTCGTTATAAACAGGGGTACGACTGCCATCGGAATTGATGATGTCGTCTTCCGTGTAGTTGTTGGCCACTTTGGGGTCACCCGGTAGCTGGCCTACTTTCTTAGCTTCTTCAATCTCGTCGGGTTGCCAGATACCGGTGACACGGTAATCCCATATCGCAGCGATGGGGCGTCCTATCCACCATTTGCCATATTCGTCTTTTTCCTTGCTACCCACAATGTTTCCGTTGGCATCGAGCACATCTTCATATTCGCCATAAAGGTGCTTCACTTTATTATCCATGTAAGCAAAGCTGAAACTGGTGTTCCACTCAAAGTTCTTTGTTGCCATATTCTGTGAGTTGATGATTAGTTCCACACCTTTGTTCTGTACCTCTCCCAAGTTGGTGGCAATGTCATTGAAACCGGTGAAAGGAGGAAGCGTACGCCCCATAATCATATCCTTGGTTTTTATCACATAGCCTTCCAAAGAACCGGTGATGCGGTTGTTCTGGAAACCGAAGTCCAAGCCCACGTTGTAGGCCTCGCTCTTTTCCCACTTCAGGTTGGGATTTGCCATACGACCGATTTTCAGGTATTCCATCTCTTTCAGATTACCCGAAGCATCCAAGTAACCAAACATTTTGGCGCCGATATCGAGTGTGGCAAGTGCCAGATAGGGGTCGTTAATGGCACGGTTTCCGTTCAATCCCCACGAGAGTCTCAGCTTACCCATGCTCATGGGTTCCCATTTAAAGAACTTTTCGTTGGTAAAAGTCCATGCCAGGGCTACAGAGGGGAATGTGGCCCAAGGTTCTTTCTCTCCGAAGGCCGAATAGGCATCTCGGCGGATGGATGCAGTAATCATGTAGCGGTCGTCGTAAGAATAGAACAGGCGCCCCAACAGCCCTACAGCTGTGCGATAGCTGTCAGACGAGGAAAAGCTGCTCTCCAATTTTCCTGCCGTATTCACATAGTGGAATCCCAATACATCAGTGGGCTGGAAATTACGGGCGGCAATACCTTCCGACCATGACTGGTGTTTTTCAGCTTCCTGTACCAAAGTCAGCATGACATGGTGTTTTTTAACGAAAGTATGGTCCCATGACAAGGTGTTATTGATAGACCAGTCGAATTTTGAAGCTGTATTGCGGTTGGCACCGTGGCTTACCGCATCCCAATCGGGATGTTCGGATGACTGGAACCAGCGGTCGTAGAACCACTGGAGGCGCGGAGAAGCATTGAATGAATAGTTAATGTTAAACGGCAGTTTCAGTTTGGCTGTGAAAATGGAGTTCAGCACGTAATATCCCTTTTCAAGTTGCTCATATTGATGGTTGAAGTCGTAGTTATAACCCATGTTGTAGGTGTTCTTCTCACCCATGGGATGTACGGCAAGGTTTCCATCTGCATCGCAGTAGTTGGCAAAGGGACTGTTGGCGAGTGTGGAGCCTTCATTCAATGCCAGGTCGCCATCACTACGGCTTTGGAAGTTGACATTACCGCTGACTTCCAGCCAGTCAGTAATGTTGGTAGTCAATTTCATATTGGCACGGATGGCTTGGTATTCAGTACCCCGAATGACCCCTTCATTACGAAGATAGCCTACGGACATATAGTAGTTCATTTTCTCGCCCGCTCCAGAGACACTGGCATTATAATCCTGGTTGATACCGGTTTGATAAGCGCTGTTGTACCAGTCGTATGTTCTTCCGGCAAGGAAGTTGTCACGTATCAACTGGTCTGTCTGGGTCAACACACGGTCAGCATAAATACCGAGGTCTGACTGCCCTTCGGCATTGACCGAATAGTTGCGCCAGTCTTCGATGGAAACATCGGCAGGCAAGCGGTCGGGACGGTCATAATAACCGGGCTTGATAGTTCCCGTCTGGTAGGCCTCGTAACGCCCGGTTTCGGGATTCATTCCGTAAGTAGCGGTCTTGTACCAGTCTTCACGGTACTTCATATAACCGTCACCATCATATACTTCTTTATAATTGGCTTTAGTTACGAAGCCCACCTTTGCACTGAAGTTAATGACAGGTTTGCCCATCTTTCCTTTCTTGGTAGTGATGATGACCACGCCATTTGCCGCACGGGCACCATA
The DNA here is from genome assembly GCF_003471885.1 of Bacteroides sp. AM16-24. Taxonomy (NCBI): domain Bacteria; kingdom Pseudomonadati; phylum Bacteroidota; class Bacteroidia; order Bacteroidales; family Bacteroidaceae; genus Bacteroides; species Bacteroides sp. AM16-24. The sequence goes on from NZ_QRKI01000005.1 coordinate 261,993, forward strand.
AACGGCTGCTGCCGAAGCATCCTTCAACACGTCTATCTGCCCGATGTCTTCAGGATTGATTTCAGACAACTCACCATAAAATGGCATATTATCAAGGATAATCATCGGAGAGCCGTCCGTCAGGCTGGACAGCGAGCGGTCGCCACGGATTTCGAGTGAGCCGCCGCCTTTGGCCGACGTGTCGAGCCCCACCTTCAGACCCGGTGCGCCGCGAAGCACGTCTTGCACGGTCTTGGGGGCTTCGTTCTGCATGGCTGTGGGGCGTATCTGTACGACGGAGCCGGTGACATCTTTCCGACGCATTGTGCCGTACCCCACAACAACCACCTCGTCTAGCATCTCGCTGTCTTCCGTCAAGGTCACATTCAACGGTTTTCCCGGTACAGCCTTTACCTCTACGGTTTTATAGCCGATGTAGTGGATTTCCAAAGTGGCACCCGGTTTCACTTTGAGCGAGAAGTTTCCATCAATATCAGTAATAGTTCCATTTCCTCTGTTTCCTTTTTCAATAACATTGGCACCGATGACGGGCCCCATGGCATCACTGACCGTACCTTTCACTATGACTTGCTGTTGCTGCACAGCCTGCACAGTAGTCACGCCGTCCTCTGCCCACAGGGCAAGCGGGTGGCTCGCTACGAGACCGGTACAAAGCAGTAAGACGGCTGTCGCTTTACTCGGAAGTCTGAATGAGTTTGATTTCATCATTTCTTAAATTTAATTAGGTTAAACATTTGGGTTAATTCCTTTTAATTTCCTCTTCTTAAATAAGAAGTTCTTCGGACTTCAGACAAAAAAAACGCTTAATATCAGTGAAGCAACTGACTAGCTTAGTCAAAGATCTCGACTACCTATGGTCGAAGTTTTCGCTTACCTTAGTCGAGAGCTTCGTCCGAAGTATGCCCGAAGAAATATGTTATCCTGAATACTTTCTTATACCTTAATTATACCTATACCTTACTTGTCTATATTGCTTACACAATAAATGATTTTTATCCTAACGGATTCTCTTCCAAATTCCCGTCACTGCCATCCGGTTTCTCCGTAGAACCACCAGCTTCGGGTGCCTCGCCTATATAAATGGTATGAGAGGTACTACGGGGTGTTTTCAACAGAGCACCGCCACCGCCTCTGTACTGTGTGGTCACTGTAAGCATATACTCGCCGTCTTCCAACGATGCAGGCAGCAAGATAATGAGTCGCGAAGGCTCGTTCAGCACAATCATGGCGTTGTCTATCTTTGTCACAGTTCCTGTGATAGCGGAAGTCAGCATAACGCCCACCGAAGGGTCAGTACCTGCCACCGTGAGGTTCTTGCCGAAAAGGGTGAAATTGCGACCTGCCGTGGCGCTGAAGTCCGTTGCGCGAGTAGCGGCATCCCGTCCGCTGCCGATGTAGAATTTTGTGGGACGTTCTCCCAACACGTCCACACGTGTATCCTTAATAGCCTCGCGAAGCGTCTTGCCCTGAGTGAACGAGACATAAATGCTGTTGGTTACTGCATTCCAGGCGTTCTGCTTCGCTACGCCGCGAAACTGTGCCACACCACGAAACAGCCCAGTGTTCACACTCTCACCATTCATCAACGCTTCGGCTATCACCTCTTCCATCAGTTCGATGCCTAATGCCATCGTCTCGCGCCGCACACCAGGATTCTTTGCCACCATGCGGTCCAAGATAATATTCTTGTCGATGCTACGGGTGGTCTCCAGTTGGAAAATCTTGTCCGTCTTGTCATCGGTAGTCACCGTGTTGTCTACCAACCATGCCCTTAATACATTTTTTGCCATACTTTCATAGTCTTTTTGTTAACATTGGTAATATAATATTGCATTATTGATATGATAAAATTATCTATTATATCAAAATAGAATAAACTAATATGTCATATCAACGCTGCAAATATATAGAAAATGAGAGGTACGAATGAGAGGTAAATCTTCCTTATGCCGCTACTATTCTTTCTAAATATTTATCGAAGCATGACGACAGATGGAAAAACAATAACGGTAACGATGGAAATCTTTCACAAAGCGATGGAAATCTTTTTTTCTTCGACACAAGTATGGCAGACAATACTCTTCATTTCCATTTTTTTGTTCCTTTCACCATGAAACATTATCTTTGCCATTGTCAAAGCAATATTTGTCTACATAAAAAGAAAAGATAATAAAAAATAGCCTAATCGAATATGTTATGGCAAAAGTACTAATACTATTATTTCTTACAATTTCATGTATACCCATCATCGCACAGTCTGACTACTTGTTTAAGAACATCAGTAGTCGCGATGGGTTATCGAATGATTTTGTACGGGATATGGACGTGGACGGAAAAGGGTTTATTTGGATTGCCACTGAAGAGGGACTGAACCGATGGACTGGCAACGGAAATACCATATACCGGGAAAACAACTCCGGATTGGCAAGCAATGAATTGACAACCGTGTACTATGATGCGAAGAGCAATAGCGTATGGGCAGGCTCCAGACAAAAAGGCATAAGCATATTCGACTGCCATACATCGCAATTCAGCCACCTGAGTACCAAAGAAGGACTTGCCAGTGATGCTATCACAGATATCATGCCTGCTGGTGATGAAGGTTTATGGATTACTCATGTGGATAACGGAATAAGTTATTACAACCGAAATACGCACAAGATATATGTCTATAATTCTTCTACACTATCAGGATTGAAAGACTGCAATCGTTGTTGCAGAGATGACAACAACGGTTATTTGTATGTAGGACATATTACTGAAGGGATGAGCATAATCAACCTGAAAAATAAAACGGTGAAAAAATTCTATCATGATGCCCAAAATCCCCAAAGTTTGCCAGGAAACAATGTACGAAGCATTTACATAGACCATAAAAAAAATATATGGGTAGGGACAAATGGTGGGCTTGCATTATTTAATCCGATGACAGAAGAGTTTACCTCCTTTCGCCATGAAGACGACAATCCCCAATCTTTGGTTGGAGACAATGTACATCATATCACGGAAACAACAAACAATGTATTGTGGATAGCCTCGGATTTAGGAGGAATCAGCACACTCGACTTAAACAATTTTGAGCTAAAGAGACAGGAAGACCAATTACACCTTGAGAACATCACTCACATCAATAGCGGACTTTCATCCCCCAACACGCGTGTCATAATGCAGGATAAATTCGGCCATATCTGGATAGGTAACCATAGTACTGGCGTTGACTTCATAGAGAACAACCGCCCCCTTTTCCATACCCTGCCCTTCTATAGTGAAAAGGATGGAGTGCAAACACCCAGCCGAGTGTATAGCATAGAAGCGAATAGCGGAGGGGAAATATGGCTGGGAGGAGAAAATACGTTAACCTGCTGGCAGGGCAACAAAGTAAAAAAGCAATGGAATGTTTCTTCACACTTGTCACATGCTTATTCCGTTATTTATAGTATGAAACAAGACAGCCAAGGTAGACTTTGGATGGGTATTGATGACGAAGGAGTACTACGCTATGATCCCAAGAATGATACTTTCAAGCGTATTGATTTGGGTATGGAGAATATAGATGTACGCACTTTTTACGAAGATGAACAAGGACAAATGTGGATAGGAAGTGAGGAAGGAGTCTATATCAGCCACCATGATAGCATCCAAAGATGGAATGTACCGGAGTGGAAACGGTGGAATCCGATTGCATTCGCTCTTATGCAAGATAAACAACGAAAAATATGGATAGGGACATTGGGAGTAGGAATCTACGTTGTTGATGCAAACCATAAACAATTGACAAGACTGTATGACGGCAATCGCCTGCGTACCAATAACATCAATCAAATTTACCGAGACCGGGATGACGGACTGTGGATAGCTACATATAATGGACTGGTCTATGTGAAAGATACCGACCAACCGGAACAGACTATATTATACGATGAGGCGTATGGACTTGCCGACAACCATATCCGAGCCATCCAGCAAGACAAACTGGGTAATATTTGGGTAAGTACCTATACGGGGATTGCCTGTTTTAATGTTTACCGCCAGAAATTCTACAATTATGATTATCACAACGGGATACCTGCAGGAGGCTTTATCGAAGGCTCGGCAACTATCTTGCCGGACGGAACTATCTGCTTCGGTTCTTTACATGGTGTCTGTTCTTTCAATCCACAACTTATCAATAATACGGATATTGTCTCCCCTATCCAACTCATCGCTTGCGAAAGTTTTGACCGTAAGGTAATAAACAGAAAAGCAGAAACAACAGTTCCCAATGACAAAGGGGTAATCAGCCTGCCTTATTACCGCAATACATTCCGCTTTTTATTCACCGTACCAGATTACGCACAAGAAGGTCTAGTTGAGTATGCCTACCAAATGGAGGGACTGGACAGAACGTGGTATGATACCGAAGGAGAACAACAAATAACCTTCCGAAACATAGATCCGGGTAAATATATCTTCCGAGTTAAAGCACGGCTGAAAAATGGTGAATGGGATGAAAAAAATACTGCATCCATACACATTGTCATTAATCCGCCGATTTGGGCAACATGGTATGCCAAATCATTATATACCTTATTAATATTGTGCATTATTTATCTCATCTTCCGTTCATACAAAAAAAGACTGCTGCTGAAGAGTTCTTTAAAGGTGGAGAAAAACTCGCTGGAGATGGAAAAGAGAAATCGGCAGAAAGAACAAGAACTGCACAATGAACGGCTTCGCTTCTATACAAATATCGCACATGAATTACGTACTCCGCTTACGCTGATTATCGGTCCGTTGGAGGATTTAAAGGATAACAAAGGCATACCCGCCGCTTTCCGTACAAAAATACAGACCATATACCGCAGTGCCGTGCAACTGCTCAATCTTATCAACCAACTGATGGAATTCCGCAAGACCGAAACTCAAAACAGACAACTGACTGTGGGTAAAGGCAACCTGAGCAATCTGATTACAGAAATAGGATTGAGATATAAGGAGCTGAATCAAAATGAGCATGTAAGAATCAATGTCAAAGTGGAACCTGTACAGGAAAATATCTATTTCGATGCGGATATCATCACGATCATACTTAACAATCTGTTGTCCAATGCCATCAAATACACTCGGGCAGGACATATCACACTCTCCATGCACCGAATAAAGGCAAATGGCATAAGCTATGTAGAAATGATAGTGGCAGATACTGGCTATGGAATTGACGCAGAGTCCTTGCCGCACATTTACGACCGATACTATCAAGCGAAGGGCAAGCACCAGGCTTCGGGTACCGGTATCGGGCTGGCATTGGTGAAGTCGCTCGTTGATTTGCACCACGGTTCACTGGAGGTGGAAAGTGCCGTGGAGAAAGGAACGACTTTCCGCTTCCGCATACAAACCGATTACAATTACCCCGAGGCATTGCACAAGGAAGAAAAAGTGGTTACTGTTGTAAAGGAAATGGCAGAAGATGCCGAACCGGAAAGTGCATTCCCTATTCTGTTGGTGGTGGAAGACAATGCTGACATCCGGGAATATATAGCCAATGAATTACAAGATACATATAAAATATTGCAAGCCAATAACGGAAAGGAGGGTCTGATTTTGGCGTTAAGATACACTCCAAATATTATAGTGAGTGACATCATGATGCCGGAAATGGATGGCATAGCCATGTGCAAGGGCATCAAGGAGAACATGAATACCAGCCACATCCCTGTCATCCTCCTTACAGCCAAGGACTCCATACAAGATAAAGAAGAGGGGTACGACAGTGGAGCCGACTCTTACTTGACCAAACCTTTCAGTGCGAAACTATTGAGGAGTCGCATCAAGAACTTGTTGGAGATGCGGAAACGCCTTGCCCGGCAAATTGTGGAAAATGTTCCGTCTACGGTGGTCAAGAACACCGAAAAGCGACAATCTACTTCATCCCCTCATCCGCAATTGAACAGATTGGACGAAGCCTTTCTCTCTAAATTGACTTCATTGATAGAAGATAATCTGGATGTAGAGAAAATAGACACCGCTTTTATGATTGATTGTATGAACATGAGTTATTCTGCCTTCTATCGTAAAGTAAAAGCTTTGACAGAACTTAGTCCCAATGAATTTGTTCGAAAGATTAAGCTAAGAAATAGTGCACATCTATTACTTACAGGAGAACATAATGTGTCAGAAGCCGCCTCAATGACCGGCTTTAACAATATGGCACACTTCCGCGATTGTTTCAAAAAAGAATATGGCATTCCTCCATCCGAATATCAGAAACGATATAGACAGGGGTAAACTTGATACCGGAGGAGGGGCAGAAAGAAGTTAGGAAGTTAAGCCGATACATTGCGGTAGTGTAAAATAAACTGTGTCACGCATTATTTATCTCTAGAAAACTCATCGGTCGGGGAACGGCCCGCGCCAAGGGGCGGGACCACCCGTCCCGACGAGCGTAAAATTACAATAATTTAAACCGGTTTCCAAACTTTATAGCCAGTTGTTGCGAGATGGTAGCCCAATTGGCCAGTGGCATGGTCCATTTCTTACGTATATTGCGGTATGCAAGATAAACAAGTTTCTCAAGGGCTGTATCCGATGGGAACACGCCCTTGTTTTTTGTTACCTTGCGGATCTGACGGTGATACCCCTCAACGGTATTTGTGGTATAGATAAGCTTACGGATGACCGGAGTATACTGGAAGTATTCGGACAGCTTATCCCAGTTGTCCTGCCAGGATCTGATAACGACAGGATACTGTTCACCCCATTTTTCATCCAGCTTGAGGAGCTCATTTTCTGCGGATTCCTTATTGACTGCCTGATAGACACATTTCAAATCCCTTAAGAACTCCTTCTGATTCTTGGATCCTACATACTTGATGGAGTTACGTATCTGATGTACTACACAAAGCTGTACGGCTGTATTAGGATAAACGCTTTGAATGGCTTCAGGAAACCCCTTCAGACCGTCTATACAGGCAATGAGAATATCCTCAACTCCACGGTTCTGAAGGTCTGTCAACACGCTGAGCCAGAAGTTTGCTCCCTCATTCCTTGATATATACATTCCAAGTAACTCCTTGTGTCCCTCCCTGTCAATGCTCAGTACATTATAGATTGCACGGGTTACCGCGCAGCCACGTTCATCCGTTACTTTGTAATGAATGGCATCCATCCAGACTATAGGATAAACAGAATCAAGCATCCGTGATTTCCATGCTTTTATCTCCGGAAGTACACGGTCTGTGATGGAACTGATTGTGTCGGCCGAAACACGATTCCCAAGATTTTCTTCCATCCAGTCACTGATTTCCCTTGTGCTGTTTCCCATTGCATACAAGCCAATTATACGGTCAGCAACACCTTCTGCCAGAATAGTCTCACGCTTCTTGATAAACTGGGGATCAAAACTCGAATTACGGTCACGGGGAGTGGAAACGGTTACTTCGCCCAAGGGAGTCTGAACCTGCTTTTGCATCTTTCCGTTACGACGGTTACCCATCTGGCGTTCTTCTTCTGTCAAATGTGCATCCATCTCTCCTTCCAGGGCTGCATTCAATATACTTTCCAATAGTGGGGCAAAGGCGCCGTCCTTACCCAACAAAGGCTTGCCGGCTTTCAGCTGTTCAATGGCCTTGTTCTTGATACTCTCGAAATCAAATTCTTCTTTCATAAAAAAAACTGTGTTAGCAAAGTTAATACTTTATTCCTTGCTGACACAGTTTAATTTACATCCTCTACATTGCTGCCAATATATTGTCTATTGACTTTAACTTCTAAGCTCGCCCGGAGCGGGCGACAACTTCTTCTAACTTCTTAGCCCTTGTGAATATTATTCATTCTTGACAACACAATAGCACAGCCTTCAGCGCCATCTTTTCCGTGGTTTTGTCACCATATCCGGCCGAATATGAGAATAACAAATACTATCCAATGTAAGTCCTGTAATATGATGGCTCTGATTGGGGACTCCCTTGGAATTATCCACTACAATGTTTCGAATAGTAATGTCCTTGGGTGGCAACCTTTCGTCACCGCACAACTCATAGACAAAATCCGCGGAACCACACCGAATGTCCTTCACATGAATTCCCTCGATACGGGTAAGACGTTCCTCATAAGTAGGAACCAACTCCCGCCATTGATAGAGAATATCCATGTCCAACCCAACCAAATATTCAGTATCCTTGCACGTAACATCTTCCAAGTAGATGTTTTCCACAATTCCACCCCGCCTTCGGTTGGTTTTGATAAAGAATAAGCAATGCACAGATGCGGGTACATCACAATGATGCATATAAACGTTTCGCACACCTCCAGACAGTTCACTGCCAATGCCCAATAGAGTATGTCCTTCCATTACCTGACAATTACGTACAACGATATTCTCACAAGGGGTGCCCAATCTCCACGCATCTCGGTTTCGCCCCGATTTAATAACTACAGCATCATCTCCCTGGTCAAACTTGCAATTCTCTATCAGGAAATTACGGCTCATTTCCAAATCTATGCCATCGTTGTTGTGGCCGTTCGCCTTGACATCAAGACCACGGACAATGCCACCCTTGCACATATAAAGGTGTATAGTCCAAAAGGGACTTTCCCTGATCTTAAAGCCGTCAAGCAACACATTCCTGCAACGGTTCAGATGAATCAGATGAGGACGGAGGTTATTCTCACCAACAGCCATTTGCCTTTCTTCCACAGGAACATCAGTGGAAGCCATTGTATATAACTTCCTCAAAGCCTCCATGTGAGCTTGCGGACGGGCAAACCATATTCTCCATGTATCCATCTTGGGAGCCAATACTCCTTTTCCTGTAATGGCGATGTTTTCGCAATCAGATGCATAAATTAGCGGAGAGTAGTTATAACACTCCATGCCTTCCCATGAGGTCATTACCGCCGGAAGATAATCCGAAGGAGTGTCTGTAAAACGCAATACCGCTCCTTCCTCCATGTAGAGGTTTATATTGCTTTTCAAGTGGATAGGACCAGTCAGCCATTCTCCTTTGGGAATGACTACACGACCGCCACCTACCAAATGACAGGCAGTGATTGCCTTGGCTATTGCCTTTGTATTCAGTTTTTTTCCTCCTGCCTTAGCTCCATATTTGGTTATCAAGAAATCCCTCTGTGGGAATATACACAAAAATACAGAGTCCATAGGGAAAGGAGCCTCTACCTCCACCGGCTGAAGCTTCACCCCTTCAGCCCATGAGCAAATGGGAAAGAAGATAACAAGAAGCAAACCAGCAAATAAATCTTTTAATGTTGTCATTCTTACTGCTATTATAAAAATTAGTGTACTTTTATCGTTATTGTTTGTTCAGGAAGGCCTTCTACGCAAACCTTTACGCTCATCATCCCCTTACTTCGTCCAGCCTGTATCACCAGCATGCACCTGCCCTGATAAGTAGGAAGCTCATGGCTGTTGAAACGATATGCTCGACGCATTTCTCCACTATCTATCCCCAGCAATTTTCCAGTGCCTTCCACTGTTGCATTTACCACACGGTCGTTTATCCTTACAGGCACCCCATTTTCATCAAATAATTGTAAAGCAATGAAAGCAAGGTCTTGTCCGTCTGCTTGCAATACGGTTTTGTCAGGTGTAAGTGTGAAACATGCTGCTTTAATTTTACTTGTCTGAATGCTGTCGCGGCACACCTCTTTACCATCCTTGTATCCGATAGCAACCACCTTCCCAGGTCGATAAGGCTGATTCCAAATAATGGTATTATTCAGATAGTCTTTCGGTTTGCGCGGTCCATATTTCTTTCCACGTGGATCTATCAGTACCACTTCGTCACAATTAGATGGGGTATGAATTGGCAACACACGTGAATCGGTATATGGAAAAGTCCAGTCATGCACCATAGGCGGTGTCTGCCAGTGGTCCTTACCCGGATCTTCATCTATGCTATAGTCCACGACAGCCATTTTCAAGACAGGCTTGTCTGTCCACATCGCACGTAAATAGGCGGCACGAGGCTTCTCGTCCATGCACATATCGAAAAGCGTAGCAGCCCATCCCTTACTCGGCCAACCCATGCTTTCTCCGATATAATCGACTCCGGCCCAAACAAACGATCCACAAAAGTAATCATTTTCCATCACATAATTCCACGGATTCTTGGGAGAGTAATCCCTTGCCTCATAAGGTCTCAATCCGCTATAATAGGGATAACTTTCACTTATCAGGCCGATTCGTTCAGGATGCTTTTTCTTGTCCTCTATATAAGATAGTTCGCTATAATTATACCCTACCACATCAGTTACTGAAGCAAACTTATCTTGGTATGCCGGTGCCAGTGCCAACATGGTTGGACGTGTCGGTTCTAATTTATGTACGAAGTCACGCAACAAGGTGGCACGTTCCACACCCACGTTGTCCTTACGGGTGGCTTCTGCCAATTCATTGCCGATACTCCAAAGGACGATGGAAGGATGGTTACGGTCGCGCACAATCATGTCACGAATATCTTGTTGCCAACATTCATCAAAGAACTGCTCATAATATCCCGACTTCCACTTGTCGAAAGCCTCGTCAACGACTAAGAAACCAATGGAATCACAATAATTCAAGAACTCCGGTGAAGGCGGATTGTGTGAACAGCGGATGGCATTTGCTCCAAACTCCTTTAAGATAGTCAGACGGCGTTCGTATGAACGGTTTGGAACGGCAACCCCCAAGCATCCAGCATCCTGATGCAGGCACGCACCTTTCATTTTGATATTCTTCCCGTTCAAGAAGAAGCCTTTGTCCTTATCGAAACCGATGGTCCGCACCCCGAAACGGGTCGTGTAACGGTCTATCACCTTTCCCTTTTGTTTCAATATTGTTTCCAAACGATAAAGATAAGGTTTTTCCAAATTCCACAATTGTGGGTTGGACAGCGTGAAAGACTGTGCAATATCTTTTGTCCCGTTTTCCGGCATCACAACCTCTGTTCGGGCTGCATACTGCTTGCCGTTTATCTTCAACAGATTGCCTTGTGCATCCACTATTCGTTGCATAATTTCTATTTCACCGGTCAATGCCGAAGTATTGGCTACAGTTGTTACACAAGATACGATGGCCGATTCTGCCGACACTCGGGGAGTGGTAATATATGTACCCCACATCTTGACATGTATCGGATTGGTTACTTGCATCCATACGTGGCGATAAATACCCGAGCCAGTGTACCAGCGCGATTTCTCCGAATGATCTACCTTCACGCTCAATGTATTCTTTCCTCCATATTTCAAGTAAGGAGTCAAGTCAGTTTCAAATGAAGTATATCCGTAACGATGGTAATCTACCTCCTGTCCGTTCAGATAGATGGTAGCTTTATGATAGATGCCATCGAACACAATGCTGACCCGCTTACCTTTGTAAGACGCAGGCACATTGAAATCTTTCTTATAATAACCTATACCCCCCGGCAAATATCCACTTTCAGGACCCACCTCTTCGTTAAAGTCCAGTTCAATACTCCAGTCATGCGGAAGCTGGACAGGTTTATAGATACCTTGTTCTCCCAAACGGAACTGCCAATCGAAATCAAAATTCTGCCGGATACGTTCGGCAGACCATCCTATTGTCCCGGTAAACAAGAATAAAATGATTATTAATAAATTACGTTTCTGCATAAGTGATTAATATTATGATATGTTTCAACTCTTTCATAGTATCTGTATTTCATCGATATTTCCTGCAGGAGCTGGCACAACAACCCTATTAGGACGATAATAGTTACCTGTCGTTTCCAAATGAATGGTATTGTTTTTCCCCTTCTGCAACGGTACAGAAATACTGAAATAATTATATTTAGTGCCTCCTCCTGTAGGTTCCAGTTTTATCCGATAAGATTTCCCGTTCACAGTCAGAATATGGCTGGCCTGCCGGTTGTCCTCCAAAGAATAACGGATGCGGATGATATGTTCGCCCCCTTCCTTACCGTCCAGTTGTTCCCAAGTAATATATGCACCCTCATGAGAAGGCAATTTCACATAACCATTCCCGGCAAACCCAATATTCTGGATGTCATATTCCGCAACAGCATCCGAACTGAGCGATACAAACTCTGCCTGGACTATCTGATAAGGTTTCGGGAACAAGGTCCCTTTGCATTTCAGTAACACGGTAGTGCCTGCCTCCACGAATACCGACGGATTTTTGTCAGATGCCGTGTCGAACAATTCCGTTTGTCCCAAGCTGACGTTACCTTGTCCCACCCACTGATTACCTTTATCGAAATAACCATACGATGCGCTTTCCACTTGCATGCCAACAGGCAATGTGAAACGTCCTCCACCGGTGCTCATCAAAACTACCTCCGTATCACTACGCAGAATACTGATACCTTGCGATGTCGGATAAATAGGGGAGTATGATATTCCGCTGTTGGCAGTACTCGTACCTCCATCAACGCCTTCCCAATTGTGTACAAACAATCCGTAACCATGCGTCTTGGTAGCAAGGTCCACCGGGTCGCTCTGTAAAATCTTGTTCATGCGCCGTATGTCGTCCAAGTGCCCTACCAGCGGAACAATCTTGTTCCCATTCCTGCCATAGAGCGCTTCTATACTATAATAGTCGAAAGCAGCATTGCCCGACAAGGCAGCCAAATGCATCTGGGCAGAGATAGGAATACCCGAATTGGTTTCCATAATCATCCGGAAATTCTTGCCAACGTATGGGACATTGTTACGCATACTGGCAATGAATGAGGCATCCGAAGCAAAATGATGCCGGTAAGTGTCAATTCCTACAAAATCAAGATTAGTCTTTTCCCCTGAAAGCCTGTGGGCTTCATTCTCTTGGATCCGTCCGGCAACGTTCCAAAACACACAATTGGCACGGGTCCATACAACATAATCCGATTGTTTCACCGCACCGGCCACTCCATTCAGATAAGAAATAGCTAACGAATTGGGAAACGTGGTTCGCATCCCAATGAATTCATTATTGATTTGCACACCGATTACAGGATGCTTCTTCTCATTGGCAGCATCCCAATCGGCTATGTGGTTCATTACTTCTTTCAACACATAGGTTTCCCTTTCGCGCAAACGGTCATCTGCAATATCCAACGTGTAGTCAGACATATCTCTCCGGATGGTAAATTCACTAGTTGTTTCTTTAGAAGATGGTGAAGGGGAATAAAGCACATAGTCCGGTGTGCGTAAGTGTACGGCATTTTTATTAGGACGTCCCAGCCATTGCACATGCCCTCCGCTGTTTGCACCAAACCAGAGCATTTCCATTTTTAACCCATATTTATTCACCAGCTTCAGATAACTGTCCAGGATAGTCCAATCGAACCGGTCCTTTTTCGGCTCCACCTCATACCAATGTACCGGAACAGACACTGTATTGAATCCGTCTGCCGCCACTTGCGCAACAAGTTTTTCACACAAGTCCATGCTCCATTCTTCAGAATATCTCAGCAAATCCAGCCGCAACTGTATATTGGTCATATAAAACGGCGTACCTGTCACCCGAAGCACATACTTCTGTGTACCTTCAAGGCTTGTGTCTACATTTGAAATGACCTGTTGCTTCCTTTCTGTAGGAACAACATTTTTCGCGTTTGCCATTGCCGACCAGTTCATGCAGCAATAACATAATGATAATACTACCAATCTGTGTTTCATACTTATTTCAATTCGTGACATTAATAAAGTTATACATGATATTGTTTCTGCAAAATTATAGAAGGAAGAAGATATGAATAGGTGGAAAATCCGTCTAAAAGGGATGGAATACTACCTAAATACCGGACTAATAACAGAAAGGTTGCTAATCTGCTCTTATAAACGATATTTTCTCCTACCTATTGGCAGAATCAAGTTCGAGATAAATTCCACCAACGGGATGTTCCTTTAGCTGTGCTGGATTATCAAAAAAAACTTATTCTTATAGTTCCCCCATACGGATTGAAATCAAAGACCTGTTTATCATCCCGTTTTTTTACTAACAGTCTCTTTCCGTTTTGATACACCTTCACTTTTCCCTTTCCTTTCTTATTCAGCACCATTGTCAAAGGTTCATTAAATAATTCCTTGTCCAGTAACAAACGAGGTATAACTGCCCACTGCGATTCCTTTTTCACAATATCCAGTTGTACATTCCTCCGCTCTTTAACATATGCCGCTACCTCGCGAAAAGTACCTACCCAAATATCGTATTCCTGATTTTTCACTCTACGAAAATGTTCCCATAATATATCCGGGGAAGTGAAGGCATCATAACCGGTAGAAATTCCATGTATCATAGTCACTCCCCAATCATTGGAAATCATGAGCTCCTTTACCCATTTATCCAGCGATTCAACCGTTGATTTTGATTTCTCACCTCCTATGGCATATTGTTTGATACGTGTACCTATTCTATTTTCTGAAACAATCCGCCGTACATCTTCATTATAAGAATTAAACGGATAACAGAAGGTTAGCGGCCTTTCGCCTATTTCAGCCTGAATAATGCTATCATTCCTGCCAACTTCCGCTTTCACTTCTTCCAGACTAAGATGCCTCAAATCTGCATGTGACCAACCGTGACTGGATATTTCATGCCCTTTATCAAACATTTCTTTCATTTGCGTCCAAGTCATACGTGGTTTATCTTGCTGCTCCGTCACATTCTCTATCCCTTTTCCCCATATCCAAAAAGTCCCTTTGAAACCTACTTTTTCCATTTCCGGGAAAACAAGCGTATAGTGTTCTTCCAGACCATCATCGAAAGTATAGCTGATAGCACATTGCTTATCGTCCTTATAATCTGCCACATATACTTCCGAATCGTGAGAACGCATATATGCAGCTAGTTCCGGCACAACTTTGGCAACAGCTTCCATCGCGATTCCCGCCACCACCTTTCCACCAGAAATGTTCAGATGGGTGTTATCAATTTTTCCTTTTGGGCAGAAATCATATATTCCCGTAGGTACCCACATGAAAAGGCTTTTTGACTTCTCTACCCCCATACTGACTACCAAATCATACGTCAGCTTATTCAAATCTACAAAAGGAACATCCATTTCTTTTGCCACTCTTCTTGGTGATTCCAAATACTCTCCATGAGTGTCTACCAATGTGCTTCCCTCCGTCTCATAACTGCCTTTATGCCCAATGGTCCCTTCCGGTGGAAAATTCCGGCGCACAATTGAATTAAACAGCACCGGATAAGCTCCCTTTGCTCGCGTCTCCCTTACAAATCTACGCAAGTTTTCATCGAAAGTGCTTCCGGGAATAGTATGTAGCTCTTCGGCAGATTTCTCATCATTATGACCGAACTGGATAAATACATAGTCTCCGCTCTTCAATTTGGAGAGTACGACATCCCAACGTCCTTCATCGATAAAACTCTGTGAACTCCGACCATTCATGGCATGATTGTCCACCCGTACATCGCCAATCAAAAATTCAGGAAGCATCTGTCCCCAACCACGTTCAATATTTCCATTCTTCAGACTTTTATTCGCCATAGTAGAATCACCTATCATAAAAATGGTGATTATATCCTTCTTTCCGCTAGTAAAAGCGGAAAAGAAAAGAAGCGCACAAAATACATATAGTAATTTCGAATTCAACTTTCTCATGATATATTTTTTTACAAGAAAGAACATAAAAATAAGATATATGATAATGTACAATTACAGTTCATACGGCAATAGCATAATGATAATACTACCAATCTCTATTTCACATTTATTTCAATTCGTGATATTAATAAAGTTGTACATTATATGGTTCCTGCAAAATTATAGAAGGAAGGGGATATGAATAGGTGAAAAATCTGTCTAAAAGGGATGGAATACCACCTAAATACCGGGCTAATAGCAGAAAGGTTGATAATCTTCTATAAAAGATATCTTCCCTTATGGTGGTAGTCGGATTCTCAATTAAGACAGAAATAGAGACGAGGATAAATTCATCTCTATTTCTGTCTTGACTGGGAATATGTTTTCCAAACACCATATTCTATTCTATCACACGTATGCTGTTAAGCATATCTATTTTTCAGCTGAGGCATCAGCCTTGATTGGCCAGTATGGATTCTGATAAATGACGGATTCTTCTACATTGGTACCATCCGGTGAAGTCAGCAGGAACTGCTTTATAGGTATCGGATACAGATAATGAGCCATGTTCCAAGTAAATCCACCATATCCTATCTGGTTCGATGTCTTTTGGAATGGGCAAAGATATTCGCTGTAGCTAGACGGCGATACATTGGAGTTGCTTGTACCATCGGATACCAGAGCCGATGTACCGTCACTATTGTCATACCAATGCTCCATCGGCGTATTCCACAAGTGAAATCCTTGGGGTACATAGGGGCTGGTTATCAATTGATCCATTGCTCTCCAACGGCAGACATCCATGTTGCGCAAAGCTTCGGCCAGCATTTCACACCGCCGTTCGCGACGGATGTTATACAATGTCTTGTCAGTAAGTAGCTTTCCACCGGAATAAGCCCCCCAATCGTTCTCTGCTTCCTTATCCATCTCGGTAGCTGCAATGGTGGCATCGATGTCCGTGCTTATCCCGGCGCGACTGCGAATAGCCTGCCAGTAGCCGAGAGCAGTGGCATCTAGTGTCCCAGTCCTTTCGTAGCTTGCTTCCATATAGTTAAGCAAGGCCTCAACAGCCCGATAGCACACCAATGCAACGTATCCCTTAAGCTGTATGCAGTATTTTGAATTGAGTGCTCCGCCTTTGCGCAAAGCATATCCGGTGGTATAAGCACGTTGCATATCGCCTACGATAATATTAGGTACGGGTTCTATCAAATTGAGGCTCTGTCCGGGCTGGTCATCCCACACGATGTTCGTTTGCCCGGGCTCTTTCAAAAAGAGAGACAAACGACTGTCACGGTTGGTACGGACATCGGCTATCGTCTGGTCGCCCATATAGTAGCCATCACCGTCCGCGTACGTTCCATGTGTATATACGGGAGTACCGTCAGCCATCAGGAAATTCTGTACAAAAGAGCGAGTAATTCCAACGCCCCAATTCCCCATGTTGGCTGCCAAGGCAATATCATTTCCCTTGTTCATTGTATATTGTCTCCACAGCAGCACTTCGGGATAACTGGACAAATCTTCATCGCAGAACATGTTATAGTAGGGATTCTCCGGATCGTCCGCAGCCTGTTGCAGCATTCCGGTGTTGGCGGTCAGCTGCCCTTTGTATTTCTCGGCCACTTCCTTAGAGGCGGCCATTGCCTCATCCAAGAAAAAATTTATCTCGTTATCTATGTTTCCGCTCGGATATTCATAATTGGCATTGTATTCTTTGCTTTTACCTGGCCATCCTTCGCCATTGGGAACAAAAGCTGTCCCTTTGAAATATTTCAGGAATGTCCCTTCATATAGGGCTACACGTGATTTAAGCAGCAGTGCCAAGTCGCGGTTAATCCGGGTGGTGGCAAAGTCTATCCCATCCATCAACGTGGCAGCCTTGTCTAGGTCGGAAAGGATAAAACGAGCCACCTCGTTGCGCGGACTGCGTTTACTTGCCTCGGTGGTAGCCTCCATGTCATCTGTCAGTGCATGTTCAACGATAGGGAAATCTCCGAACTTCTGGTAGCGGTTAAAGTAATCGAGCGCACGAAGAAAGTAGATTTCGCCTATGTAGTGGCGGATAGATTGTAAATTGCCCGAAATCTGGTTCTGCGATCCATCTAAATTTTCACCGAATTTAGGAAGGACATTATCCAAGAAGTAATTCAATTGATAAATATTCTCGAATTTCCAGTTGCTATCGTCCTGCGGTACTTTCCACAGTGTTTTAGTCAAGCGATTAGGAGTATCAGAAGCTATCTGATTGTCCGTATGTTTATCTTCGGCATAAAATCCGTAGCTGTTTTTGCCGGAAGAGGGCAATATGGCAGAATAAAACTTATCGGCCCATGACTGCAACTGGCTAGCATCGGTAAAATATATTTCCGGAGAGATGGACGATTCCGGTTCCCGATCTAGGAAATCCTCACAAGAGATAAAAATGCTGCCACACAAAATAGATGCAGCTGTCAAAAATAGATGTCTTATCTTCATTGTATTCTAAATTTATAAAGTTAAACTTAAGCCAAAAGACCACGTGCGTGACAACGGATAAGCATTTCCTCCATTACCGCCGCTAATGGTTTCCGGATCGAACAACTTGGTCAAACCAGTCCCGGTCCAAACGTTTTCACCAGAAACGAATATGCGCAAACGGTTTATCCCGAACTTATTTGTAAATTTAGCAGGTAGGGTGTAACCAAACTGCAAGTTCTTCAAGCGTATGTAGGAAGCATCCTGCACATAACGACTCTGTACCTTTTGATTCTTTGCTCCGAAGCTGGTTCCATCGGATGAATCGGAGAAAATAGGCCGTGGATAGTACGAATCGAGGTTAGCGGGAAGCTCATGCCCTTCCAGCCCGGCGGGTTCTGCACGAAAATAATCTTCATGCTGTTTGAATCCTCGTGTATGCCAGCGGCTGTATCCGCCGCGTACACCGAACAACATGCCAGTGAAGTTTCCACTACCCCAATAGTCGTGTTTCAAAACGCCTTGGAAGAAAGCCCGGAAATCGAATCCTTTCCAATCGGCATTCAGATCTATTCCAAAGAAGTAGTGCGAATAAGTGTCTCCCAGTATCTTCAAATCGCCATGATCTCCCAAGGTACGTGCTCCCTCGCTGATTTTGCCATCACCGTTCAAGTCTTTATACATGATGTCACCGGCTGCCCATTGCGAGCCCACTGCATCTTGTCCTCCTTTAGGCAGAGAAGCCAGGTGTGCCTGCATTTCTTCATCGCTTTTGGCTATGCCGATGGTTTCATATCCCCAAATAAGTCCATCCTTGTATCCTGGCAGATAGGAGTCGATGGACAATGTCTTGTTGTCCGGATAAGAGTCAATCATCGTGATTTGATCTGACAATGACAAGTTAATGCCATATCCCAAACCATTTTTCAGACGGTCTTTCCAGCCAATTGACACTTCCCAGCCTTTCGTCCGTAAGTCGCTGTTGTTGGAACTGGGAGTTGATATGCCCAATGTTGCAGGCAGTTCGGCAGAAGGGCCTACCATACCTTCTGTGAAACGGACAAAGTAATCAAAAGAACCGGTCAAGCGATTATTGAATAGTCCGTAATCCACGCCAACATCCCATGTACGGACCTTTTCCCAAGTAAGAGCCGTATTTATCAGGCCGCCGACAGATGAAGTATTAGGAGATAATCCATTTTGCAACCAGTCTCCATTCAGTGAACCAATAGAAATTGTTCGATAAGTAGGATACCAATTGTTGATATTCTGGTTTCCCAGTTCACCGTAAGAAAAACGGACTTTCAACAAGTTGGCTATATTCTCTATTGGTTTCCAAAACTCTTCTTGCGCTATGTTCCACCCTAAAGAGAAAGAAGGAGACAATTGCCATCTGGAACCTCGACGAAAGCGAGATGTCCCGTCATAACGCATATTCACTTCCGCCAAATAGCGTCCCTTATAGTCATAGTTGAGACGGCCGAAAAAGCCTACCGTAGCCCATTCATTATGATATCCACTTACTTCCGTGTCTTTCTTGTTTCCTGTACCGTCCAGTCCGGTAGTCAGGTCAAATTGGGGGAGACCATTAACCATCAGACCGTATTTCTTAGTGGATGAGAAATCGTATTTCGTTTCTTCTGACTGAAATCCGAGCATAACCTTCAGGTTGTGCGTGTCATTAAAAGTATGCGAATAAGACGTATAAGCATTGAAATTCAAATAGTTTTCCTTTGTATCTTCCTGGTACAGGCTCGAATTCGCTTTTGTATCATCGACGGAACCATCCGGCAAATGGTTGTATGCGGGCAATGTAGTCTCCTTGACACCGCCGTCCGTAATGCGATAATTGAGTTCGATATTAGTGACCCAATTTTTTATCGGTTCGATAATCAACGTCGCCTGATGGTAGTGCCGATCAGTTTGTACATCGCGTTGCCCGCCTTCCGCGATATTCCTAACCTCTCCGTATGGATACCCGTTCGGATCGTACATAGGCATATTTGGCCAAGTCATACGGCCAAAATAGTCATAAAACTGTGAGTTGAAGGATGTCGGTCGCCAAACATCATTACGCGTAAAACGTGTACTGTAATTGAATTTCAGCCATTTTGTGATATTGGCATTGATTTTAGCAGCCACGTTGTAGCGGCTCAATCCATCTTCACCGTATTCCAGCAAACCACCCTGATCCAAATAATTGAAAGAAGCATAATAAGTCACCTTTTCCGATCCTCCGTTCACGCTTACATTATGCTCCTGAGAGAATACGCTGCTTTTAAACATTTCACTGTATATGTCTACGTTGGCATACGCATTGTACCACGGATAGTTCCATGCATTCGGATTTGCCGGATCAGAATCCATTCCTCCGGTAAGTTTTCCGGCTTGAAAATCCAGCATCTTCTGCATCACCTCGTCCGTAAAAACCTGTCCACTTCCCTTTTGATTTTTGTAAGCTTCATTGAACATCACGGCAAAAGAGTATGAATCCATCGATTCCGGCATATTGATAGGGCTGCCTATACGGAAGCTGTTGTTGTAGTTTACGGAAGTTTTCCCGGCTTTACCACTCTTGGTCGTGACAAGAATCACACCGAACGGTGCACGTGAACCATAAATGGAGGAAGCTGCCGCATCTTTCAAAACAGATATGTTCTCAATATCTTGTGGATTGATGGTGTTCAAGTCCCCTTCCGTGCCGTCAATCAATATCAACGGGCTACCACTTGAATAGCTGCCTACAGTTCCTGTACCACGGACAGAAATACTCATGTTCTTATCCAACTCTCCGGTGCTCGTACTGATTTTCAGACCGGGGACTAGACCTTGTAAGGCCTGAACCGCTGATGTTACCGGACGGGATTCTATTTCTTTGGCTGTGGCAATGCCAACCGAGCCGGTCAGATTGACTTTCTTCTGCGTACCGAAACCCACCACAACCACTTCGTCCAGCATCTCATTGTCTTCTTGCAGTGTAACGTTAATTGCCTTGCCGACAGTGGCCGTCACCTCTTGTGTCTTGTATCCTATGTACGATACGACGAGTACAGTTCCCGGCTGCACCGACAAGGAGAAATTACCATCCATGTCGGTAATCGTACCATTGGAAGAGTTGCCCTTTTCCACAACGCTGGCCCCGATGACGGGTCCCATGGCATCGTTCACTGTGCCTTTCACGGTGATTTTCTGTTGCTGTACAATCTGCACGGCACCGGAATCATTCTCTGCCCACAAGGATAGCGGCTGGCTTGCCACAAGCCCCGTGCAGAGCAATAAGGCTGTCGTCGCCTTACGGGAGAATTTAAAAGTCTCTGTTTTCATTGTTCTGGTATTAAAATTAGATTAATAAATTTGGTTCCTGTTTGAACGCCCCTGGATTGGTCAAAGGTCGTGACTACCTTAGTCAAAGTGCTTGACTACCTTGGTCAAGAATCTGCCCCGAAATATAGCGGAAGCAAAGTGTTATCCTGAATACTCCCTTTTACCTTTAAAAGCCTATGTCTTATCCTATTATATTTTTTGTCTATACGATGAGTGTTTTTTAGTCCATCGGAGAGTCATCAGAATCTCCGTCACTGCCGCCCGGTTTCTCGGTGGAGCCACTGCCTTCAGGTGCTTTACCTATGTAAATGGTATGGGAAGTGCTGCGGGGTGTCTTCAGCAGGTCGCCGCCACCGCCCCTGTACTGCGTAGTCACTGTAAGCGTATATTCGCCATCGTCTCGCACCGCACGCCAGGATTCTTTGCCACCATGCGATCCAGTATGATTTCCCTTGTCGATGCTGTGGGTAGTCTCCAAAGAGAAAATCTTGTCCGCCTTGTCATCGGTAGTCACGGTGTTGTCCACCGGCCATGCTTTCAATACATTTTTTGCCATATTTTCATAGTCTTTTGTTAACGTTGGAAATATTATTTCAAGTTGTGACAAAATTAGTTATAATAAGCACAAGCCGTAATTTGTAATGTTTCTAAAAAGGTTTCATTTCTTTCTAAATAAAAGGGCACAAAAAAGGATTGGGAATCTTTCGCTATCATGAAAGATTCCCAATCCTATCATCTATGTCTGTTACACCATTCTTACAGATTCTTCATCACCTGTAGCCAATATACCAATGCCCAATCTTGGTCGTTGGCATAAGGGTCATAGAAATGCGCTTTTTCTCCATTGACCTTATGCGGATACATGTAGGCGCAGGAAGCCTTCCCGTCTTCAAAAAACAAGCAGAGGTTATTGCGCACAATCTCTTCGGCCAACTTCTGATAAGATGTATCGCCGGTACACAAAGCATAATAATGGTAAACCGATGCAGTAACCGTACTCCAATAGTGAGGAAAAGTATCGCCAAAAAGCTCGTATTTGCCAAACCAATGCCCGTCCCAATGGCGGATAGCTATCTCGTTCAGGTGGAAACTGGGCTGAAAACCGTTGAACGCCTCCACAACGGGAAGTTGCCGCTTGACCTCGTCCAGATATCTCCGCTCCTTGGTTTCCAAATAGACTTGAGCGAGCAGTTGCAGGGCCGGGGCCACGATGCTCTGTTCATAATTCACTTCACTGGCCGGATAGTTCACCCCGTTGGCTATGAATTTGTCACCAATCGTTTTGAAGTCATCCAGCAGTAGCTGGTGTTCGTTCTCCATCTTGGCTTCTTTCAAACATTGCAACCCTAAACATACCGGATAACCGATGCCGTAAAAGCCATGACCGAACTGGCGAAACATGGAACGAAGCGTTTCGTAACCGTCACGGACAAACTGTCTGTTTCCCGTAGCCCGATACATATAGAAATAGAATTCGGCAATCCAGACATAGTTGTATGCCCGGTTCCGGTTCTTTTGATCCACACTGGAATAGGTGACGTATTCGGGTGTCTGCAAACGGGTACGGAGAAATTTTGCATAGCGGAGAAGAGAGGATTTCAAATCATTGTCTTTCTTGTCGGACAAGAGGTATTGCTTGGCCAACAGCACGCCCATACCTACACGCTCGGCACCTTCGTCACGGTCCACCGGGTTACAGTTGGGCGTGTTGTTCGGATAAATGCTGTCGGCCTCGCAGTCATAAACCATATACGCCCCGTCGCGCAAGTCGCGAGGATTGTTCATCTGCTGACGATTGCGGATAAACGATATGCGTTTGTTCACCAAATCTTTTACATTATCTATTACCAGTAAGTCGGCATGGGTTCTCTTTCCGTTGCCATAGCAGAACTCCACCCTCATTTCTCCCGCCTGCTCCATTTTGTGTTTTACCGTCCATATGCCGTTTGCATGATAGACTTTGACGGGGATACCATTTATCTTTGCAGTACAGTTTCGGAGCGGAGAATTGCATCGCATAGTAACGTAAGCCATTTCACCTATTTCATATACATATTTATCTGATGAGACAAGCACACCGCCTTTGTCCAACATTTTGTCACGAAAGTCCGCTTTTCCCCCATGCGAGAACAACCGCCATTTCAGGCGATACGACTCTCCCGGATTCAGACGCATGTCCGGCAGGTTCATGGCAAATATACCACGCATGTGCGAACTGCTCGTTTTCCTGCCCCGTCCCCATATCTCATAGCTGTCAATGGCTCCTTCGGTCAGCATCATCCCTACATGGGGGGCTTCAAAACCCATTCGCAACGCATTGACGTATGCACCGCTTCCGCCATTCCATACATGCGCATGGCAACGATTGGTGATGCAGGTTTGAGAATTCGGATAATTATCATTAAATGGAGTGTAAATGCCTATATCGTACAACCAGATCCGCTCTCCGCCCTTGTTCGTAAAAGTGTACTCTTCTATCAAATCACCACCATCCATGCTGCGTTCGGCACGGATAAGTACGTCACCCTCCTTATAGAGAACCTTTTTTCCTTCGTCCTCTACTACAAGAGGGCGCATCCATTCCTTTTTCAGGCTTTCATGTCCTTTTACTTGCGTGAAATAGCCCAATCCCCAACTGTATCTTTCCGTAATCCAAGGGTATTGACTGCCGTCAGTTTTCACTATCCAGTTCATGTGATGCTTGTCGCCTTCAACAGTCAATTCGTCAATGGCACCGGTAAACGGATTGACCGCAAACCGAACGGTATCGGACACATCCAGCTTGTCATGTCCGAACAAACCAACTGAACGGGCATTGATACCCGTTGCAAGCAGGAAGCTGAGAAATACCAGCAATGTTTTTCTTGTCATAAAATATATGTATTAAGAGTTATGTCAAAAGTGACCCTACAAAATTATAGGTTTTACCGTGAACAAGGGGGATGGAAAGTTCTTTTTTGAAGTTAGTATTCTTTCTAAATACTATTCCACGCCTATAAAGGCGTTAAAGAAGATGGAAATCCATCTTTTAGGGTTGTTTTTCTTTCTTTATTCAAATTATTATGCCATATCAATGGCAAATGCTTAATTTTGTATCATTGAAAAATACAGTGCATGAAGAATCTATTGACATATCTTATCATCAGCTTGTCCATACTCCAAAATTTGGCCGGACAAGCAACTTACAACTTTAAGCACATCAGTTCGCAAAACGGCTTGTCCAACGATTTTGTATTGGATATGGCAATTGACCAACAAGGATGTGTTTGGGTTGCAACGGAAGCGGGGTTGAATAAATGGGTCGGCAATGGGAGCAATATTGTATATAAGGAAAGTAATTCCGGACTGGTAAGTAATGAACTTACCTCCCTGTATTATGATCCATCCGAGAATATACTATGGGTTGGCTCCAGACAAGAAGGTATCAGTCTGTTCGACTGCCGGACGCAACAATTCAAAGATTTCACAACAGATGAAGGATTGTCCAGCAATAGTGTAACCGACATTATGCCGGCAGCTGGGGATAAAGGCGTATGGATTGCATATTTAAGTGGGGAAATAGACTTCTATGACAAACAGACAAAGAAAATCATCTCATACAATAGCCGAAACATTCCGGGATTGACCGGAAGAAACCGCTGTTGCAGAGATGACAAGAACGGAGCTTTATACGTAGGTCACATAGGGAATGGAATGACAATAATCAACTTAAAGGAGAAAACTGCAAAAAAATATCTTCATGAACCAGATGATCCTCAAAGTATTCCCGGAGATAATGTACGCTCCATCTTCATAGACCACCTGAAAAATATATGGGTGGGAACCAATGGCGGACTGGCTTTGTTCAATCCGATGACAGAGACATTCACCTGTTTCCGACACGACAACAAAAATGAGCATTCACTGGTAGGAGACAACATTCATTGCATCACAGAGACGAAGGATGAAAATCTTTGGATAGCTTCCGATTTAGGAGGAATCAGCCTACTGGATTTACATAATTTTAGTACTCAAAATGTTGAGAATTTAGAGTTTAAGAATATTACCCATCTTAACAGCAGTCTGTCTTCTCCCAACACACGAATGATACAAGAAGATAAATTTGGCAATGTATGGATTGGCAACTACAGTTCCGGTCTTGATTTTATCAGCCATAACCAATCAAACTTTCATATCATACCTTATTTCTATGAAATAGGTGAAACAAAAATCCGGAAACGAATTTATGGAGTAAAAGCCAATCCGGATGGCACTGTATGGTTGGGAGGAGAAAATGAATTGTCCCTATATGACGGACATCAGATATCCAGACGCGTGAATCTTTCCACATATATGTATCGTTCCTATTCGGTCATTTATACCATAGAAAAAGATAAAAACAATAATCTTTGGCTGGGAATCAACGATGAAGGAGTCATGTGCTACAATCCACAAAAAGACTTTTTCAGCCATGTGGATTTGGATGTGGATAACTTGGATATCCGTGTTTTCTATGAAGATGAGGACGGGACAATGCTGATAGGCAGTGAAATAGGGTTATATACTTATAGTAAAGGGACTATAAACAAGATTGCGATGAATAGCTGGAAAAACTGGCCACCTACAGTTTTTGCCATAATGAAGGACAAGCAACAGAAGACATGGATGGGCACATTAGGTTCCGGTATATACATTCTTGATGCCAATAATAAAGAGCTTATACATCTGCATGAAGATAAGAATTTCTGTTCCAACAACATTAACCAAATATACAAAGACAGGCAAGGAGGATTATGGATTGCAACTTATAAAGGATTAGCCTATGTAAAAGACTCCAACTATCCGGAGCAAATAGAGGTCTATGATGAAAAAAATGGGTTGGCAGACAGTCATATCCGGGCCATTCAACAGGATAAGATGGGGAATATATGGGTCAGTACCTATACCGGCATAGCCTGTTGGAATGCTTATCAGCAAAAATTCCATAATTATGATTATCAGGATGGAGTTCCTATGGGAGGATTTGTAGAGGGCTCGGCAACCATAACACCAGATGGCACTATCTATTTTGGTTCGTTACATGGAGTTTGCTATTTCAATCCGCAAACAATTGAAGCCAACGAAACCGTTTCTTCTATAGAAATCATATCCTGTGAAAGCTTCAATACACAAGAGGGAGGACGAAAATCGGAAACAATGACACCGGACAACGAGGGATTCATTCGTTTACCTTATGACCGGAACACATTTCGCATTTCATTTTCCACAGCAGACTATGCACAGAATGGGCAAGTGGAATATGCTTATATGATGGAAGGAATGGATAACTCTTGGTATAATACAGAAGATGACAATACCATTACTTTCCGCAATGTCACGCCAGGCAAATATACATTCAAGATAAAGGCACGCCTAAAAAACGGAGGATGGAATGAGGACAACATTGTTCCTCTACACATCATTGTCAATCCTCCGTTTTGGAGAGCCTGGTATGCCTATTTGTTTTATACATTGCTGGCATTGATTTTGATATATTTCATTTTCCGCTCATATAAAAAGAGACTTTTACTGCAAAATTCTTTGGACATAGAGAAAAAGTCCTTGGAAATGGAAAAAAAGAATCGGCAAAAGGAACACGAACTGAACAGTGAGCGGCTGCGTTTTTATACAAACATTGCACACGAGCTACGCACACCGCTCACGCTGATTATCGGTCCATTGGAAGATTTAAAGGACAACAGAAGCATGCCTACTCCTTTCCGCACAAAGATACAGACCATCTATCGTAGTGCCGTACAACTGCTCAATCTTATCAACCAGCTAATGGAGTTCCGCAAGACAGAAACTCAAAACCGCCAACTGACAGTAGTCAAAGGAAATCTAAACAACTTGGTTACAGAGATAGGATTGAAATACAAAGAACTGAACAGGAATGAACATGTGACTTTCAACATCGAAGTAGAACCTATGAAAAAGACTGTCTATTTCGATGCTGAAATCATCACCATCATACTCAACAATCTACTGTCCAATGCCATCAAATATACACCGGCAGGCCAGATAACTCTCTCTATGCACCAGATAAAGGCAAACGGCACGAGTTATGTAGAAATGGTCGTGGCAGATACCGGCTATGGCATCGATGCCGAGTCTTTGCCACACATCTACGACCGATACTATCAGGCGAAAGGTAAGCACCAAGCTTCGGGTACCGGCATCGGACTGGCATTGGTGAAGTCACTCGTTGATTTGCATCATGGCTCATTGGACGTAGAAAGCGTGCTTGAAAAAGGAACCACTTTCTTCTTTCGCATAAAGACTGACTATGATTACCCCGAGGCACTGCATAAAGAAGAAGAGGATTCAGCAATTCCTGCAAAAGAAATTGTGGAAGAAGACCCCGAAAACACACTTCCTATCCTACTGGTCGTGGAAGATAACAGAGATATCCGGGAATATATTGCAAACGAACTGCAAGATACCTATAGAATATTGCAAGCCGATGACGGGAAAGAGGGGTTAGCCTTAGCATTGAAATATACTCCTAATATCATAGTAAGCGACATAATGATGCCCAACATGAATGGAATAGCCTTATGTAAGGCTATTAAAAGCGACATGAACACCAGTCATATACCGGTCATTTTACTGACAGCCAAAGATTCTATACAAGATAAAGAGGAAGGTTATAACAGCGGAGCGGATTCTTACCTGACTAAGCCTTTCAGTGCTAAACTACTAAGAAGCCGGATCAACAATTTATTGGAAATCCAGAAACGCTTAGCCAAACGGTTTATAGCAAACGTCCCAACTACAATAACAGAAGAGTCCAACGATTTGCAAACGCCATCTTCCACCCAGCCACAATTGAACAAACTGGATGAGGCTTTTCTTACCAAATTGACTTCTTTAATAGAAAATAATCTGGAGCAGGAAAAAATAGATATTGCCTTTATGACAGACCGCATGAATATGAGCTATTCGGCATTCTATCGTAAAGTAAAAGCATTGACCGAACTCACACCTAACGAGTTCGTCCGAAAAATCAAATTAAGAAATTGTGCCCTTTTATTACAGACCGGGGAATATAATGTTTCGGATGCAGCCTTTAGAACAGGCTTTAACAACATGCCCCATTTCCGCGACTGTTTTTTCAAGGAGTTCAACGTATCTCCGTCGGAATATATCAAACGCCATAGAAAATAAAAGATAAGAGCCTATTTAAATTTTATTTAGCATTCTTTTGAGAGTTCTTTTTGAGGATGTTTTTCTGTTTTACGAGAAGCATAGCAAGCTATTTAACGAATAAAAAGAGGAAAACAGACCGAAAAGAAACTTAGGAAGAAACAGAATAAAAAACTTTTTGAAGAAAATTTAAATAGACTCTAAATAAGTTCTTTAGAGATAATTAATATCAAACAAACAACTAGAAATCTGTTGCATAATATTAACAATTAACGCAATATAGTCTATTTGAAATAGACAGATTTGAATTAGTTCTTTGCCACTTTAAGAGGTAAAGTTAGTTAAGATACCCATTAAAATATAAGTTTCAGATAAAAATAAACTTTACAACGTTTTTTTATTAATAAATTTATAATATAGCAGACTATCAATATAGTCAATATTTTCTACCACACCAAGTAACTAAGAACTTTTGAATTGCTACAATTCAAAACTAAGAAAAACCACAACTAATATACACCTTAATATCATCCATTCATATTATACAATTTTATGCTTATTATTTTACAGGCACTAACGAGGATTCATATAAAAGACAAAGTACTTACATTATGTATAAGCATATTAAAAAGCTGTTTTTTTATTTTATTTCAGCTTACTCTCGAAAGTTATTTTGAGGATTTATCTATTTTTTCAAAATAATATAATAGGCTATGTGACAGAGGGAAATAGATAAAAGAGCTCTTGTAAGGAGACTTATTAAACTTCTAAAAGAAGAATCAAAATAGTTTCTAAATCTTATTGAAACAATGTTGTATATCAATACATATAAACTATTACCACCGCAAGATGTAGCCCCCAAGCTCAATACACACTATTATGTGCCTATTTAGCCTAATTCTCGAATCCTGCCATATTTCAGTTCTTTTTTCCCTTTATAACGATTTCCCCATTTTTATTATCCCGTCAGTAGCTCCACCTTGCGTGGTTCAGGGTGCGAAGCTACGTCCGGGTCCCCTAAAAATCTGCAAGCCCGCTTCGCGCCCTGCGGGTTTTGATGAAAATTTTTCAATCCGTCCAGTGGGGCGGTTGAAAATTTTTCACCAAAAGCCTTGCATATTTTCTCCCCGTCCGTATCTGCCCCCTGAAACGAGCAAGGTGAGGCCACCGACAAGGCATAAAAAAAAAGTCAATGTTATGAAAAAGAGAACTGAAATACAACAAGATTTGAAACGAGGCTTCGGCTCCGCTCCAACCGGCATTAAAAATTTGGTGAAGTGGTTGTCGGTCGGTTTCATGGTCTATGTGGCAGTACGTTTCGTGTGTGCCTTTGTCGGTGGTGTAGTGGTTGGCTTGGGCGGTGAGTTGCCCATGTTGGCAGTTTTGGCGGTGGTGTTTTTCCTCATCCGTGCCGTGTGGCGCATCCTTTCCGCTTTCCTTTCCCTTTGCGTGCTCGCTCTTCTCATCCTTGTTCTTTGCGTGATACTCTGACAGAATATTAATCATTTTTAAATTAAATCATTATGACTAAAGTACATTTATTGGGAGCTAACAAAAGTTACGACAGAAGCGTTCAGACCGTTTCAGTCAATCAAGTGGTAGTATTGGAAGGCTACAGCTATGACAGCTATGTTGTGTATGAAGTAACCCGTGACAAGTGGGGAATAACCTATCATCTTGTCAATTTGCGAACACACGAGTTTCACACTTCCGACCTTATCCGGCCATTATCAGAGAAATTCGGAATAGGCATCTATTACGATGATGCGAACCCCAAGTTTTTGGATCCGTTGGAAACAGCCGCTTTACTGACCAAAGCGAAAGAGAAGAAAGCCGAAGAAGAAAAGAAAGCGAAGGAAGCAAGAGAGGAATACGAACGTATCGCCAAAATCGGTACGGAGCGTTTGCGCCCCCTTGTCCCGACGGATGCAAAGGCGGTCATTATCGGCACACTACGGGTAAACGAGTGCGACAGCTATACGGACTATTACGACTACAGTATAGCAAGAACCGTCATTTTAGGCTTTTCCAAGCATACACGCAACCTCTTTTCGGAAATGCGCAAGCATGCCGCCAATTTTGAGGGAACGGCCTATTTGGTGGAATATAACGCAGATTACGAACACCGTGAAAATTACAGCATGGGGGACGGCATGTATCTGGGCAGGAACAAGTACAGCGGTTGGACGGTTGAGAAAGAGCCTATCTACGACCTTGAAAAGTTCATAGAACGGTATGCGCACACCGCAGGAGATGAAGCCAACCTTTGCATGAAAGCACCGCAGAGAGAAAACGAAGCACAACAGCCGACAACAGCCGCAAACCTTTCATCCTTCAATCTTGAAATCGTGGAATACAGCGAGAAGGCGATAGCCGTATTTGGTGACACCAAGCCGATAAAGGACGTTCTGAAAAACTTGAACGGTCTGTTCCGTGCGAACCTCACCTATAAGGGCGAAAGACGTGCAGGGTGGATATATTCCAAGAAGCAGGAGCAGAAAGTAAGGGAAGCACTCGCCACGTGCATCCGTGTATGACAGCATGAACGGCAGGGCGGAGCAATCCGCCCACCTATCAATGAACCCATAAAAATAACGACATGAGAACAGAAACAAGAACATACACCCTCTATCGGATAACCGAGTTATCCGAAGAAGCCAAAGAAAAGGCTTATAACCAGTGGTTATGCAATGGATACTTTTACGGTTGGACGCACGAGAACCGCCAAACCTTTGATGCCTTTTGCGAACGCTTCGGTATCGTGTGCCGTAATTGGAGATATGACGCATGCAATTACAGCTATGACTACCGTAGCAGGCAGGAAGATTGTATAGACAGCCTGAGCGGTTGGCGATTGATGGCCTATCTGATGAACAACCATTGGAACGACCTATACACTCCAAAATATTTTTGGAAAGGAATGAAAGGACGAAAAAGCAGGATATTTGTAGATACCTGCTGCCCCCTTACGGGCTATTATATAGATAACGATATTCTTGATCCGATTTATAAGTTCTTGAAATCCCCCACCGAGAATGTCACGTTTGATGACCTTATGAACGATTGTCTCGACAGCTTTTTCCGTGCTTGTCGGGATGATATGGAGAGCACCCAGACTTTGGAATACTTCACGGAAGAAAGCAACGCCAACGGTTGGGAATACCTTTCAGACGGAAAACTATTCAATTAATTATCAACATTTAAAAACTTATCATTATGAAGACGGACAAAAAAGTACAGAAGAACAACGTACAGAAATCAGAGAAAGAAAATGCAGTAAAAGTAACCGCTTTGGCAGTTATCTCGAAGCAGATAATGTTACTCACACCGCAGGACGTGCCCACGGTTACCGAAGTGACGGACACCCCCGAAACGACAACCGTTCCCACCGTTACGGAAGAAACACCGCAGCAGGTCACGTTCAAGACACCGCTTGCAACGGCCACAGCCGAAACAGACCTTGACATCACCACCGTACAACCAAGCACGGACAACCACCGCAAGACATTCAATGACGCATCATTGCAGGAACTTGCGGAAAGCATTCGGGAAGTGGGCGTTTTACAAGCCATTGCGGTACGCCCACACACGGGAGGCGGTTATGAAATCATATACGGAGAACGCCGTTATCGTGCTTCACTGCTTGCAGGAGCAAAGACGATAAAGGCAACTATCTATAATAATATAACAGATGATGAAGCGGAAGATATGTCACTGAGTGAAAATCTGCAGCGTGAGCAGGTACGCCCCACCGAAGAAGCTAAAGCCTTCAAACGCTTGCTTGAAAAGGGACGGTATGATATTTATTCTTTGGCAGGACGTTTCGGACGGAGCGAGAAGTATATCTATACCCGATTGAAACTGAACGAACTCTATGCGCCTATCGGTGAACTGTTAGACAATGAAACAATTACTATCAGCGTAGCCGAAGAGATAAGCACCTATGAAGCAAATATCCAAAAGGACGTGTATGAGAACCACCTCAAGTCAGACAACAAGGACGATTGGAGCGGTTACACGCTCAATCTGTTCAAGAAATATTTTGAGAAATACTACACAACCGACCTTGAGCAATACAAATTCGACAAGACGGAATGCAAGGCATGCGTACACAACGCAGCCAATTACAATCTCTTTGCCGAGCATAACGGATGCGGACACTGCACAAACCGCAAATGTCTGGAAACCAAGAATGCCGCCCATGTGGCAAAAGAGACGGAGAAACTTTTGAAATCCGATCCGAAGTTGGTTGTCGCACGCCCCTACTACGGAAGCCGTAACGATATGGCACTACAGAAATTGGACAAGAAAGGGCATGAAATCAAGGAACTTGACTACAACGTATCGGCAAGGGAATTTCCAAAAGCCCCCGAAGCACCGAAGAAAGAGCAGTTCCCCCAAGCGAAAGAGTACGAACAAGCGGTGCAGACATTTGAGCGCAGAAACGAGGAATATGCCCGAAAGGTGGAGGAACTTGACCGCATGAAGGAGGAAGGCAGGATAAAGACCTATGTGAAGGTAGGGCAGACGGAACCCGAACTCTGCTACGTGGAGATAAACAGGAAGGAAACCGCCCCCGTCACTATCGGGACATTGCAGGAGAGGGACAAGCGTTTCAAACAGCTTTCTATCGAAAAAACCGTTGCCGACACGAAAAAGATTGTCCGGGAGAACGACTATCCCGAAAGTCCGTTCACGCAGTACGAGGACGGTATGGTTTATTTCGCCATGCTTACCCAACTGCAAAGGAAGCATTTTTCGCTTTTTGGCATCAAGGACCAGCCTTTCGCATTGGACGAGAAACAGCGGATGAAAATCGTTGCCAAACTGACGGACGCACAAAAGACGGTAATCAAACGGGACTTCATCAGCCACTTCCTTTGTGAGAACGGCCACGGAGACAACAACGCATCCAAGCTGTTAAGAGACTTCGCAAACATGCACTTTCCCGACCAGTACGGACTTGCCAAAGCCACCCACGAGGAAGAATATCAGAAACGGCATGAACGTTTGGAAGAAAGGATAAAGGAAATGAAGAAAGCGGAAAAGAAAGCAGCCAAAGAAGCGGAAAAACAGCAGACGGCAGAAAAGACGGAGAAGAAAGTCACCGCCCCGAAAACGGAGAAGCCCGAAAGCGGAAAAGCCGCCTGAAGCCGAACAGAAAGCATGTGCCGGAGACAACATCCGGCACATCTTTTTCACCACCCTCCAAGAGAACAGAGGGCAGGGCCGGACGACCCCACCCACACCGCCACCGTAAAAC
Organism: Bacteroides sp. AM16-24; assembly: GCF_003471885.1. NCBI lineage: Bacteria > Pseudomonadati > Bacteroidota > Bacteroidia > Bacteroidales > Bacteroidaceae > Bacteroides > Bacteroides sp. AM16-24. The sequence goes on from NZ_QRKI01000005.1 coordinate 295,743, forward strand.
CTTTAAAAATATCAGCATATGAAATATATAAAAATGTCCCCTAACGTGGAGTATTCCACCGACAGGGAGTTTTTCCTTGAACATCAAATCCTCTGCATCGTGAGCAGGGAAGGTACAAAGTTTTGCAGTCTGGTAGAGAACCGTCTGTTCATGCGTTCCCAAAGCCGCCATATCAGCAAGCAGAAGCAGATGCATATCATGTGTGAAATCCACAAGGACATCTGCCGCCTTCGCTATGGCGGCGAACCCGTGGACTGACCTGCCACACCCCACACTTGAATACATCCTCTTAAAAAAGTCGGGCAATCCCTATGCGGTTGCCCGGCTTTTTTCTATTTTTGCAGGGTTGAACCAAAAAAGAAAGTTATAAGATTAAAGATTTTGAATGATAACATATTAGAATAGCTTTTAGCTGTTTGTTCTTACTCTCGAAACGACCAAATTCAATGCAGGAGAATAAACGGGCAGAGTCCTTGTCATACACTAATGGCACGGTCTTAACTCGTTTCCTGCATGGGTGCTTGGTCGTACCGGAGAGTAGAACCTGTTAAGTTCCGTGCTTTTTTTGGTACATAACAGGAAGTTATGGACAAGGTATTACTCAAAAATCACAGGAAGATGTACAACAAGAACGTTGCCATTACCGGCAGTACCATTGAAAAGACAACAAAATACGACCTATTCAGGGAAGATAAAATCCGTATGGAACTCTACCGGATTATCCTTTCACTTTATAATGAAGGTTATCGCACATTCACCTGCAATCCGCATTCCTATATCGGATTATTAGGTGCGGATACGATAGTCATGCTGCGTGAAGCGGGCAAATGCCCGGAGATAATCCTTTCAGTAGCCATACCGGAAACCGTTTTTCCGGCAGATACCGACAAGGTGTATCATGCCTTGTATGACGACCTGATAAAGCAGGCGGACAATAAAAAAATACTTCCGGAAAAAGAGTTTTTTGGCAATGCGCTTGTCGGTGGTCATATCATCTGTTATTACGATGACTTTTCCACAGAAATGCAGCAGATATGCGCATCCGGTACTCCCTATACCAATATCCGTAAAATGATATAGGTACACATTCTTTACCGCAGGTTACAGCAGTTTCTCCAGCCGTTCAATCCGTTTTTCGGTGGACGGATGCGTACTCATGATATATTCGGTGAAAGTCGGACGCTCACCGTAAACGTCTTCCGTCCTTTTCAACCGACGGAGGAAAGAAAGCAATCCTTCGCCGCAACCATATTTTACTGCATAGGCATCACAACGGTACTCGGCATATTTATTGATATTCACGTCAGTTATCCGGCTGATGCCGTATATAATCCGGTGAAGCAGTTTGTAAACGGCCCACCATAACTTCGCTATGAGTTCACCTACAAGGCCTAAAGCCGGAACCAATGCAAACACCATGCTGCCAATTATCCCGAATATCAAAGCCGGAATAAGAAATATACCATAAAGGCAGCGGTAACCGAACGACTCCATCGAGAATAAAAGCACCTGATAGACAAAGTCGTAATGGGAGATATGCCCCACTTCATGGCTGATGATGCCCTTCAGCTCCTCATCCGAAGCGGAAGCGAGTACTCCGCCCGTCAGTCCTATCGTATTGAAACCGAATGCGGCGGCATTTACCCGTGCGTCATTGTTACGATAAAGTTTCAGTTTCCGGTTCATACCCATTTCTGAAAGTAACCGTTCCAGCCTCATGCGATCGGAACTGTTCAAAGGACGGTATCCTTCTTTTCTGCGTAGCACCCACACATTTAGCGGAGAAATGGAATAAAGGATGAATAACAGCAAAAGATAATACGGTAACGTATTGACTAAATACGGAATCACCCCCTCATCAAACAGCCCCGGTATATATGCCGGCCATATATGGCGCAAGATTGAAAGTAGCAATGCGTAAAACACCGTAATAAAGACAAAATTCACTATCGTGACATAAGCCAGCAGCAACAGCTTGCTGATGATACGGAATATTCTGAGTGTTGTTTTCATGCGTATATGATTGAACTATTAACTTCCGGCTAAATATAAAAACAAATTTTGTGCAATCCGGAACAATTACTTATTCATTTGTTTTCATTAAGCAAATTTCATAAAACAAAGACGACAGGTTTCCCCACCGTCTTTCTTGATAGATAATGGTAGCAGTTATTCCTTTGCCGTAGTGTTTTCTAAATCGAACGTCACCGTCATTTCTCTTTCCCTGCCAAAATTATCCCGGACAAAGAATTTCAGTTCCGAACGTCTGGCGCTTGTCGAACGGTAAAAGAGGGTGAATATCTGCCTGACCGGATTTTCCGTATCCAGTCCCGGCACCTCTGCCAGCGGCCTCACTTCCCTGTTCACAAGTTTTATGCCTTCACTATCGGACACTTCTCCCTTGCCTTCCATCTGGATGTAACCTATTTCATACTCCGCCTTTTCATAGTCCCCTTCACGGTCAAGATAAAAGCGTATCTCCACCGTTTCACCCGTTGCAATCTGCTTTTGCAGATACCATGACGAGAGGCTGAAATCATAATCCTGCCGGATGTCTATCCCGTCGTTACAAGAATTGAAGGCCAGCGCCGCAAGCAGTGCACCTATACATTTATATAATACGTTTTTCATTTTTTGTTTCTCCTTTCTCTTTTTATTAGTTAATAATAAGGCGGACGCCCAATCCTATCTGGGTATGGAAGTTACCCGCATCCGTTCCGAAGAGCGCCCTTTCCTTTACCTGCATCAGCAGGATAATCCGGTCTGTCAGCCAGACATCGAAAGCCGCCGTCAGACCGCCGCCATAAATAAAGCAGTCACCGTTTGTCACCGCCGCTCCGTCAGGAAGCAGGGAGGTTCCCCAGTTGACTGTCTCGAAGCCGCCCAAAACGGAAAGTCCGATACGGAAACAGACGTTCCGGCCCTTGTCCGACAATACGGGAATAAAATAGCCGAGTTCCCCCGTGAACTGCGCTTTGGGTATTGCCTTATTTTCGTAGGTGTACTCCTTTATCTGATAATCCAGACCATACAGCCAGCAGGTACGGTTACGGTTGGTATGTGTAAAGGCCAGCGAGGTGAAGTAGTGGCGTTCGCCGCCACTCTTCCATGAAAGGAAATGATTGACTCCCCCTGTTGTAAATTGTACACCCGTCTGTCCCGGCAGGTCACGCTGCGCGTATGCTTCGCCCGCAAAGAGCGACAACATGGCAACTGTCAGTATGAATAGTATTCTTTGCATATACATTATATTATATATAGGTTATTATTTCAGATGCAGTTCACTGATTGGTTTTGCCGCCACAAGGTCTGTGTTCTCTATGCGGAACGACTGGTGACGGGCACCGCCCTTTTCGTAAACCTCCACCACGAGCAGCTTGTCATCCGGCAGGGTGAGCTTGGGCAGCACGAATATACCCCGCACCGTGGCTTTCCCGTCCACCGTTACCAGGCGGTTGTATGTCCTTACAGGTTCTATGAAGTTCTCCTGCATGGCCGTGCGCTTGGCTACTTTCTTGTCCACCACTTTGAAACGGATATAATCAATGTCGAACGATATATCCGAACTGTTGCGCAGGGAAGTATGCAGGTACAGCAGATCATTGTTGATATAAAGCCCTTTGAGCAGTGTCTGTATGCCGTACTTCTTGCAACCGACATGCCTGATGTCCCTTTTGTTCTTCTTATACAGCGTGTACATGATACGGTTCACCACCAGCGGTGTCTCCCCGCCGAGTTCTTTCAGCTTCACGAACATGCGGTCGCCCGCAATCCCGCCTTCGGGATTGTCCCGTAGCCAGTCTTCCATCTCAATGGAAAGTTGCGCTGGTTCGTCCTTATAAACCACATTAAAAGAATAGAAACAACCGTCGGCAGTGATAACGGAGAAGTTCGTTTCCCCTTCAAAACCTTTCACCGCCGCCTTGATGCGTACCACATTTTCCGCTCCCGTGGCCTTGTCCGCTATGATGTCGAACGAACCCAAATCCACATATTTCACTTCGGAAGGGAAAAGGATATGTACGGTTTTCTGAAAAGTCACCTCAATCTTATGCGGTGAGATAATCTGGTTGGTGGGAAAAATCTTTGTTTCCACCGCTTCCTGCGCCTTTACCGACAATACGGTTAAAAGCATGACTAATGATAAAATAATTCTTGTCTTCATCTGATTACTGCTTTTTGGATATTAATAAAAGTTGATAATTTGCCTTTACAGCCACCTTCACCTCACACATCTTTGTGGCCAGATATTGTGATCCGCCGCCAAGCACACCCCTTGTCACGTCCATGACGAGTTGTTGCGAGGCACTGCGTGCGAACGAGATGCTTGTTCCGAAACTGCCCCCGATATTGGCGGCGGCTTCCTTCATGGCGATACGTTCTGCGGTATTCGGAACGAAAAGCCCGGCCTGCCCGTCCATATCGTAAGCCGTTAGTTCCACCGGCAGGATATTGCCGCCACTCTCTATGGAGTTTACTGTGACTGCCATTCGTTGCCCTTCGATACGCACCGTACCATATAGCGGAGTATTGGCAGGTACAAGCACACCTCCCACTTGCAGCGGTTCCAACAACCGGAACTTCAGTCATGCTCCGGTGGTCACTGTCTGGTCTTCAGCCACGCAGGCACGTATCGTATTGGCTCCGACAAGCTGTCCGCCGCCCACGGCCGTGGCAAAACCGTAATTGCGGGGTATTGTGTCGGGTACCGGAGGTACGGCCAGTGACGAAACCACATTCTCCGTGGCACGTCCGGCAGCTATGGCCGCAGGATTGCCGGAGGAACCGCCCGTAACGCCCGCAGGCTGTATGTTTTTCACCTGTCCGCCCGTCTGTCCGGGGAAATAGCGTGCCGCCATCTCATACGACTTTTCCATCAGTTCCAGCGGGTCTTGTCCTTTCCGTTCACGTTCCAGCTTTTCGTTAAGCTCCTTTACCTGCCGTTCCAGTTCGTCCACCCTCGGACTCTCCTTCGGTTCCTGATAGAACGAGGTGATCTGCCTTGAAATCTGCCGCTGTTTTTCTCTGGACTCCCGGATAGCATCCGCTTTCGGTACATCTTCTTCCGGTTTCAGCCCGTCCGTTGTGTCCGGTGTCAGATAGCCACCTGCCATGTCCTGCAAGGTTCTCACTTTTTCTTGCCTGCGTTTCTTCATCTCTTCCAGTTCGTAAGCCTTCTGTTTGTCGGCCATCGTCTCCGGTGCGATAGCGTCTGGTATCGTCGTATTGATTCCTGCCGTCCCTTCCACCGTTTCGGGTGTGTCCGGTTTGAAGATAAACCAGATGAACCCGGCACAAAGCAGGGAGAGGAATGTCACCACACCATAGAATTTCAGCTTGTCGGTAACCTTGCGGTTTAACTTCTTCTCCTTTTCGGATGCAGGTTCCGCTTTCTGCATTTTTTTATTCTTTTCTTCTTTCTTATCGGATTGTGTCATTGGATACATTGTTTTTTAATGGTTGGATACTGTCCGTTTGGGGAAGCGCAATCCTTTGGAGATGCTGTACCTCAATCGGAAATTTGTCTGTCCCGCAGAAACCGCTCACGATGTAGGCAAGATCGATGGCGGCGAAGAGTCCGAGCAGGTAAAGGATGATCATCCTTTGCTGCCGGTAGCTCAGCCGTTGCCACCGCCTGCGGAGTTTTGCTGTATGTCGGTCTTTCTCCGTTCTGAACGAGTGGAAGACCTTTTTTATACCGTTATCTTTCATACTGTCCGATGTCCCTGTTTTCGATGATGGTAAAACTCTCTATCAGAAAGCCCTGCGGATTGTTGTCGCTCCGGGTTACATTCCTCAGACGGCAGGTGGTGACAAGCGACCTTTCGGTAACGCTGCTCGAACGGATGATGTGCTGCCGGCTATAGGTCTTCATCTCGTATGGATAACTGTTGAAGTTCCCCTGTATGCTGTCCACCGTCAGCGTCTGCGAGATGTTTCCCGCTATCATCCGGTTGAAGTAGCCTTTCTCCTGCAAGTTCCGGTAGTAACCGATGGCACTTTCATCCGAAAGGTAAAGGGCACGCTGGATGTTGCTTTCAATGGCGCTCTTGTCCGGTGACAAGGAGAAGAACAGTTCGTGAAAACGTTTAATATGTTCCCTCGCTTCCACGGGGCGATTCTGCTGCACATCCTGCGAGAGTGCCAGCATCAGCGATTTTCCGCTGTCCAGTACATAGATTTTCTGCCGCTGCGCCTCGGCGAACTCGTATGCCTTTCAGGTGGCGAAGACCGTTACCAGTGCGCATACTCCCAGGAATACCATTCCGAACAGCCGTAGCTGCCGGAATGATGTCTCGATGTTTTTTAATGATTTGAACTCCATGTCTTTTTTCTGTTTTTTAAAGTGATACGTTTAGAACATTTTCTTGATGCGTCCGGCTACCGATCCGCCGACTGCGCCTCCGACTGCCGCCGCACCGTTTCCGGCCATTTTCCCGGCACCGTTAGCCTTCTGCCCGTAAGCTCCCGCACCGCCTGCCTGGATAATCCACGAGGACACCGTGGGAACGCAGAAATAACCGATGATACCTATAATCATAAAGATGCAATAAACGCTGTTCGAAGCATCCGGTATAAATGTCGGGTCCTGCATCTGTTTGATATCCTGCTGCAACATCAGAACCTGTATGCGTGAGAGGATAGCGCCGAACAGGTCGCCCACGGGCAGCCATAAGTAAATACAGATATAGCGTGACAACCATGTGGTGAGCGTACTTTGGAACCCGTCATAGACGGCCAGCGCAAAAGAGATAGGCCCCAGTATGGACAGGACAATCAAGAAGAAAGTCCTCAGCGTGTCTATCAGTAGCGAGGCTGCCTGAAAGAAGAGTTCCAGCAGTTCCCGGAACCATTGCCTCACCTTTTCCCCCATGTCATACACCGCCTTCTGTCCGTACATGTTTATCATCGTGTCCATGTCCCCCAGCGACCAGCCAAGCTCGTCTATCTTCTTGTCAAATTCCTCATCACTCACAAGGAAAGCCTTTGCCGGGTCACGCAGCATCGCTTCCCGTTCCAGCTCGTCTTTCTCTTCCTGATACTTCTTCATGTCGAAAGTCTGCTGTTCAACCAGTGAGGAAGTGGCACTGCATACGGGGGAAAGAATCCCGTTGATTGTCCCCAGCACCATAGTAGGAAAGAACATGATGCAAAGGCCCAGCACAAATGGTCTGAAGAGTGGGAACACGTCTATCTCTTCCGCCCTTGAAAGGGACTGCCACACCCGGTAAGCCACGTAGAACAGGGCACCGATACCCGCCACACCTTTTGCCACGTTTGCCATATCCTCGCACAGCGGCATCATTTCATCGTAAAGCGAACGCAGCAACTCATGCAGGTTCGTCCAGTCTATTGATAGTAATACCATAGTCTATCTTTTTTTAATGATGAATGATTACCAGTAACGCTGGTCGTGTGTCCCGTACAGGGCAAGCACCCGCTGGGAATCCCCCTTCTTCTTGCTGCGCAGGTACGATATGCCGATATTCTTTCGGGTATAGTACCATGTCAGGTTCTTGTATTCCAGCACTTCGCCGTATATCCGGTTGATGATGTCCAGTCGTTCCTTGTCGGTCATCGAGAGTCCGGTAGCCGTGGTCACTTCCTTCAAGTCCAGCAGCAGGTTGCTGCTTTCTTCAAGCAACCGGTTATACCCGAAAGCAATGGCCGAGAGTTCTTCCACGGTAAAATTCGGGTCGCCCATCATCGTATTGAAATTAGTCACGTAAATATCGCTGATGTCACCTACCAGAAGGATAGTCTGTTGTACCTTGCGTGCCCCTTTTACGAGATCGTGTACAGATTTCAAAGCGTCGTAGTAGGCCTTTCCCTGCTGGTAAATCTTTACAGTCTCCTGAAAGTTACTTCACATGTTCTGTGCCGTTGTGGAAGTCTGTACAATTTCATTGGCCGAGTTTACAATGCCTTGAGCAAGGTTCGTAGGGTCTATCACTGCCCATTGTGCTTTGCTTGTCACCGAAAGGGACAGTAGTGCCATGAATAAAATTATCATTCTCTTTTTCATGCGTCTATCTCCTTTCTTTGGTAAGTAAATACCGGCTGTCGTCATCACGGGCAAACAGTCCGTAACAGCCGAACAGCAATACCTCGCTTCCGCTGAAATACCCGATACATCCGGCATCCTTGTTCCCGTGCAGGAAAAGGTCGTCCCCTTTCCGAAGCGGGATATTGATTTCGGTATAACTCATTTCTCCGGCGAACAGCGTAGCCTTGTATCCCTTGAATCCGTCCGTCACATGGTTGGATTTACGGATTGTCAGCGTGGAGCCGCCTTCCTTGTTCATTCAGTGACCGCAGATGCGGTCGTGTTCCAGTTCCTTCTTCATTTCCCCGATCAGGTTCAGCAGATCCAGATTGGTCAGGGTCGCATCTCCGAGTGCTTCCCTGCATTGGCTTAATAAATCTTTCTTACTCATTGTTGTCTATAGATTAATATGGTTACTTGTTTTCCTGCCGTTTGCTTTCGGCAAGTTGTTTGATAGCCAGTTCGATGTTTCCGCCCAGCTTTTCCGTAAGGCGGGTAAGTTCCAGTTTCTCAGTCTCTTCGGTGGTGTAGCAAAGGTACTCTTCAGCCGAAACTTCTGTCGCATATACCGCACTTTGCGTACCGCCAAGCCCTATCCAGACCTCTTTATAAAGGCGGTTCGCTGCATTGGCAAGATTGATAGAAAGTATCTGGCTGCGTTCCTTGTCCGTCAGGCCGAGCAGGTTCTGTATTTGGTCGAACTTGTTTTGATACTTCCGCTGATCGAGCAGTATTTTGCAGTCACTGTTGTTGATAATCGTCTCTTTCACAACGGGGGAAGAGATAATATCATCCACTTCCTGCGTCACTACAACCGCCTCTCCGTAAAACTTTCTGACTGTTTTAAAAAGATAACGGATGTAGTTTGCCATACCTTCCTTGGCGATTGCCTTGCCGGGTAGGTCGGGGGCATTACTGCCCCTTTCCCCCCTAAGAACCGTACGTGAAAGTTTCCAATCATACGGCTCAAGCAACTTTAAATTTCTATCTAATAGAAACCAGCTCATTGTTACATCTATTTAAGTTGAATGACTTTTCTTCTGCAACTGTCATGTACCAAGAAATTAACTTTCTTTCCATTGACAATTCTTTCATTAGTTCCCCACGAGTGTTCTTTGTCTATGGGTTCTCCGCATATGGGGCATAAATGATTTTGTTTTTCCCACATATACAGCAATGATTTTCTACCATTAAGCGACTTGAGCATCTTGTAAGTCTTGCGCTTTTCAAAATATTCTTTCCATTCAGGGTCGAGAGGATTGGCTTCACCTTTCACTTTTACGTATCGGGTGATTTTCGTGTCGTACAGTCTTTTGAGGGCAATCTTATCATCCGCTTTACCCCTTTTGAAGTTCGCCACAAAGCACCAGTTACGATTCTTTATTCGTGTAAAGTATCTGCTGGCAATCCAATATTTACCTTTCTTGGGATGTCGTCTCTTGGCCCATTGCCATAGCTTTTCAAATATCAAGTAATCAGCTTTTCTGAATGTGTCCGAAGCCACGCAATTCTTGTAGTAATTCACCCAACCGACTATTACCGGATTCAAAAGTCTTATAAGAGATTCCTGTTTACTACCTTTATTGGAATCAATGATTCCTCTGATTTTCTCCATGAATCCCTTCAGACTCTTTTTGGACGGCTTTATTAGAAGTATTCCATTGTATTTACGGATATTGTACCCGAGAAAATCAAAGCCCTCTTCAATATGGGTTATCTTTGTCTTTTCTTCTGATAGAGTAAGTCCCCGACTTTCAAGGAAGTTCTCCACTAACGGCTTTATTTCCTCCAATGCTTCCCTAGTCCTTCCCGTAATGATAAAATCATCCGCGTATCGAACCATGTGAACCTTTGGATAATATACTTGTCCCTTAACGGATTTCCTATAATACTTTTCTGCGAGCATTGCTTGCAGACCGTCCAATGTCATATTGGCAAGAGTTGGCGAGATAATTCCACCCTGTGGAGTTCCTTCTTCCGTAGGGAATAATTCCTTGTTGAAAACGAAACCGCATTTGAGCCATTTTTTCAGCATGACTTTATCCATTGGAATATTTTCCAACAGCCAGTCATGACTGATATGGTCAAAACAACCTTTGATGTCTCCTTCTAAAATCCATTCGGGAGAAGCTGTCTTGGCAAGGACGCAAAAACATTGTTCTCTTGCATCGCCAGCACTTCTCTCTTTACGGAATCCGTAGGAGTTGCTGTCAGCAGTTGTTTCTGACACAGGTTCCAATGCGAGCAGATACAATGCCTGCATTGCCCTGTCTTTCATCGTCGGAATCCCTAATGGACGCAACTTCCCGTTACTCTTTTTAATATGTATCCTTCTTAGAGGTTGAGGGGTATAGCCTCTTCTTCTTAGCTCGCTGATGGCCTTGAATTTACTGTTGGAAGTTGCCCACACAGCTTTATCAACACCCGCAGTTTTACTGCCTCTGTTCGATGTAACACGTTTTACCGCTAAAGCTTTAGCGTAAAACGAATGCGTCAGCATCCACTGCAAAGCTTTCACCCTGCCGTGTTTGCCTGCTTTCTGAGCTTTTACAATACGTGCTTGTAGCTTATTAACCGCTATTTCGCACTTGTTCCAGTCTATGCTTTCCCAAGTGCTCCACTTTTGGTCAGTAGATGCACACGATGTCTTACTTTCGTTCATTTGCTTTTCTCCTTTAAATAAGTTCTAAAAGTTTCTTGTAAAAAGTCACCTTGCGGAAGTCAGCCCACTTTCGTGTGAGGTGATGTTTCAACCTCTATCCGCTCCATTACAGAATGGCATTCGCTTTTTCCACATTCCTCTGCCCGCATTTCATTCGGCTTTCCTTACGGTTTGCTTACCTGCTGTTATACAGGAGAAATACGGGTTTACCATGTTTCTTGTATATGACAAACGAATGGGTTAGAATCCGTCTATCCGCCGGCAGTCATCATGTTCGTGTAACCTTAGCATGAAGAAGGTTATCCGACTGCGTCCCTTTTGGGTTAGAGCCCAGTATCATTAACAGCTCATTCGAAGTTACGACGTTTATCAACGGTTCACATTACGTTATTCATACCATTCAGCCTAGCTCCCCTGCCACTCGATACTAACGGCAGTTGTCGTTCCCTCGCGGTTCTGACTTCTCCTTTCGGAAGGGCTTCATTGTTGGTTCTGCTATCGCACGACCTCATTGCTTACTATCGCACGTTCCCATAGGCTACTGTTGACGAAACAACAGGTTTAATCGTTCTATTTCCAGCGCGTGGAATGGAATGTTAAACAATCATATACAAGACTTACATGTCGCAGCCAAGCTTCCTCAATTAATATCATCTTGCGGATACCTTGCAAACGTCTCATTTTATTTATAAACGTCTCCATGATAATGATGGTGACAACCGGAAAGAGGATTGGATTATCCTTCACAACATCCAACTCAAATACAATAAACCGTTTGTTCAGTAAATCCAGTTCCTTGTCCGAGTTCAGCAGATACCCGTATTCACCGTTCTTATAATAAGGTTCCAGCACGTTCAGAAAACCGTCCACATCAAAGTCCTTCTCCCGCACGTTCTTGTCTGCCAGTATCTTGCGGTAGTCCTTCCTTACAAAGTCATAGAACGAGTTGAAGTTCGGCTTTATCTTCCGGTTCTTCTTTATCTTTTCGATATACAGGCTGACCGCATTCGAGAGCGCCACCTCTTCCGAACGTCGGGGCGGTTCGTTCTCCCTTTTCCAAAGGGTGAGTATCAGTGTCTTGATGCTGTCCCGCTTCTCGATGTCATACTGGTAATCCTCCGTGAAAAACGGATTGAAAGAAATCGGATCATTTTCCTTGTATGTAAAATAAATCCCGTCATCCCCTCTGGTCTTCTGATGTATCAGGTCACAGAGTCCCTTGTATGAATTTCCGGTGTCCACCAGCAGGATATGCGTCCCTTGTTCCCAGTACTGTCTCACAAGATGGTTGGTAAAGAAACTCTTCCCGCTGCCGCTGGGGCCGAGTATGAACTTGTTTCTGTTAGTCACCACCCCTTTTTTCATGGGTAAATCCGATATGTCGAGGAAGACGGGCTTTCCCGTCAGCCTGTCCACCATGCGGATGCCGAAGGGAGAGAGCGAGTTCCGGTAACAGGTTTCAGCCGTGAAGAAACAGAGCGCCTGCCCGGTAAACGTGTAGAACGTCTCTTCGGCCGGAAAGTCCGCTTCATTTCCTGGTATACCCGCCCAATAGAGAGCCGGAAGGTCGGTCGTGTTATGGTGCGGGGTACATTCCATCAAAGCCAGTGCGCTTCCCACATCGTTCTTCACCCTGCGGAGTTCGTCCCCGTTTTCCGCCCATGCGATGATGTTGCAATGGCAGCGCACCGACTGCAATCCATTGGTATGCGCTTCATTCAGGTATTCGTCCAGCCACTCCTTGTTGATCTGGTTACTGCGGCTGTACCGGGAAAGCGACTGCATGTTCTTCGCCATCTTCTCGAAACGGGAAAGGTTTTCGTTGCTGTCATCTATGAATATCCACTGGTTGTAGATATGGTCGCAGGGCAGCATTACGCCCACGGGGGCGGCATAACTCAAACGGCAGTCCGAACGGTCTGTCGAGAGGCGTTCGTATCGCCCGTCCGTCCTTACCTTTCCCGGCAGGTCATCGAGGTCGGAAAGTGTATGCAGGCAGAGCCGCTTGTCACCGATACGCATTTCGTCCGGATTCAATTGCATGTCCTGCAACATGGTCGTTCCGTCGGCCGAGAGCGTAAGGTACCGTTCGATAATACCCGGTTCGTTCTCCGTTCCCGTAATCTCTTCCGTGGTCAGCCGTTCCAGCCTGACAAGTCCGCTGTCGTTAACGATACTTTCAAACTGTCCCACCGCTTCCATGAAACGCTCCACCGTTTCCTTGTCCCTTATCTCCTTCGGAACCAGAAAACCACGGCAGAGCGTGTTCCAGTTGCTTTGTTGCCGGGAGCGCTCTTTGGTGGTCTTGGTGAGGAACAGGTAGCAGGCGTGGTGCAGGTAGGGACGTTCGTTGAAGTGGCGTTCAAAACTGCGGGAGAGAAAGCTGAGTTCGTCCCGGCGGATGTCCGGCTCGTATTTCTCCGTGATGAAAATATCCTGTTTGTGCAGGATTGAATAGTTCGGCAACACCTTGATTGCCTTCGCTCATGTGGCGTGCATCGCCTCATATTCTGCGGATGATACCGAAAATACTTCCGGCAGTGTGACCCGGAAAGCGACCGTGATGTCGGCGTCCTTGCTGACGATGCAGCCGTGTTCCACCGCCATGATGGGAAACTTGCTTTCCAGTGTGGATGCTTTTAATATACTTCTCATAATTTACGATTGTTGTTTGTTGATCAGACGTGTGATACGTTTTCGTGAGAGGATTCTCCGGGGATGCTGCCGGGCCGCGAACAGCTTCATCAGTCCGTGGCTGCCGTATTTACGGTTCAGCGTAAAGGTCAGCCATACCAGTACCGTAGCCGCCGATACTCCGAAACCGATGCAGATTCACTGTCCGACACCCGCCATATACATGATGACGAACATCACGAATACGGCAAGCAGTCCGGTGGCGAAAACAAACAGGTATTGTGCCCGAAGCCCCTTAAATTCAACCTCACGGCCCACACCTTTATTTATCTCAAAATCAGCCATAAGTTACTGTCTTCAGTATGAATCTTAGAGGAAGAACGATCTTAGGATGGTGGCGGCGACTATCAGGAAGATGCAGGCTCCGAACCAGCTACTGGCTGTTTTTGAAGTATCGGGGTCGCCCGAACTGAACTTCTGGTAGACTTTGACGCCGCCAACGAGACCGATTACGGCGCCGATTGCATAAATCAATTTTGTTCCCGGGTCGAAATAACTTGTCACCATCTGGGTGGCCTCCGTAATACCTGCCTGCCCATTTCCCTGGGCCATTGCCGCACTTGCCGCCGCAACGACGGCAAGCATCATAATCAATCTTTTCTTTTTCATTTATTTCCGTGATTTTTAGGTGATTAAAAAAGCCACGGACTGCCCCCTTTCACTATCCCCATAGGCAACCCGCAGCCGCTTATGGTTTATTGATTCAGGGGGTAAGTTCCGGCGGGAAATCAGCCGGAGTCATAATATGTTATTCGCATCGTTACTTGATTTTGTGGTGAAACACTCTTGTTAATTCTCTCTTGAAAGCAGGATGTGAATCATCCCGAATCGTAATAACCGTTTGTTCTCATTGTCTCTATTGTGTCTTGTCTTTATCAAGTTATTTCAGATATTCTCCGCACTTGAAACCCTTGCGGGGTGTATAGTCTTCAAAGGAGGTAGACTTGAATAGCCACATCCGGTTCGCCCATCGGGCAAGGTCACGCTCGTATTGCGTAGGCGTCCGCTTGTTTGCATAATCCCGGAAAGGGATAACAAAGGGAGTAATCCCCAGTTCCCTCAGTACGTTCAACCTGAACAAATCCTGCTCAACGGTCGAATTGAATCCTATCAGCACGTAGCAGGTTATCTTGTAAGGTTTCACATGCCTGACCATCTCTTTCAGGCGGTCGGTCAGATCCAGCCGGGGCAAATCCCACGCAATATGGATGTTCTGCTTCATCTTCATCCGGTTTAGATGCCAGGCCTGTTCCTCATTCATAATCCTCACATCCACACCGTGCAGTTTAACGGGTTGCCGGGCCTTCATCAAATAATCTACCGCCGATCTTCACTGCGGATTGGCAAAGAAATTGTTATCCAGCACCTCAATCCATTTCCCTTTCGGGTTCAGCTCCACCGGCTCCACGGCCTGAATGTATCCTTCCTTCCCACGGACGAGACAGAAGGGGCATTTACGGATGCAGCCCCTTGAAAAGAACTGAAGGGAAAAAGGATATTGGGGGTAAATGGAATAATCCATCATCCGGCTGTTTTCCACAGCTTCGGGAAGCCTGCCGGCAATATCATATCCCGTTCCGCCCTTTATGATTTCCTTCGCATCCAGCAGATTGTAATCATAGTCAGAACTAAAAGTGAACACTTTGCTTGCCAGCACCTTATCATACCGTCCCGTCGGTTCTGCCCATTCCACCCGATGCCCTTTTGCCTTGTAATAAGCTGAAAGGCGCATCAGCGCAAAATTGGGGAAGTTATGTCCGTCCACATCTACCAGTCCTATATTCATACGGATAAAATTTAATGGTGAATAGTTCTTGTTGCCTTACCGGGTGAATGCCGCAGGCGGTCTGTCATCCCGAATCGTAATAGCCTTTTGTCATAGCCATTCTGTTTTATAAGTAAGTTACCAAAGGTATTGTCTCTTCTTGATTGGAGTGTTCCCTTACCAGGCGGGAACATCCATTTATCAACCCGAATCGAAATAAGTCATATACATGGTTTTGTTGGTTTATTCAGTCATTAATACCATAGCGAATTTCTCTCTTTAAGGTGATACGGGCTGTCAACCCGTATCAAAATAACCTCTTGTCATTGTTACCTCCTTTTTTAATTGGTTAATCTCTGTCCGGAGCAGCCCCGCCCATTTGCTCGGCTTCATCCAGAAATTTGCTGATACGGCTGTCGCTGCCATTGATACTTTCCAGTATCGAGCGTTCAATCTGCGTATCTTTGATATGGTGGATCGCCCTTAAAAGGGACAATCGTTTGTCTGTCGGAATATCCTTGCCGTTGCAGAGGTCGATAATCAGGTCAATCTCTTCCGGCCCTATGCCGGTTGCCTCGCCCGAATACTCTTCGCGGATACAGTTCAAATCATCCAGTTCCTCGTTCAACTCATCCGTATCCACTTCGTCACCGTTTCCTCCCTGTCCGCTATCGCCATCCGGCTTGCCGGAACTCTCATCCGAAGAAGCCCTCCACTCTTCCACGCGCTTGTCCCGGAACAGTTCCGGAATGCGCTCCGGCGGCACTTGTGCTACCTTTTGTGGCGCTGTATCTTCGTTTCTGCCAGCAAAAGTAGAGGCATTTTCTTTACCTGCAATAGTTCCGGAACCGGTGACGTTTATTGGCGGCCGTTGACGTATCCCGTAGCTTTTTGTAACGACAAGACTGTCCGTTTCAGAGCGTTTTTGGGGAGGTTTTTCCATATTTTTGCCTTCTGCTTTTTTCTTAGCTTCTACCTTTTCGTCATCCTTCATTTCCGTTTTTGCGGTCGTGACATTCCTCTTTTCAGACTCCGGCGCTACCAGAACGTCTTTCTTTTCCGCTTTCCCTTTCGAGCGCCTGCGCCCTTTTTTCTGTTCCTCTTTCACCGGATCGAACCATCCGGCAACGCCCCGCAGAGCTTTTGCCATGCGGCGGCGTGCCTTTCCGAAACATATTTCGCCAAGCTGTCCCTTGAACAGGAACTTATCCATGAACAGATAGGCGAACAATAGCCAGAACAGAGCGATTCCGGCTTCATAGTAACCTGATTGTATATTCATACCCTAAAATATTTTGTTATAACTCTTTTGTAAATAGGTCTTCACCTCATCCGCATGTTTCTCGAAATGCTCCTTCAATACATTGTCTATGTAGTTTCCTACCGTCAACTGCCGTTTTCCGGCAATGCCCACGATGACTGATATTTTCTGGTGCAGTTCCTTGTCTATATATACCCCCTGTCTGCCTTCACATTTATAAGGGGTGAGGAATCTGCGTATAAAGTCAGCCAGAGCCGTGCGAATCGTTTTCGGTGACGTTTTTTCCGTAACCACTTCCGAACGGTCGGCACCACCTGCATCGGAAACATCCCTGACTGTTTCATTTGCAGTGCCATCCGCTTTTCCTTTCTCATCGGATAAAGCGGTTTCTCTATTTTCGCCATTACCTCCGCCGGTTGAAGGTACAGATGATAAAGGAGGCTCCGAAGGAACCCCTGCCATCAGGCTGCGCAGGTACGCTTCATCCACCGGATTTTGTCCGCTTGTTTTCTTTGCCATGACTATTCGGTTTTAAGTACAGATATGATTTCATCCATAAACGTATCGAAGCCGCACTCTTTGGTGAATGCCGCATCGGGAGAGAACAGCGTACTCCGGTAAACGGGGCCGCCCATAGCGGACAAGTCCTTGGTAAAGTTACTGCGCACGGGAATACGTGTTTTGAGACAATCCAGCCCTAACAGGGAAAAACCTTGCTGATACACATCATACAATGTCGTGCGTTCCCTGCGGTCAACCATGTTCCAGAATAGATGAAGACCTTTCAGTGCGGACACGCCGGTCTTTATCAGCCGGTCATTAATGGTGGTGGCAAAGTTCAGCGTGCTTTCCAGCACAAGACGGTCTGCCTTTATCGGCACGAACAGATAATCGAGCGCACTAATTGCAGCGATAACCCCGTCGCTACCCATAGTTCCGGGCAGGTCGAACAGTACCATGTCATAATGTATGTCCGATTTCCCTTCAAATCTCCTTCAGTCAGTCATACAATCCGGCGGGGTACTTCCAATGACCGGATAAGCCTTTTTCTTCAACCGCCCGGTCTGCTCCACCAAGAGGTTCTGATAAACGGGTGTGGTCTTCACCACTTCCATATCCCGCTTTTTCTGTTTGATGATTGAGTGCTGCGGATAGTCACAATCCACCACAGCTACATTCAGTCCTTTCACATAATGCAGTCACGATGCCGCATAAATGGTGAATGTTGATTTACCCACGCCACCTTTCTGGGTAGCGAACGAAACGAATAATGTTTTCATTCTCTTTTCCATTGTTCCTAATTTAAGTGAATAATTTGATTTATTGATAGTTTAGCGGATAGACACCTATCCGTTCATTCATTTCATTATCAGTTTAGCTATATAGCTACTTAGCTATGAAGCTATTTGTCTATTTAGCTACATACTTACATAGCTATGTAGCCACATAGCTATCCGGTTGTTTATCTAAGTATTTAGCTAATAATCTATTTACCTGTCCATTTATCCGAATATTCACATTCTTGTCTATACATCTTTATATATGTATGGCTGTATAAGCGGATAGATAGCCTTATGAACGCTTATCTGAAAACTTACTTAATCAAATGGCTATTCAGACAAAAAGCCATTCAGATAGAAAACCGTCCGCATAGTTATCCTGATAACCATCTTTTTATCTGTCCGGATAAGTAGCTAAATAACTATCCGACTGCAAATAAACCTCAAAAAGAGCATCCGTAATGTACCTGTGGTTTCAAAGTCATTTGTTGGCGGCTGTTGGCGTGATGCCTGATAATGACCATAACGAAAAAACTATCTACCTTTGTCGCCGGGAGAGCGCAGCCCGTTCTCGAAGAGAGAACGTAAAACAAACCCTTCAGACCTTTAATCCGGCCCAGCCGGATTTTAATATGCGTCAGCATATAGCGAGGTGTACTTTCAGCGGTTGAAAATATTTCCACCCGCTGAAAGTCTCGCCCGAAAGGTGTTTCGGGGGCAAAGGTTCTCCCAAGTCGAACCTTTTAAAATTTTCATGTTATGAAAGATGAAACAAGAATCCGTAACGCCGCAGGGCGTAAGGTGCTGGCGGACCCGCGCACGCACCGCTATTATCTTTGTCTCAACGACGGAGAGAACGAAAAGTTTATCTCCATGTTCGAGCAGTCCGGCATGAAGAACAAGGCCGAATTTATCTTCGCCCGTATCTTCGGTTGAGACTTCAAGGTCGTAAAGATTGACAAGGAAGCGCAGGAGTATTACGCCCAATTAACCGCTTTCTATCAGCAGTTCCGAAGAATTGGAAACAACTACAACCAATGCGTAAAGACCATCCATACCATTTACGGAGAGAAGAAATCACTTGCGTTTCTCTACAAACTTGCCGAAGAAACCCGTAAACTGGAAGAAGTATGCAAGCAGGTTATCGAACTTACGAAGCGGTACGAAAAGGAGTATCTTACTAAAAAGGAATAATGTCATGGTGCCGAATGTTACATCAGGCAGTTCATTTTACGGAGTGATAGCCTATAATAAAATAAAGGTGGACGACGGTACGGCAAAGGTATTGTGACACCCCAGAATTGCAGCGGACACTTCAGGCAATGTTCCGATAGAAAACTGTGTACAGGCTTTCGAGCCTTACGTTGCACTCAATTCGCACGTAAGTAAGCCGGTTATCCACATCTCATTGAATCCTTCTCCGAAAGACATTCTCTCGGAGGAACAGATGACCGTATTAGCGCAGGAGTTCATGGAAAAGTTCGGGTACGGGAACCAGCCTTATATTGTCTGGCTGCACGAAGACATAAACCGCAAGCACATGCACATCGTATCGGTACGCATCAACGAGCAGGGTGAAAAGATAGACCATAACCGGGAAGCTATCCGGGCACAGAACATCTGTCGTGAAATGGAAGTGAAGTACGGGCTTCATCCCACACTCGGAGAACATGGCGAGCGGGAACTGGTAAGTCTGCAAAAGGTGGACTATCCGAAAGGTGATGTGAAAATGCAGGTAAAGCATACCGCCCACACCTTGCTGGAATGTTACAATTTCCATTCGCTTGCCGAATACAACACCCTGCTGAATCTGTACAACGTAACCGCTTACGAGGTCAGGGGAAGCGTGGACGGAAAGGAATACCACGGCATCATGTACGGAGTTTTGGACGATGACGGGCAGCAGGCGGGGACACCTTTCAAGTCCAGTAAGTTTGGCAAAGTATTCGGTTATGAAGCATTGCAAAAGAAGTTTGCCGCATCCATTGAAAAAGTAAAGAGAGACAATCTCGCCGAAAGGACACGCAAGGAAGTCGTCAAAGCCATGCAGGGCATAAGCACGAAGGAGGACTTTGCACGCAGGCTGAAAGAGGCGGATATAGAAGTCATTTACCGTATCAATCCCGAAGGGCGTCTATATGGCATCACCTTCATAGACCATACCACCCGGACGGTGTTCAACGGCTCTCGTATGGGCAAAGCCTTTTCAGCCAACGTGTTCAACGAATTGTTCAACAATCCGGATGCAGACCGTGAAAGACTGATACCGCAACCGGAGCAGGCACCGTCCCGGCAGGAAAGGGAAGCGAGAGCGGAAGAAAGGCAGGAAGGGGCGGAATACCGGCAGCAGGAAAATCAAAGCCATCAGCAAAGTGAGTTTTCCGACAGTTTGATTGATACATCCGCACTCGGTGCCGTTGACATTTTCTCCGTACTCATGGAAGATGACCATACGCACGAATACATCGACCCGGCTTTCCGCTTCGGGCGTAAGAAAAAGAAAAAGCGCAGGCGCAGATTATAATATAATAAGGTATAGAACAAGAAGTTTAATTTTAACAGTTACGATTATGCAGAATGAAGATGATTTAAGAGGTCTTGCCAAAGTCACGGACTTTATGCGGGCCATCAGTTTTTTATTTTTGGCGATACACATCTATTGGTTTTGTTACGGCTGGCTCCACGAAATGGGCTGAACGCTTGGCATAGTGGATAAAATACTATCCAACTTCCAACGCACCACCGGGCTGTTTTCATCCTTGCTTTACACAAAGCTGTTTTGTGTCCTTTTCCTTGGTCTGTCCTGTATGGGCAACAAAGGAGTGAAGAAACATGAAATCACATGGAGGCAGATTATCATTGCGGCCATAACGGGCACTATACTCTTTTTCCTGAACTGGTGGTTACTATCCATTAGTGCATCATCCGGTGTGTGTGCGGTACTTTATACCACAACACTGACCGGCGGTTTCTTCTGTCTGCTGGCATCCGGTTTATGGATAAGCCGTCTGTTGAAGAACAATTTATTAGAGGATGTTTTCAACCGGGAGAATGAATCCTTCATGCAGGAAACAAGGTTGATGGAAAACGAGTATTCTGTCAATCTGCCGACCAAATTCTGGTATAAAGGCAAAGTTTACAACGGCTTTATTAATCTCGTAAATATTTTTCGAGCGACAATGATATTGGGAACACCGGGCAGCGGGAAATCCTATGCCATTGTCAACCAATTTATAAAACAGACCATTGAAAAATCCTATGCACTCTACATATACGATTTTAAGTTTGACGACCTCTCAATTATCGCCTATAACCACTTGATTAAGTACAGACACCGCTATAAGATACCACCCAAGTTTTATGTAATCAATTTCGACAATCCGAGAAAAAGCCACCGTTGCAACCCGTTGGCTCCAGAGCTTATGACCGATATTTCAGACGCTTACGAGTCCAGTTATACAATCATGTTGAACCTCAATAAAAGTTGGGTGCAGAAGCAGGGAGACTTTTTTGTGGAATCCCCAATAGTATTGTTTACTGCGATAATCTGGTTTTTGAAGTTGTATGAAAATGGTAAGTATTGCACATTTCCACATGCAATAGAACTACTTAATAAAAGGTACGAAGATGTATTCACCATTCTGACAAGCTATCCTGATTTGGAAAATTATCTGTCTCCTTTCGTTGACGCATGGAAAGGGGGTGCTGCCGAGCAGTTGATGGGGCAGATTGCATCCGCCAAAATTCCACTGTCAAGACTGATAAGTCCTCAACTCTATTGGGTAATGTCCGGCAGTGATTTTACGTTGGATATTAATAATCCCAAAGAACCGAAAATATTATGTGTCGGCAACAATCCCGATAGAATTTCTATTTATGGAGCAGCTTTAGGTCTGTATAACTCCCGCATTGTGAAGTTGATAAACAAGAAGAAGCAGATGAAAAGCTGTGTGATAATTGACGAGTTACCCACTATTTTCTTTAAAGGTCTGGATAATCTGATTGCCACGGCACGAAGCAATAAAGTGGCGGTTGTATTGGGCTTTCAGGACTTCAGCCAGTTGAAGCGCGACTACGGCGACAAGGAGGCCGCTGTAATCATGTCAACTGTGGGCAATGTTTTCAGCGGTCAGGTAGTGGGTGAAACGGCCAAAACCTTGTCGGAAAGGTTCGGGAAAATCCTGCAAAAAAGAGAGTCCATGAGCATCAACCGCAACGATACGTCCACTTCCATCAACACGCAACTGGACAGTCTGATACCTGCATCCAAAATCAGTACATTGAGTCAGGGAATGTTTGTTGGTGCCGTAGCCGACAACTTCGGAGAGACAATCGAACAGAAAATTTTCCATGCGCAGATAGTCGTGGACAATGAAGCTGTACAGAAAGAGACGGCGGCCTACCAGCCCATTCCCGAAATCAGCTGCTTTCTGGACGAGAATGGTAATGATACAATGGAGCAGCAGATACAGGCTAACTACCGGCAAATCAAGCAGGATATTGTGGAACTTGTAGAGAACGAGTTAATCCGCATAGAGAATGATCCTAAATTAAAGTATTTGTTAGGTGATAATGAAAATAATAATTCCTAATAAGGATTTTAGAGGATAGTCCTATTTCAACAAAGCAATATGTCAAAAATAGGACTATTCCAATAATTATATGCCAAATAAGGCATAATATAATAATTACTCAGTTGAAATAATTATAGGATTCTTAAAATATGGGTGAGAATATTTTAATATCCTTTTATTTGTCTTGTCTTCTAACTTTATAATCGGATAGTCCCATGTATTTTCTATGTATTCTTTTATACGAAGCAATGTTAAAGCCTTATATTTTCCATTAAACATATAAAAAGTTGGAGTGTTAATAAAAAAAACAGCTTCAACTTCGAAGCTTAAAATGCTATAATCAATATGAAACATTTCTTCTAAATGTTCTTGCAAAACTTGAAGGTTGTTTATAAGCCAATTTTTCTTTCTTTCAAGTTTTTTTTCATATTCAATAAAATTACTATAATCAATTCTGTAACCGACAGCATCATACCGGGCACGATTATATTTTGTATCTGCAATAAAAACTTTATTCTTATTTTTATTTACAATAATAAAATCAATTTCACCTACTTTCGGAGTGTTTATATTTATATTCTGTTTTTTACCTTTTTGTCTAAATGATTCTATATTTCTACAATATGGATATTTGTTTTGTTGAAATATTTTTTCTATTTCATTTTCTAATAGACGATCATGTTCTAATCCTTTCTTATTCATAAAATCAACCATACCTTTGTCCTTTAACCATTCTTCAGGCATATTATTCCAGTGTATCATATTTGAAGCAATAACCATCATGCTTTCTGCAATCTTATTGTTTCCTATTAAAGCTCTTTCCACACCATCAACAATATAAGTTAAAATGGGTCTAAACATATATCGTTTTTCAGAATAAGGTTTTAAAACAGCATTTTCGAGAGTTAATTTATTAGTTTTGGACAACATTAATCCAGAATAAAACATTGATGTGTTTTCTTCAGAAGTTTTACATTCAGTTGCCAAATTAATTGGCAATATATAAGGCTCTAATGTTTGCTCAGGATTATTACTATGATGTTTTTTTAAATATGGAATTATTCCAATTGCCTTATTATAATCAATTGAGAAATTATCTTCTAACGCTCTTTTCAATTCATTCAATGCTCCTTCATCAAAAAAAGTTTCATAATCTATACCGAAATATCTACACAAGGTCTCGTTGACTTTTCCGAAATTGTTTTGCCATCCGCATGTAAATACATTTTCTTCAAATTCTATATAATAAGCATTTTGAATCATCTTATGGTATGCGATATAAATTGCAAATTCATAAATCCAATTACCTAAATAATATAACTCCTGTATTGTATTTATTATCTCTTTATAATCAAGTCCTTTTTTTGCAGTTAATTCTATATCACATGCTTGTTCTAATATCAATTTTAGAACTCTTTGATAACGAGGAAAGTCAGACTCTATTACCTCTGGTAATTGGAAACCTTCGAGTTGCTTTATATACAGAGCAATTGATGCCTCATGAAATAGAAATACGCTTTTAAAAAATATTTCTGTATCTTGTTTTAATATCAAATCTTTAAATTGACCAATAAAGTATTCAAAGCATGACATTAAAATTTTCTCAACTTTTTCATGGTCATAAGTAGTTGAATTACCATATTGTTCTATAATATATTGGGATAAGCCTATATTCCAATATTTATCTATAAAAGGTTCAAACTCAAAAGTTAATATTGGATATTCATCAATAAATATATGAGACATAATTTTGATTTAAATTAAATAGTTAATTACATATAATTATTATACATTTGAAGCTGATATTTTATTATTTCGAGCATCAATTATTATAACATTTTCCTTATTTGCTATATTAAGTTCTCTCAATAGGCGTTTAACTTTTTGTTCTTCTTTATCTGTAAAATATAAGATTACAGATATATATTTATCTGTATCATTTGCTTTTGCGTAAATAGATAGTTGGTGTTGTAAATTGGATTTTAGTTTGCTATTAGAAGCTAATTTAAACTCTATTAAAGTTTTATCCATTGCGCCTTTTGATATAGTATAATCAACAATTCCCCGTCCATTTTCAACCTCCCTATTGACATCAAAAGCAGTATTATACCACACGGCTTTAAATGAAATCTGCGCATCCTTCTCTCTTACAACCCCTTGTTGCCAAGATAAGCGATAACCATCTTTGTCTTCTATAAAATTTTTAAAATAATTAATTCGTGCTAAAGACTCATTATACGAATCTGTGTATAAATCTCCCTTTAATAGATTATTTAATTTGAATAAATTTTCCATTTGTTGAAAATACTTTTTCTGAACTTCTATCCATCGCTTGATAAAATCAATATATTTTAACTCGTTATTTGAAAACGATGTGAATATAATTTCATTTTCTATCTTATATCCACTTTTAATCATCAAAGAAGAATATTGAGCTAATTCATGATTTTGGGTAAGACTTGTAAAGTCTATTTTCTGAAGCAGCTTATGTGTCAGCGAATTAAGATAATCAACTAATTTACTTTCTGTTATTAGTCTCCCATGCGCGCACTTTGAATATGGATTATAAAAAATCTCTTCAACCATAAGAGGTGATTGTTGCGTAAAATATTCTTTAGCTTCTCGAAATTCAGGCAAATCAAAAGGGAATAATTTCAACCATACATTGTATTTTGAGATAAGGAGATTAAACGGATTTATTTTTGTGGAAGATGCAGGTTTCATGAAATCATCAAAATAAGATTTGATATAATCATATGTTTCTTTTTTAATGTCCTCATTGTTTTCTATGCGAAAAATAAGTAAATCTACAAATTCTTTTAGAAAAAGTGGAGTTCCGCACCCTTTAGGAAAATTCCCAAAACTTTCTATTGTATATTCCAAATAATAAGTAATATCTTGTTTCCAGTCAATTCTGTCTTGATTATTAAGAATGTGCTGATAACAATAGATAACTTTGTCGGCTGTCATTTGTGGTGTATTCGCATAGTCCAGTTTATTAAACTCATTAATTGACAATAGTTTTTGATGCCATTGGCAACAAAAAGGGAATTTATCAAATTTCACTTTCAATTGCCTCACTATTTCTTTATTAGTTTCTTGACAGCCTTTACATTTTCTATAGTCATGAAGGTCACCTAAAGTTGGCTCAATAGGATATGGTTTTGCTAAAAAGGTGGCAATGAAATATTGAATATGTCTACCACCACATTCAACATCATGCTGTTCTTGCAGATAAAGAGCTGTTGGAATTTTCATATTATTCTATAAATAAACAATTGTTATCTTTTATACAAAAGTACAGAAAAATAAGGAGAAGCATCATTCTTAGTAAAACAAAAAGTGACTTCCTATCTTTTTTAAGACTCTAACTTATTTAAATAGGGTTGCCATTTCTCGCCAATCACCGCCATCTGTTCCTATCCGTTTCAACAACATAACATCTTATTAATTAATATTCTACATTCGCACCGACGGGATAAAGTTTACCCGGTATTGATTAATTATTGTATCACTTAAATTATTGATTTTATGGCTAAGAAAAAGCAAGAACAACAAGAACAGAGTCAGGACGAGCATGTAATGGCCATCCTTGACAAGCGAACGAACAAAACCGCAGTTGTTTCCAAAATGAATGAACAGGACGGCAGTCTCGAAATCGTGCCACCCGACAAGAAGAACAGCGGCAGCTTCCTCAAACTGGACCGTACCTCACCGCTGGAACTGTTCTTTACGAATTTCAAAAACCAGTATGACAATCCCACGAGTTTCAGTTTCTTCCTCGTACCTCTCGTTCTTTTGGACAAGACACTGAATGCCGTAGTTCAAATCCGGAAAGGGGAAGACCCCGGAGCGGAAGGCAAGAAACTGGTGGAAAACAGCGAACTCAACGATGAAGGGCGCATCGCCAAACTTGCCCGAAGGTATAAGTTCGACGAGCATCAGCTCCCGTGGAAAGAGCTCTCCGCACTGGGAATTGACAAGCAACTGCTGTTTGACAACCATTGCATGGGAGAAATGCTGAAAGGAAGAATTACCTCAAAGGCTTTTCCCATCAGTAAGGAAGTGAACGGTGAAAAGAAGGATATGGGAGAAGCCTGTTTCCTCTGTGTCAAAGGGGAGGACGGCAAGGTACAACTGAAAACTCTAAGCAGGCTCGACAAACCGCAGTATGACCTGCCTGCCTATAAAGGAGTATTCACCGACGAGGAAAAGCAGTCACTTAAAGACACCGGAACTTTGGGAACAGTCAAGGAGATGAAGGATACCCATACGGGAACGGTCTGCAATTGTTATGTGTCCTTTCATGAACCGAGCAACCGTATCATTACCATGCCGGTGGATGCCATCAAGATACCCGATTATATCTACGGAAAAAGGCTGGATGACAAACAGAAGCAAATTCTCGCGTCAGGCGGACAGCTTCCCATCAACGACATACAGCGCAAAAACGACACATTGCTTTCAGGTGTCGCTTTCGTTGATCCGAGAATTATGGACATCGCATTCAAGCAGTCCGGCGAACAACTGAAGGTCAACGACACTATCATGGGTGCCAAAATCACGCCTGAACAGAAGAAGATGCTCCAGAACCATGAAATGGTGTTCGTTGAGAATATGCGTTACAAAGGCAGGGTATTTTCCGATGATGTACGTTTCAGCAACAAGAGCAACCAACTACTGATAGGACGTAACGCCCGTGAATACAAGCCCGCCATTGAGGGTAGGAAGAACGACAAGAAAAAAGAGGTGAAACAGCAGGCACCCCGCCATGTGGCGTCTGTAAAGGCCCAGTCCAAAAAGAGCCTTTCAGTCATGTAACAGATAGATTATTCATGTTTTTAGCAAATATATACCCGGTTCTCTTTTATGGCAGCCGGGTATATGTTTAATATCCGATTAACATTTTAAAGCGATAACAAATGATTATACAAGATAAAAATACCGCAACCGGAGAATTGTCCTATTTTGAGACGACTCTCCTTCTTTATTTAAAGGAAAGCCATCCGCATATTGCCGGTGACAAAGCACTTGTCCGGGCACGGGCTGACGAGGCGGAAGGCAGCTACGAACGTGCCATACATGACGGCTTATCCGTTACGCAGGCTTTGCAACTGGCCGAGGCCGTTCTCTATCAAGACTTTCGCTTTTCCAGATTCGATACGGTTTTCGAGGTCGTGTCGGAGTGGTTTCCCGAAGTACGGCCTGAAAGACGGACGGGTTTCTGCCTGAAAGTATTGTCGCCCGCAGAAACAGTATTCAGCAAATATTCCATAGACGACCGGTTTGAATCATCCCCGTCCTATCATACACTTACCGTTGAACTTACAGGTTTCATACAATTTTATATAGAACAATATGGCATATAACAAACGACAACATTTGGCGGACAACATAGCCGCACTTGAATTGATATTCATGCGCCCGGAGTTTTGTCTCACGGAAGAGGGACGCAAGGTTTTGAACGGTTATTCGGGTTTCGGAGGATTGAAGTGCATCCTGAATCCGGCGGAAAAAGACACGGACATTGAAAGATGAACGACAGACAGGGAACTGTTTCCCCAGGTCCGACTGCTGCATGAACTGTTGCGTGAGTATTCCAAAGACGGGAAAGAATACAAGGCATACGTCCAAAGCCTCAAAAACTCCGCTCTCACAGCCTTTTACACACCGGAACCGGTGGTAACGGCCATGCAGGAATCCTTGCAGGTACCGGGAATCCGTCCGGGACGTTTTCTTGACCCTTCTGCCGGAACGGGCATGTTTATCAGCGGCTTGAAGGATGTTCCCGAAGTCCATTGTTTCGAGAAAGACAAGCTCACGGGAAAAATCCTCTCATCCCTCTATCCGGAAAGCAGAGTGACCATAGACGGTTTCCAGTCCATACAGCCCTATTATAATAACTACTTCGATATGGTTTCATCCAATATCCCGTTTGGAAATACCAGAGTTTATGACCGGGATTTTGACCGGAGCGAAGACGTCGTGCGTAAATCCTCACTTGCTGCAGTACACAACTATTTCTTTCTCAAAGGTATGGACACGTTACACGAAGGCGGGATACTGGCCTATATCACGACTTCGGGCGTCATGGACTCGCCACAGAACCGTCCCGTCAGGGAATGGCTGGTGAACCATGCCAATCTTGTTTCAGCCATACGTTTGCCGGATAACCTGTTTGTTGATGCGGGTACGGAAGTGAGCAGTGACCTGATCGTATTGCAGAAGAATACCCGAAAATCGGAACTGACCGAAAAGGAACGGAACTTTATTGAAACCCGCCTTATATCAGGCAGCATCAATATCAACAACAGCTATGCCGATTTAGACCATATCGTCCATACTTCCGTATCTATGGGCAAAAACATGTACGGACAACCGGCCATGAATTTTATTCATGAAGGAGGTGTCGGCGCCATTTCCGAACATCTCAGGCAGTTATTGGCGCAAGATGTGGAGAACCATCTTGACCGGAAACTTTATGATGACAATCTATCCCGCTCAAACAATTCCACCATCCTCAAAACGGAGTTTGAGACACTATTGGAAACAGCAGGAGAGGCAGAACGGCAGGAGGTACAGGAAAAAAGCTCCGCACAGTCCTATGAACCCATGCTCAACCTGTTTGCCGCCTATGCGGATGAAGAGCAAGCGGAGGTGCAAGTCGTAGAAAGCAGACCTTCACCAAGCCGGGCACCGTCGGTATCCCGCAAAAAGAAAGGGAATGAACCGGAAATGTTCAATCTTTTCTCCCAAGAGAACATGTACGATGAAGCCGCCACGCAGGAAGACATGACCGGGGAACGGGCGGCAGCGGAAGCAAAATGGCAGGAGCGCAGACAAAAATTCGAGGAAGAGCGGAAGAAAGAAATGGAACCACGACCGTTTACCGGAGAGATACGTCCCGAATACAAGAACGGCTCCATCGTGAAATCGGGTGAGCAATACGGATATTTAAGGGGGGTGGGTACTCCCGAAGCACAATTCCATCCGCTTAAACTGACAGTCACCCAACAATACCGGGCCGCCTACTATATCCCGCTCCGTGAAGCCTACCACAATCTCTACAATAAGGAAGCCGAAACGGAAACCGAACAGCCGGAACTACGGGAAGAACTGGTCAAGCGGTATGACAGTTTTTACCGCATGTTCAGGGAATTGAATGGAAAGGACAATGCCAAGTTCCTGCTGATGGATGCCGGAGGACGGGAAATACTTTCATTGGAACGTTCCGTTAACGGCAAGATACAGAAGGCGGATATCTTTTCTGTTCCCGTATCGTTCAACGCCAATGAAGTGACACATGTGGATACACCGCAGGAAGCGCTTGCGGCATCCCTGAACAAGTTCGGAGAAGTCAATCTGGAATATATGGAAAATCTCAGTGAAACAGGCAGGCAGGAACTGCTCACACAACTGGAAAACCGTATCTTCTACAATCCTATGATGAAGAACTATGAAATCAAGGACCGTTTCATAGCGGGCAATGTAGTGGCCAAAGTCGAATGGATAGAGAACTACCTGAAAGACTATCCCGATGACGACGCAAGCAAGAAATCATTGGAAGCCTTGCAGAAAGCCATACCGGAGCCGATCAATTTCGAACTGCTTGATTTTAACCTGGGAGAAAGGTGGATACCCGTATCCGTATATGAAGAGTTTGCCGGTTATCTTTTTGAGGCAAAAGCCCATATCCACTATACGGAATCCATCGACGAGTTCAGTGTGAGTTTTGAAGAAACGAACGCGAACATCACCGACAGATATTATGTGAAAGGGGAAAAAAGAGGTTATTACGGAAACGACCTGCTGAAACATGCGCTGCACAACACGGTGCCCGACATAACAAAAACCGTGCAGGATGAAGAAGGCAATGATATAAAGGTACGGGATGCCGAGGCCATCCAGCTTGCCGACGCCAAAATCAATGAAATAAGGTCTGCTTTCACAGGCTGGCTGAATGAACAGCTCCCCGAATTTAAACAACACCTTGCGGACATGTACAACCGCAAGTTCAACTGCTATGTACGCCCGGATTATGACGGTTCCCTGCAAAGTTTCCCGTTCCTTGACCTGAAAGGGCTGGGCATACCGTCCTTGTACGACAGCCAGAAAAATGCCGTATGGATGCTGAAGATGAACGGCGGCGGTATAATCGACCATCAGGTACTGCGCCCATAAGGGCATATAGTAAATGTAGGCTTAGCAACCTACCCGGCAAG
>NZ_QRKI01000050.1:0-1155 GCF_003471885.1 Bacteroides sp. AM16-24
CTTGAGTTCAACTTATAAATGCAACTTTTTGGGTGCGGATAATAAGCAATAAAAACATTTATTTTTCAGAGAGGAAAGAGAGACAATGTCCCCCTTTCTCTCACTCTGAATGGATAAAGTTTGCTATCTTTGCTTTAATTGTCCGTCCAAAGAAAAAAAAGTTGCAGATGAGCAAACATATAACCGAGGAACAAAGGTATGCAATTTCTATGATGTTGCAAATACCGATGAGCAAAAAAGCAATAGCGGAAGCTATCGGAGTAGATAAAAGCACTGTTTACAGGGAGATAAAGCGCAATTGCGACGCCCGAAGTGGTAGCTATAGCATGGAGCTTGCCCAGCGAAAAGCAGACAGGCGCAAGCAGCAAAAACATCGCAAGGAAGTGCTTACACCGGCAATGAGAAAACGGATAATAAAGCTGTTGAAGAAAGGATTCAGCCCGGAGCAGATTGTCGGCAGGAGCCGCTTGGAGGGAATTGCGATGGTATCTCACGAAACGATATATCGCTGGATTTGGGAGGATAAGCGGCGGGGTGGCAAACTGCACAAATATCTTCGCAGACAAGGTCGCAGGTATGCCAAACGTGGTTCTAAAAATGCAGGGCGAGGATTTATCCCAGGCAGGGTGGATATTGATGAGCGTCCCGAGATAGTGGAACTGAAGGAGAGATTTGGTGATTTAGAGATAGATACAATTATTGGTAAGAACCACAAAGGTGCCATTCTTACCATTAACGACAGAGCAACAAGCAGGGTCTGGATACGCAAGTTGTCGGGAAAAGAAGCCATCCCGGTAGCTAAGATTGCAGTATGGGCACTGCGGAAAGTGAAAAACTTAATACACACAATTACGGCTGACAATGGAAAGGAGTTTGCAAAGCACGAGGAAATTGCGCAAAAATTGGAAATAAAATTCTATTTTTGCAAACCATACCACTCATGGGAACGTGGTGCCAATGAAAACACCAACGGGCTTATCAGGCAGTATATCCCAAAGGGTAAGGACTTTAGTGAAGTAACCAACAAACAGATTAAGTGGATTGAAAATAAACTCAATAATCGACCTCGTAAAAGACTTGGATACCTCACGCCAAACGAAAAATTTAAACAAATTATTAATCAGAATTCTGTTGCATTTGCAAGTTGAATTCAGC
>NZ_QRKI01000051.1:0-397 GCF_003471885.1 Bacteroides sp. AM16-24
CAGTTCTATATGCCCGGTTTCTGGTACCGCCAGAATCTTCGTTCTCCCGAAAAAGCTCCTTCTTTCCATACTTCGGATAGTTGGCTGGTACGCGAAGACCGTCTGAGTACTCCTCTGACTGCCGCCTTCAATTCAAGTAAAGGCAAGTCCATGTCAGTCATCCGTATTGACAAGTTTGACAAGGAGGCTTTGGCTACTCACAAAGAAGGCGAGGTTATTGTCTCCGGTGAGACTTCCATCGGCTATACCGGCTTCGAGAACATAGGTGGCATGACTGTCCTTTCCTATGGTTTCCCTTATAAGGAAGCTCCCAAGACTTATATCCGTAAACTGACTCTTGCCCCTTCCGTTGAGGCTTTCCAGCTGCTTCGCAAGGGTGATAGCATTACCCTGACCT
>NZ_QRKI01000051.1:407-1099 GCF_003471885.1 Bacteroides sp. AM16-24
GCTTTCCAGCTGCTTCGCAAGGGTGATAGCATTACCCTGACCTGGGAACTGTCTGAGATTGCTGCTGCCGACTTCTCCGAGTGCGTGCAACGTACCTGGGAGTATTGCTATGACACGAACCGTCCCCAACCGGTCAATACCCCCTATACAGTGGATCGTATGAAAGATGTTCTGAGCAACTTCTTTGTAGAGAGTTATGTGAATACTACTCCTACCCATTACTATTCGGGCGTTGAGCTGAAGACAGCCACCTGTGCCAGTACTGATGTTGCTGAAGTCGGTTTTGTGGGCCGTACATTGCTAAATGCTTTCAATGCATTGGAATACGGTTTCCAGCAGAACCGTCCTGAACTTGTGAACAGTGCTAACAGTATCTTTGATACTTATCTTTCAAGCGGTTTCTCTCCTGCGGGCTTTTTCAATGAGGTTGTCCATTATAACCGTGATTTTAAAGAGCCTAAGCTCAGTATCCGCCGCCAATCGGAGGGCGTGTATGCCATTTTGAATTATCTGGCTTACGAGAAGCAATACAAGCGTAAACATCCCGAATGGGAGAAACGTCTGAAGGTAATTCTGGACAGTTTCCTCCGTCTTCAGAATGCTGACGGCAGCTTCCCCCGTAAGTTCAAGGATGATTTCTCTATCGTAGACGGTACCGGTGGCAGTACTCCTTCGGCTACTTTGCCTCTGGT
>NZ_QRKI01000052.1:0-713 GCF_003471885.1 Bacteroides sp. AM16-24
ACACGTTTGCCATTGTCGTGCCACTCCTCTCCCGGACCGTACTGTTCCAATACCCGGTCCAAGGGGGAAGCCTCATAAACAGGTTTGGAATACGCTTTGCCATCACCATAATTGGACGACAATCGGGAACGGGATTGGACGGTGCTCAGCGAAAGCGGATTTCCGTTGTTGCCCGAAGCGGCATTCACAGGAAGCCAGGTAGCCGAGCTACGGCCTGCGGCGTCATATTCCTGATAAGTCACCAGGTCCAGTTGACCGGGAGTCATTCCCACCTGAACAGTCTGCCAGGGACGACCCAGATCATCGAAGTATTGGTAGGAGGTGATACTGTTGGATACCGAAAGGCCGCTTGTTGCGGTCGTAGCAACGGTAGGAGCGGTAGTTCTCACATAATTATTGTTTCCGGTCTGCGCCTTCGGATGATGCAAGGAGCCGCAGAGCAGCAATATGAATAATAAGTTTCGTTTCATAATCATTGCGTTTTTTTATTGTTTGTAATTGTATTGATAACTCTCGATGACCTTTCCGTTATGGTCTTTCACGCACGACAGGCGCCCGAAAGAGTCATATTCGTAGTTGGTCTTAGTGCCGTTGGGCATCACGAGCTGTTCCAGGTTCAGAGCGGAATCATAATAATAAGTCGTTATCCGGCTGCCCTCAAGCGAAGGGTTGTTCCTAAGCGCTTCTATGGCAGCCATATCAGCCGAAGAAGG
>NZ_QRKI01000052.1:723-985 GCF_003471885.1 Bacteroides sp. AM16-24
TTGTTCCTAAGCGCTTCTATGGCAGCCATATCAGCCGAAGAAGGAGAAACGGCGCTTGTCACCCTGTCTATCAACGTTTGTCCTAATGCGCTGAAAGAACCGCCTCTTATTTCAGCAACAACCCGTTGCCCCTTATACCCCCAGATATAGGAGACATCTTCAAATTCACCGTCTTTAGAGATACGGGTAGGATTGCCGTATTTGTCATAGCTTTGATATTTGATGCGGGGCTCGTAATAGTTAAGTTGCTTCACATTTTGCA
>NZ_QRKI01000053.1:0-244 GCF_003471885.1 Bacteroides sp. AM16-24
TCATAAAATTTAAATTGTTAGTAATATTAAAATTGTCTCTTTATTATCAACCGGTAATACGATAATTACTGCTACCGCTGGCTGCCTATTATCCCATCGCGAAGACAGGCTGCTTATTATATAAAAACCTTAGCTACTCCTATATATAATAGGTATAGCAAACCCGCATTTTCAGCCTGCAAAGTAAAAAACAAATTTCCTAAATAAACGATGAGTGCATTTGGCTGATATACAAAGTGTTATT
>NZ_QRKI01000053.1:254-651 GCF_003471885.1 Bacteroides sp. AM16-24
AATAAACGATGAGTGCATTTGGCTGATATACAAAGTGTTATTAGCTTTACAAAAGAGCTGAATATCCCAATGAAAGAATCTATTGAAACCTGATAATCTGAGGGAATATGCTGACCTACAACCCATTCCGTACCCATCATCAAATAAACAGTTTTAGAACTCCAAATAAATTGACACTACTTTTTAGCACCTTATTTTGTAACAACACACTACTGCAACCTACTTATTTTCAAGAATAAAGGCACTATTGAAGTAAAGAGATAGAGTATTTTTAAAGATATAAATGACACCAAATTCAGACACCAATGACAAGAAATGAGCTTACAACCATTAGCACCAAACAAAATAAAAAAGTTCATTCTTCAACAGAAACCGTATAGCCGTTAAAAAACAAATG
>NZ_QRKI01000054.1:0-629 GCF_003471885.1 Bacteroides sp. AM16-24
TCTATCGTAGACGGTACCGGTGGCAGTACTCCTTCGGCTACTTTGCCTCTGGTAATGGCCTACAAGTATTTCAAGGACAAGCGTTACCTGGAGAGTGCCAAACGTACAGTTAATTATCTGGAGAATGAGCTTATCTCTAAATCCGATTATTTCTCTTCCACTTTGGATGCTAATTGTGAGGATAAGGAAGCTTCCCTTTATGCTGCTACTGCCACTTATTACCTTGCTTTGGTTACTAAAGGTGCGGAGCGTGCTCACTATGCCGAACTTTGCAGGAAGGCTGCTTATTTCGCCTTATCCTGGTATTATACCTGGGATGTTCCTTTTGCCGAAGGTCAGATGTTGGGTGATATCGGTTTGAAGACTCGTGGCTGGGGTAATGTGTCTGTTGAGAATAACCATATTGATGTGTTTATTTTCGAGTTTGCTGATGTGTTACATTGGCTTTCCAAGGAGTTCAATGAGGCTCGTTTCTCAGACTTTGCTGAGGTTATTTCCACTTCCATGCGTCAATTGCTTCCCTATGAGGGTCATATGTGTGGTGTTGCTAAAGTAGGTTATTACCCTGAGGTTGTCCAACACACGAACTGGGATTACGGTCGTAATGGTAAGGGATATTACAATGATAT
>NZ_QRKI01000055.1:0-505 GCF_003471885.1 Bacteroides sp. AM16-24
AAAGCAGCCGTAAATCCCAGAATGCCTTTACCCGCACCGGCAGGAGCCACACTGGCCAAATAGAAATGGGGGGAATACAACGATTTCTTATAGTAGAAACGGACGTACGGGAAGAGCGCGCTACAACTGTTCAGGCACCCCAGCAATGCCATGTCACGCTCACGCTTGTCGCTCGTATAACGGCAGCAGCGTGTCAGCAAATCGGGCAGTCGTGCAAAGACATCGTCAGGAATATAAGGTGCCTCGGCACGCAAATCGTCATTTTTTTCCAACACTACTTCCGGGGTATCTTCCTCATTGGAGCTGTAGCCGGGGTTATAAGTGACCCTGACCCCTTTTTGACCCCTATCCGGCTGTTTTTTCTCTTCCTGCAACTTCCCAACAAACTGATAACCAGACAACACGCGTTGACGAATATCTTCAGCCGTGAAATCACCCGACGCATAACGCCCGGAGAAAAGGGAGATCAACTTTTCAAGTTCTTCAGGAGAAAAACCTTTACTTC
>NZ_QRKI01000006.1:0-292596 GCF_003471885.1 Bacteroides sp. AM16-24
GTCCCCATATCTGTTTTGATAACCTGAAATGAATCCACTATGAATAATGTAGGCTATATTTGTGGATAGTCTAATTTGAAAAGCAAAAATCCCCAATCCGCTGGATTGTTTGGATGATGATTAGGCAATGATTTAATAGTGAATAGGAACTGCACCTGAGGGGGAGGCGTTTGCTAAAGTAAATATGCTTGACAGATACTATTATAAAGACATTAGCAACAATCAAATCATTATCGTTATTATGGACATCTAAAGTAAAAAAGATATTCCTATAATGATTAAAGCAATAGATGCAAATATGTATCTATATCTTTTTGTAGAAAACATTGCTCCTATACAGGAGATAGATACAGCAAATTGCATACATTTCAAACTTAACTCTGTAGTCTTAAATATACACATAGACAAAAAAGATAATGCCAAAACAAATATTATAGCATTCAATATATATTTCAGTTTCATATTACTTTGATTTACATTGACCTTATTATCAGTAGCATATAAATTGCTCATCCTATCCCAATAACCAATCCTATACAAGAGAACAAGGTGAATCTCTTTTCCTTGTATTTCAGCACATAGACCAGCCCGATAATAGCACATAAAGGAATATTAGATGAATCTGCATTTTCCCTTTGTTTACAAGGTATTTATATGTTCTTTCATCCTTTCTTTGCTCAATTTGCGAATCTCACGGTTCTCTTTGTTTTGTTGTAGCATACATTTATGCAACTTAATGTTCCTATGATTCAGTTTAATCTATTTTCTCTAATTCAATCGTAGCTACTTTCTCTTTATCTGGACTAATTTCATTCTGTATAATGGTTATATGTTTTTGGGTATAGCTTTTGATAATCCAAGGGGCTCCACCCAAATATAAAGCATTGCTATTAAATGTGATATATTTCCCTTCTATTGTATAAGTAATATCAATTTCATCGTAACCTTCCCAATTTACTTTCCCTTTCTGAGTATCTACAAATTGCATACCGACCCCCATATTTTGTACTGTCCAAGCCTCACAATGCCCTGTTCCACGCCATGAAGTCTGATAAAGTGCTTCGGGGGTTAATTCATTTGTCTGTTCATTATCATCATCGCAGTTTATAAAACAGAATGTACAGAGGAATAGCATAAGTATTCCAAGAATTTCTTTTGTTTTCATATTCTCTTTTTTATTTTTTGTTTAACTCATTCAATCTTTATTTTGTTTCTTCGTTGAACCAACCAAAGATAAGACAAAGATAAAAAGAAGAATCCTTTGGCAGATTAAGATACTCTTGGAATATTGTTATGAATGTAAATTTCTAAACCTATGTTTATTTTTTGTTGTCAAGACTTTGCTTGCGTCTGATTCGGCTCATGTGTACGGGTGTAATTTTAAGGTAGGATGCTATTTCTTTTAGTGATACCATTTGAAGGATTGCAGGGCATTTTTTTAAAAGTTGGAGGTAACGCTCTTCCGGTGTGAATCTGAATAAATCCAAATAACGTGAATATGATTGGAAAAACATCTGTTCGGCTGCGATACGGGCTATCCGTTGGCTTTCTTTGTTCTCCTCGAATTTTTGCTGTAAGAATGCAGAAGAACAGATGTAAATCTCGCACGGGATTATTGCCTGTATATTCAATTCTGATTTCATGCCATATAAGCAAGTGGGGTAATCGCCTATAAATTCATTTGGAAAGGAAAAACCGACATTATACGGCTTGTTTTCTGTCCGGTTGGTACAACTGTATTTGACTACACCTGACAAGATAAACCCGAAGAAAGAACATACATCATCTTCATGGAGAATAAACTCATTCTTTTTATAATGTCGTAACTCTCCATGTTTTAGACACAATTCTTTAAAAAAATCTATGTCTATATTGCTCATATATGAATTAAATTCAGTCATCATTTACTTGTCATTGGTGCAAATGTATAAAAAATGCCTGAAATATGCTTGATAGTACTTAACTACATTGTTTAAATATTCAAAAAAGTATGTAACATAACATGTTTGTTATATTTTTAAGTTCAAAGGTTTAGTACGTTTCTTTGTCTGTATATCCAAAACGAACTAAACTTATTTAGACAGCAAATTATATATGCTGGCGAAAAAAGAAAAACAGAGTTTCTTTCTCTTTTTGCCAGTATCATGTCTATTTTTCACTGAAAAACGAGAGAAAACAGATATAAAAACATCTCCTACCACATTTACCCCTTAACAACAAATATCCTTTTCTGTTTTCTTATAATCACTCTATTTGTATGCAAATTGTATGCTTTAAAAATATTAATATTGATGTGTTTTATACCATAATTAACTGATATTCAGTATTAAATAAATAAATGTTGGTACGGATTAATCACCACCAACCGTGATAACCCGACTAAAGAGTTCCAGATAGACGATGCATTGTTGGATACTGTTATCGGCAAGTATAAAGTAGGCTCTATCCTGAATGTTCCCCAGGGCATTGCCCAATCCAAAGAGAAATGGGAGGAAATTATTAAGAAGATACAGGATAAATCCATGAAAACCATGGGTATCCCTTGTATTTATGGAGTAGACCAGATACATGGAACCACCTATACGTTGGGCGGTACTTTCTTCCCCCAAGGTATCAATATGGCGGCTACATTCAACCGGGAACTGGTTCGTGAAGGGGCCCGCATTTCTGCTTACGAAACCAAAGCCGGAAGTATTCCCTGGACGTATGCTCCCGTGCTCGACCTGGCTCGCGATGCCCGCTGGCCCCGTCATTGGGAAAATTATGGCGAGGATTGCTATGTGAATGCAGAGATGGGACGCGAAGCTGTCCTCGGTTTTCAGGGCAGTGATCCTAATAATATAGGAAAGCAACAGGTAGCAGCTTGTATCAAGCATTATATGGGATATGGTGTTCCGGTATCGGGCAAAGATCGTACGCCTTCATCTATCACTGTGCAAGACATGCGCGAGAAGCATTTTGCTCCGTTCCTCGAAGGTATCAAGGCGGGGGCTTTGTCTGTCATGGTGAACTCTGCTATGAATAATGGATTTCCTTTCCATGCCAACTATGAGCTGTTGACGCAGTGGCTGAAAGAAGACTTGAACTGGGACGGTATGATTGTGACTGACTGGGCGGATATCAACAACCTCTATACCCGCGATAAGATTGTCGGAAGCAAGAAAGAAGCAATTAAAGTGGCTATTAATGCTGGTATCGATATGTCTATGGTTCCTTATGAATGGAGTTTCTGTATCTATCTGAAAGAATTGGTGGAAGAAGGTGAAGTTCCTATGAGCCGTATTGATGATGCAGTGCGCCGTGTGCTACGTATGAAATATCGTTTGGGCTTGTTCGATACGCCTGCTTACAGGCATCAGGATTTTCCGTTGTTCGGTGGAGAGGAACATGCAACTGCTGCTTTGCGGGCTGCCGAAGAGTCTGTGGTATTGCTGAAAAATACAGAAGGTATCTTGCCGTTGGTTTCCGGTAAGAAAATACTGCTGACAGGACCTAATGTGAACTCCATGCGTACGCTCAATGGCGGTTGGTCCTACACTTGGCAAGGTGATAGAGCTGACGAATGTGCTACTGATTACAATACTATTCTTGAATCGTTTACTAATAAGTTCGGTACTTCCAATATCATCTACGAACCGGGTGTCACTTACAAAAAAGGTGGTGCTTGGTGGGAAGAAAATATCCCTGAAATAGATAAGGCTGTAGCAGCAGCGGCTAATGCCGATTATATCGTTGCCTGTATCGGTGAGAACTCCTATTGTGAAACTCCGGGTAACTTGTCGAATCTTTTCCTTTCCAAGAACCAGCTTGACCTGGTGAAAGCATTAGCTACGACCGGAAAGCCGATTATCCTTGTTCTGAATGAAGGCCGTCCACGCATTATCAACGAAATAGAGCCATTAGCAAAAGCCGTTATCAACGCTATGCTTCCGGGTAACTATGGTGGTGACGCTTTGGCAAACCTCGTGGCAGGTGATGCTAATTTCAGCGGAAAGATGCCTTATACCTATCCGAAAGAAATCAACTCGTTATTCACTTATGACTATAAGCCGTGTGAGGACCTTGAAAAGATGCAGGGTGCTTATGATTATGATGCCGTGATGTCCGTACAGTGGGCTTTCGGTTACGGACTGAGTTATACCACCTATGCTTATAGCAACCTCAAAGTAGATAAGCCCAACTTTACAGCCGATGATATACTTACTTTTACGGTTGACGTAAAGAATACAGGTAATCGTATTGGTAAAGAGAGTGTCCTGTTATTCAGCAGTGACCTGATAGCTTCGTTGACTCCCGATGTTCGCCGCCTGCGTGCTTTTGAGAAAGTGGAACTGAGGCCGGGTGAGGTTAAGACCGTAACGCTGAAAGTGAAAGGTTCCGATCTCGCTTTCGTAGGTTATGACGGTAAATGGATTTTGGAAAAAGGTGATTTTCGCATCCAGACTGGTAACCAGACGTTAAATGTCAGTTGTACGGATACAAAGAAGTGGGATACTCCGAATAAATAGAAGACTATATTGTATGGAAATGAATTAAAGATTATGAATGAGATAAACAAAGTTACCATGTGGGGCAAATAGAATTTCCATGAAATCCTGCTATCACTTTATCACCCTACCATCTTATCACACTTTGTTCATAACTTGTACAGAAATGAAATAATTGCGTCAACTAATCGTTAAATGATTCTTTTTTTCTCTAATATTTTGTAGTCGAATAGATTATTTATATCTTTGCAACCGCAATGGATGAAAGGTGGAGGGGCAATTAAGCTCCTTTTTTTGTTCTTATATAGTTAATCAATGATAGAAAAGAAAACTGTTTGTCAAATTGTTGACGAGTGGCTGGACGGAAAAGAGTACTTTCTGGTGGAAGTAACTATCAGCCCGGACGACAAGATTGTGGTGGAAATTGACCACAAAGAAGGGGTTTGGATTGAAGATTGTGTAGAGCTGAGTCGATACATCGAATCCAAGTTGAACCGTGAGGATGAAGATTATGAGTTGGAGGTAGGTTCTGCCGGTATCGGACAGCCATTTAAAGTGTTGCAACAGTACATCAACCACATCGGAAAGGAAGTGGAAGTACTGAGAAAAGACGGACGTAAGCTGTGCGGCGTACTGAAAACAGCCGATGAACAGCATTTTACGGTAACCGTGGAAAAGAAGGTAAAGCCCGAAGGCGCTAAACGCCCCACATTGGTGGAAGAGGATGAAACCCTTGCGTATGATGAAATAAAATATACTAAATACTTAATCAGTTTTAAA
The DNA here is from genome assembly GCF_003471885.1 of Bacteroides sp. AM16-24. Classification (NCBI taxonomy): domain Bacteria; kingdom Pseudomonadati; phylum Bacteroidota; class Bacteroidia; order Bacteroidales; family Bacteroidaceae; genus Bacteroides; species Bacteroides sp. AM16-24. Next base: position 5,268 of record NZ_QRKI01000006.1, read on the forward strand.
TAAGACTATGGCCAAAAAAGTAGAAACTGTCAGTTTGATAGATACATTTTCGGAATTTAAGGAACTGAAAAATATCGATAGAACCACCATGGTGAGCGTACTTGAAGAGTCGTTCCGTAGTGTGATTGCGAAGATGTTCGGCACCGATGAGAATTACGACGTTATCGTGAACCCGGACAAGGGGGACTTCGAAATATGGCGTAACCGTGAAGTGGTGGCGGATGAAGACTTGGAAAATCCGAACTTGCAGATTGCATTATCGGAAGCACAGAAGATTGATGCTTCTTATGAAGTAGGCGAGGAAGTGACGGATGAAGTAATCTTCGCAAACTTTGGACGCCGTGCTATCTTGAACCTTCGCCAGACGTTGGCTTCTAAGATTTTGGAACTGGAAAAAGACAGTATCTATAATAAATATATTGATAAGGTGGGCAACATCATTAATGCAGAAGTATACCAGATATGGAAGAAAGAAATGCTGCTGCTAGATGATGAAGGTAACGAGTTGCTGCTGCCTAAGACGGAACAGATTCCGAGCGATTTTTATCGCAAAGGAGAAACGGCACGTGCCGTTGTAGCCCGTGTGGACAACAAGAATAACAACCCGAAGATCATTCTTTCGCGTACGTCGCCGGTATTCCTGCAACGTCTGTTCGAAATGGAAGTGCCCGAAATCAATGATGGACTGATTACCATCAAGAAGATTGCCCGTATCCCTGGTGAACGCGCCAAGATTGCCGTTGAGTCATACGATGACCGTATTGACCCGGTAGGTGCCTGTGTAGGTGTGAAGGGTAGCCGTATTCATGGTATCGTTCGTGAGTTACGCAACGAGAATATTGACGTAATCAATTACACGTCCAATATTCAGTTGTTTATTCAGCGTGCTCTCAGTCCTGCGAAGATTTCTTCTATTCGTTTGAACGAAGAAGAACGTAAGGCGGAAGTCTTCCTGAGACCGGAAGAAGTATCGCTGGCTATTGGTAAAGGCGGTTTGAACATCAAACTTGCCAGTATGTTGACTGAGTACACTATTGACGTATTCCGTGAGTTGGATCAGGCTGTTGAAGATGAAGATATCTACTTGGATGAGTTCAGGGATGAAATTGACGGTTGGGTGATTGATGCCATCAAAGCGATTGGTATCGATACTGCAAAAGCAGTGCTGAACGCTCCGCGTGAGATGTTGATTGAGAAGACCGACCTGGAAGAAGAAACAGTGGACGAAGTATTGCACATTTTAAGTTCGGAGTTTGAGGAAAGCGAAGGCGAGCCTGAGTTTGAGGCTGAAGCTGAGCCTGAATCTGAAACAGAAACAGAGACAGAATAAGTGTCTGCTGACATTGGTTTCTGTTTGCACTAACTTCTTTCTCCACATTATTCATTAATTTTTTAGTATGACGATTAGGTTAAATAAAGTAACAAGAGATTTGAATGTAGGAATTTCGACAGTAGTTGAGTTCTTGCAGAAGAAAGGCTTTGCCGTTGAGGCAAACCCCAACACAAAGATTAACGAGGAGCAATACGCCTTGCTCGTGAAAGAGTTCAGTACAGATAAGAATCTTAGACTTGAATCGGAACGTTTTATTCAGGAACGACAGAATAAAGATCGTAACAAAGCATCGGTATCCATAGATGGTTACGAAACTGAAACTGCGGATAAACCGAAAGTGGAAGAAATTAAGACTGTTGTCCCCGAAGATGCACGTCCGAAGTTTAAACCTGTCGGAAAAATTGATTTGGATAAGCTGAACCGGAAACCGGTAGTAGAGAAAGTGGAAGAAAAGAAAGTAGAAGAACCCGTATCTGTGGTAAAGGAAGAACCGAAACCGGAGCCGAAGCCGGAAATCAAACCGGAGCTGAAGCCCGAACCCAAACCAGAGCCCAAACCAGAGCCCAGGCCTGAACCAAAGCCGGAACCGAATCCTGAACCCGAACCGGCTCCTGTGGTGAAAGAAATACTGAAACCGGAAGTTGTAGAGAAACCAGCTCCTGCTCCGGTAGTGGCAAAAGAAGAAGTAAAAAAGGAAACGCCTGCTTCCGTAGCACCTGCTGCTAAGGAAGAAGTGAAACCTGCAGTTGCAGAAGAAGCACCAGCAAAGGAGGGAGATGAAATCTTCACCATCCATAAGCCGGAGTTTGTTTCCAAAATCAATATCATCGGTCAGATTGACCTGGCTACGCTGAACCAGTCTACACGCCCCAAGAAGAAGACTAAAGAGGAGAAACGGAAGGAGCGCGAAGAGAAGGAGAAAATCCGTCAGGATCAGAAGAAGCAGATGAAAGAGGCGATTATCAAAGAAATCCGCCGCGAAGACAATAAAGCGAAGGATGGTAAGGAAAAAGAGGCCGATGCCAATGCCAACAAGAAGAAACGTCTTCGTATTAATAATAATAAGGAGAAGGTTGACATTAACAATGCATCCAACTTCCAGCGTGGAAATGACAATCGTGGTGGTGGAGGCAAAGGTCCTCATGCAGGCGGTGGTCAGCAAGGTGCCGGTGGTGGTAACAATCACCAGGGTGGCAACAAGAACAACAACCGTAACAACAATAACAAGGATCGCTTCAAGAAACCGATCATCAAACAGGAGGTTAGTGAGGAAGATGTAGCTAAGCAGGTAAAAGAAACTTTGGCACGACTCACTTCCAAAGGTAAGAGCAAGACTTCCAAATATCGTAAGGACAAGCGCGATATGGCGAACAGCCGTATGCAGGAACAGGAAGACCGCGAAATGGCGGATAGCAAAGTACTGAAGATAACGGAATTTGTGACTGCCAACGAATTGGCAAGCATGATGGATGTTTCCGTAACTCAGGTTATTGCTACTTGTATGAGTATCGGTATCATGGTGTCTATCAATCAGCGTCTGGATGCTGAAACCATTAATCTGGTGGCGGAAGAATTCGGATACAAGACTGAATATGTCAGTGCGGAAGTGGCACAGGCCATTGTAGAGGAAGAAGATGCCGAAGAAGATCTGGAACCACGTGCGCCGATTGTTACCGTCATGGGTCACGTAGACCACGGTAAAACATCATTGCTCGACTATATCCGTAAGGCGAACGTTATTGCCGGTGAAGCCGGTGGTATCACGCAGCATATCGGTGCTTACAACGTGAAACTGGAAGACGGACGTAAGATTACGTTCCTCGATACTCCGGGGCACGAAGCATTTACCGCTATGCGTGCCCGTGGTGCAAAGGTGACAGACGTGGTTATCATTATTGTTGCTGCCGATGATAATGTGATGCCGCAGACGAAGGAAGCTATCAACCATGCTATGGCTGCTGGTGTACCTATCGTATTTGCTATTAATAAGATTGATAAACCGACTGCCAACGCTGACAAGATCAAGGAAGAACTGGCAGCGATGAATTTCCTTGTTGAAGAATGGGGCGGTAAGTATCAGTCGCAAGATATCTCTGCAAAGAAAGGATTGGGTGTGAACGATTTGCTGGAGAAGGTATTGCTGGAAGCAGAAATGCTGGATCTGAAAGCAAATCCGAACCGTAAGGCTACAGGTTCCATCATCGAGTCTTCATTGGACAAGGGACGTGGTTATGTAGCTACCATGCTGGTATCGAACGGTACGCTGCGCGTAGGCGATATCGTACTGGCAGGTACAGCGTATGGTAAAGTGAAAGCTATGTTCAACGAACGTAACCAGCGCCTGAAAGAGGCCGGACCTTCTGAACCGGTATTGATTCTGGGATTGAACGGTGCACCTGCTGCAGGTGATACATTCCACGTAATCGATACGGAACAGGAAGCACGTGAAATTGCTAACAAGCGTGAACAGTTGCAACGTGAGCAGGGTCTGCGTACTCAGAAGATGCTTACTTTGGACGAAGTTGGCCGCCGTCTGGCATTGGGTGACTTCCACGAACTGAATATTATCGTTAAGGGTGACGTGGACGGTTCTGTTGAGGCGTTGAGCGACTCACTGATCAAACTGTCTACCGAACAGGTACAGGTGAATGTAATTCATAAAGGTGTTGGAGCTATCTCCGAGTCCGATGTATCATTGGCTGCCGCTTCGGATGCCATTATCATCGGTTTCCAGGTACGTCCGTCGAATGCCGCCGCGAAGATGGCAGAGAACGAAGGTGTGGATATCCGCAAGTACTCAGTGATCTACGATGCTATCGAAGAGGTGAAGGCTGCTATGGAAGGTATGTTGGCACCGGAAGTGAAGGAGCAGGTAACCGCAACTATTGAGGTACGCGAAGTGTTCAATATTACCAAGGTAGGTCTTGTAGCCGGTGCGGTAGTGAAGACCGGAAAAGTGAAGCGAAGCGACAAGGCTCGTTTGATCCGTGACGGTATCGTAATCTTTACCGGTTCTATCAATGCGTTGAAACGTTTCAAGGATGACGTGAAGGAAGTAGGTACCAACTTCGAGTGTGGTATCAGCCTGACGAACTGCAACGATATCAAGGTAGGCGATATTATCGAATCTTACGAAGAAATAGAAGTAAAACAGACTCTGTAAGCGAAATAATCTTTTAGACACGGATTACACGGATTTCACGGATTGGTTTAAAAGAAGAACCGTGTTTATCCGTGTAATCCGTGTCTTTTTCAGATATAGTTATGACAATAATAGATATCATCCTATTGGTGGTGATTGGCGCGGGAGCAGTCATCGGTTTTATAAAAGGTTTCATCAGACAACTGGCATCTATCCTTGGATTGATTGTTGGGTTGCTGGCTGCGAAAGCGCTGTATGTGTCGGTAGCGGAGAGAGTCTTTTCTAGGATAACGGACTCTATGACATTTGCACAGATATTGGCATTTGTTGTGATCTGGGTAGTGGTGCCGTTATTGTTTTTACTGGTGGCATCTTTGTTGACGAAGGCGATGGAAGCAATTTCTCTCGGTTGGCTGAACCGCTGGCTGGGTGCCGGATTGGGGGCATTGAAATTCCTGCTACTGGTGAGCCTGCTTATCTGTGTTGTCGAGTTTATCGACTCGGATAATACGATGATCAATAGAACAATGAAGGAGGAATCCGTGTTATATTATCCTATAGAATCGTTTGCGGGAATGTTTTTCCCGGCTGCAAAAGAAGTTACAGAACAATATATACTTAATACATAATGCAACCCGAAGAACCCAATAAATATGTAAAGGAACTAACGCAGGAGAAGTACAAATACGGCTTCACCACCGATGTGCATACGGAAGTCATTGAGCGTGGGCTGAATGAAGACGTTGTAAGGCTGATCTCTGCGAAAAAGAACGAGCCGGAATGGCTGTTGGAGTTCCGTCTGAAAGCATATCGTCACTGGTTGACGATGGAGATGCCTACATGGGCACATCTCCGTATTCCTGAGATAGATTATCAGGCTATTTCCTACTATGCCGATCCGTTGGCGAAGAAAAAAGATACTCCGAAGAGTATGGACGAGGTAGATCCTGAGTTGATAAAAACCTTCAATAAGCTGGGCATTCCCTTGGAAGAACAGATGGCGTTGAGTGGCATGGCTGTAGATGCTGTGATGGACTCCGTATCTGTGAAGACTACGTTCAAGGAAACATTGATGGAGAAAGGAATTATTTTCTGTTCCATCAGTGAAGCTGTACGTGAACATCCGGATTTGGTACAGAAGTATCTTGGTTCCGTTGTGGGATACCGTGACAACTTTTTTGCTGCACTGAACTCAGCGGTATTCTCCGATGGTTCGTTTGTATATATCCCGAAAGGGGTACGTTGCCCGATGGAGTTGTCCACGTATTTCCGTATCAATGCGCGTAATACAGGTCAGTTTGAGCGGACGCTGATTGTGGCGGATGATGATTCGTATGTTTCCTATCTGGAAGGTTGTACGGCTCCGATGCGCGATGAGAACCAGTTGCATGCTGCTATCGTGGAGATTGTGGTGCATGAACGTGCGGAAGTGAAGTACAGCACTGTACAGAACTGGTATCCGGGTGATGCCGAAGGTAAAGGCGGTGTCTATAACTTTGTTACGAAACGTGGTAACTGTAAAGGTGCGAACAGTAAACTTTCCTGGACACAGGTGGAGACAGGTTCGGCTATTACGTGGAAATACCCTTCTTGTATTTTGACGGGAGATAACTCTTCGGCTGAATTCTACAGTGTGGCGGTGACGAATAACTACCAACAGGCGGATACGGGTACGAAGATGATTCATCTGGGTAAGAATACTAGCAGTACGATTGTCAGCAAGGGTATTTCTGCCGGACATAGTGAGAATTCTTACCGTGGCCTGGTGCGTGTAGCTCAAAAGGCGGATAATGCGCGTAACTATAGTCAGTGTGACTCTTTGTTGCTAGGTGATAAGTGCGGTGCGCATACCTTCCCGTATATGGATATCCATAATGAGACGGCAGTTGTGGAGCATGAAGCGACTACCAGCAAGATTAATGAAGACCAGATATTCTATTGCAACCAACGTGGCATTTCTACGGAGGATGCTGTAGGGCTGATAGTGAACGGTTATGCTAAGGAAGTGCTTAATAAGCTGCCTATGGAGTTTGCGGTAGAGGCTCAGAAGTTGTTGGCTATTTCGCTGGAAGGCAGCGTAGGATAAGTTTAAAATAAAAAAATAAATATCATGTTAGAGATAAAAGACCTGCATGCCAGTGTAAATGGCAAAGAGATATTGAAAGGCATCAACCTGTCGGTAAAAGCAGGTGAGGTGCATGCTATTATGGGACCGAACGGTTCCGGTAAGAGCACTCTTTCGGCTGTATTGGTGGGTAATCCTGCCTTTGAAGTGACGAAGGGAAGCGTGACTTTCTGCGGTAAGAACCTTTTGGATTTTTCACCGGAAGACCGTAGCCATGAGGGCATCTTCCTCAGTTTCCAATATCCGGTAGAAATTCCGGGTGTGAGTATGGTCAACTTTATGCGTGCAGCGGTGAATGAGCAACGTAAATACAATCATCTGCCTGCTCTCAGTGCAAGTGAATTCCTGAAGTTGATGCGTGAAAAGCGTGCCATTGTGGAACTGGACAATAAACTGGCTAACCGTTCGGTGAATGAAGGTTTCTCCGGTGGAGAGAAAAAGCGGAATGAAATCTTCCAGATGGCGATGCTGGAACCAAAATTGAGTATCCTGGATGAAACGGATTCCGGACTGGATATCGATGCTTTGCGTATCGTAGCTGAAGGTGTGAATAAGTTGAAAACACCGGAGAACAGTACCATTGTCATCACTCACTACCAACGCTTACTGGATTATATCAAACCTGACGTCGTACATGTGCTTTACAAAGGTCGTATCGTGAAGACGGCGGGACCGGAATTGGCTCTGGAACTGGAAGAGAAGGGGTATGATTGGATTAAGAAGGAGTTGGGAGAGTAAATTATGAATGCAGAACAACAATACATAGATCTTTTCTCCCAGACGGAAGCTATGATATGCCGGCACAGTACCGAGGTGATGAATACCCCTCGTGCCATTGCGTTTGCCGACTTTGAACGGCTTGGTTTTCCTACCCGCAAGCAGGAGAAATATAAATATACCGATGTCAGCAAGTTCTTTGAACCGGACTATGGGTTGAACCTGAACCGTCTGGATATTCCGGTAAATCCCTATGAAGTATTTAAATGTGATGTCCCTAATATGAGTACGTCCCTGTACTTTGTGGTGAACGACGCTTTCTACAATAAGTCTCTGCCCGCAGCTCATCTACCCGAAGGAGTTATCTTCGGTAGTTTGAAGGAGATGGCAGAGAAGCATCCGGAACTGGTAAAGAAGTACTATGGTAAGCTGGCAGACACTTCAAAAGACGGAGTGACAGCATTCAACACTGCTTTTGCACAAGACGGTGTACTGCTGTATGTGCCTAAGAATGTAATAGTGGAACGTCCCATTCAGTTGGTAAACATCCTGCGTGGTGACGTGAACTTCCTGGTGAACCGCCGGGTATTGATTGTATTGGAAGATGGTGCACAGGCACGTATGCTGGTGTGTGATCATGCCATGGATGCCGTGAATTTTCTGGCAACCCAGGTGATAGAAGTATTCGTAGGCGAGAATGCTGTCTTTGATCTTTACGAACTGGAAGAAACGCATACAAGTACCGTACGTATCAGCAATATGTATGTGAAACAGGAAGCCAACAGTAATGCATTGCTGAATGGCATGACCTTGCATAACGGTACTTCCCGCAATACCACCGAAGTATTGCTGGCAGGTGAAGGTGCCGAAATCAATCTTTGCGGTATGGCCATTGCAGATAAGAATCAGCATGTAGACAACAATACAAGTATCGACCATGCTGTGCCTAACTGTACGAGCAATGAACTCTTTAAGTATGTGCTCGATGATCAGTCAGTTGGTGCATTTGCCGGTCTGGTGTTAGTGCGTCCGGATGCGCAACATACCAGTTCGCAACAAACGAACCGGAACCTTTGCGCTACACGCGAGGCACGTATGTATACGCAGCCGCAACTGGAAATTTATGCCGATGATGTAAAGTGTAGCCATGGCGCTACCGTTGGTCAGTTGGATGAAAATGCACTTTTCTATATGCGCCAGCGCGGTATTCCGGCACGTGAAGCTCGCTTATTGCTGATGTTTGCCTTCGTGAACGAAGTCATTGATACCATTCGTCTGGATGCTTTGAAGGATCGCTTACATCTCTTGGTTGAGAAACGTTTCCGTGGTGAACTGAATAAGTGCCAGGGCTGTGCGATATGTAAGTGAGAATATATTAATATCTAAACAATATGTATGATATTCAAAAGATAAGAGCCGATTTTCCCATACTTTCCCGTGAAGTGTACGGCAAACCATTAGTCTATTTGGATAATGGGGCGACGACACAGAAACCGCGTTGTGTGGTGGATGCAATAACGGATGAATATTATTCTGTCAATGCCAATGTGCATCGTGGTGTACATTTCCTGTCTCAACAGGCAACGGAATTGCATGAGGCAAGTCGCGAAACAGTGCGGAAGTTCATCAATGCCGGTTCTATAAATGAAATTGTATTTACAAGGGGAACCACGGAAAGCATCAATTTGTTGGCATCCAGTTTCGGTGAAGAATTCCTGAGTCCGGGTGATGAAGTGATTGTTTCAGTAATGGAACACCATAGTAACATTGTGCCTTGGCAACTGCTGGCTGAACGGAAGCGTATCAATCTGAAGGTTATTCCAATGAACGATCGCGGTGAACTTCTGATGGATGAATACGAGAAACTTTTTAACGATAGAACAAAGATTGTCAGCGTAGTGCATGTGTCCAATGTATTGGGTACGGTCAATCCTATCAAAGAAATGATTAAGATTGCCCATAGCCATAATGTACCTTTTCTGGTAGATGCGGCACAGTCCATTCCGCATATGGCAGTGGACGTGAAAGATCTGGATGCTGATTTCCTTGTATTCTCCGGTCATAAAGTGTATGGCCCTACCGGTGTAGGTGTGCTTTATGGTAAGGAAGAATGGCTGGATAGATTACCCCCTTATCAGGGCGGCGGTGAGATGATAAAGCATGTATCTTTTGAACGTACTACTTTCAATGAATTGCCATTTAAGTTCGAAGCTGGTACTCCTGATTATATCGGTACTACGGGACTGGCGAAAGCGCTCGATTATGTTTCTGCCATTGGCATGGATAAGATTGCCGTTTATGAGCATGAATTGACGGAATATGCCACACAGCGATTGAAAACAATCCCTGGCATGCGCATTTTTGGTGAAGCTGCTGAGAAAGGGAGCGTCATCTCTTTCCTTGTGGGTGATATTCATCACTTCGATATGGGCACATTGCTCGATCGTCTCGGCATTGCCGTACGTACGGGACACCATTGTGCCCAACCGTTGATGCAACGCCTCGACATAGAAGGAACAGTGCGTGCTTCCTTTGGAATCTATAATACGAAAGAAGAAGTAAATGCTTTGGTGGCAGGTATCGAACGTGTCAGCAAGATGTTCTGAGTATAATAAAATAAATATATAAAGAAGGGAGATATGGCTTAGTCGTATCTCCCTTTGTTTATTGAGGTATAGTTCCGTTTATCCCACCTGTACCTCCGCCTGCTTCTTCTGCCACTTATCTCGTGCCAGCTTCTGCATATCCGTTACGGAGTCTTTTTCATCTACAATTTCAAAACCTAAGGCTGTTTCGATGATATCCTCCATTGTGACAATTCCCCAGAAGCAGCCATATTCATCAATCAAGATTGAAATATGTTCTTTCTTTTCAAGCATTTGTTCCCAAACTGTGGAAACAGAACTATTTTCCGGGCAAGAAAGAATAGGACGGGCCACATCCTTCAGGCACATATCAAATCTATCCTCTGCTAACTTTTCAAGTACAGTTTGCCGCAATACATATCCTGTGATATAATCTTCACTATCATTGTAGACAGGAATACGAGAGTAAAACTTATATTTGCCATCCTGATAGAATTCCTTCAAAGACATACTTTCGGGAGCTGTTGCCACCACAGTACGGGGAGTCATAATGGATTGTGACTTTACTTTATCCAGTTTAATGAGGTTCTGTATCATCTTGTTCTCTTTCATCTGGAAAACACCTTCTTCTACTCCGATGGAAATCATGGCCGAAACTTCTTCGCGACTTACGGATAATTCCTGTTTGCCGGAAGAAAAAAGGCGGGTAATCAGTTCGGACAGCCACACTAAGGGGTAACAGATGATAATAAGGAAATTGATGATACGGGCTGACGGAAGTGCCAGTGTGCGCCAGTAGCAGGCACCTATCGTTTTAGGAATGATCTCTGAGAGAACGAGAATTAAGATAGTCAGTATGGCAGAGATTACACCGAAGTAAGCTTCTCCGAATATCTTTACTGCTTCGGCACCTACACCTGCAGCACCCACGGTGTGGGCTATGGTGTTCAAGGATAATATGGCAGCAATAGGCCGGTCGATGTCTTGTTTGAACTTCTTTAATAAAATAGCGCTTTTCCCATGTGTTTTCTCTTTAGTGGAGATGTACGACATTGGAGTAGATAATAAAACTGCTTCAAGAATGGAGCATAAAAATGATAAAGCTAATGCAAGGGTTAAGTATAATAAAACAAGTCCCATATATAAATTAATTAATTAGACATAGCGGAACGAATATAAGATTCGCCCGGATAAAATATAAAAATACGGTAATAGAAGGACTTGTGCTAAAGGCGATATATACAGAGTAGGGAACGTTCAGGTGAATATACGCTCCTGAGATTGTGCGGTTGGGTACCGTCACTATATTGATATAAATTAGTGTTCTCGGTAGAGAAAGTATAAGTAGTCGTAATCTCTGCACAGAGCTTACGCGCACGGTTTAAAGAAAGTGTACGGGAAATAACAGCTTCATCGTTGAACTCTTCGGGCGAATGCTGCTCGTTTTGTTCAATGCAAAGAAAAGGAGGTTCATTTTCGGAAAAGGAATTATAATCTTCCGGTTGCAGTGCAAAAAGCACTACTACCAGATACATCATTATTTTAAATATAAAATGCTTTGTTTCCATTTCTTCGGTACAAAGATAGATAAATGTTGACTCTGCTCATATATAGATGCTCTCTATTTTTTGTTTTTTTATTATAATGAGGAGATATAAAACGGGGCGTCACTGCAACTTTCCGCCCTATTCGTGCGTCTAATAGGGTGCAAATAACTTAAATAAATAGAGAAAGATTATGTTAGTAACAACAACCCCAACTATCGAGGGTGGACGTATCACCCGCTATTATGGTATCGTTTCAGGTGAAACGATTATCGGTGCCAATGTATTCCGTGACTTTTTTGCCAGTATTCGTGATGTAGTGGGCGGACGTAGTGGTTCTTATGAAGAAGTACTGCGCGAAGCGAAAGATATTGCCCTGCGTGAAATGCAGGAACATGCCAGAGCACTCGGAGCCAATGCGGTGATTGGTGTGGATTTGGATTATGAAACAGTGGGTGGAAGCGGCAGTATGTTGATGGTAACTGCCTGCGGTACGGCTGTGACAGTAGAATGATGAATACAGGGGAAAATAATCGCTAATGATTACTTTTCCCTTTTTTGTTCCAGTAAGTCGGGTGAATGAAAGATGATGCTGGTGCGGTAATTTTTCTTTTATTCCTTTGTTTATCTCGTTTAAAATCAATACTTTTAGGCTTTCAATCAACCTTTTAATACGAATAACACCATGGACAGTTTGCTTTTCTGGCTGATTCCGGCCGCTTCCGTTTTAGCTCTCTGTTTTGCTTACTATTTTCATAAGCAAATGATGAAAGAGAGTGAGGGTACTCCACAAATGATAAAGATTGCTGCCGCTGTGCGTAAAGGCGCGATGTCTTATCTGAAACAACAGTATAAGATAGTTGGCTGGGTATTTCTGGGACTTGTGATCCTTTTCTCTATTATGGCATACGGTTTCGATGTACAAAATCACTGGGTGCCGATTGCCTTCCTGACGGGTGGTTTCTTCTCCGGACTTTCCGGATTTCTCGGTATGAAGACGGCAACGTATGCTTCGGCACGTACGGCAAATGCTGCCCGTAATTCACTGAACGCAGGATTGCGCGTCGCTTTCCGTAGCGGTGCGGTAATGGGACTGGTTGTAGTAGGCTTGGGCTTGCTCGACATCTCTTTCTGGTACCTGTTATTGAATGCGGTTATACCGGAAGATGTTTTGACTCCGACTCATAAACTCTGTATTATCACTACCACGATGCTAACTTTCGGAATGGGTGCTTCTACACAAGCACTTTTTGCCCGTGTAGGTGGAGGTATTTATACGAAAGCTGCTGATGTAGGTGCCGACCTGGTTGGTAAGGTTGAAGCCGGTATTCCCGAAGATGACCCTCGTAACCCTGCAACGATTGCCGATAACGTAGGTGACAACGTAGGCGATGTAGCCGGTATGGGTGCCGATCTTTACGAAAGTTATTGCGGCTCCATTCTGGCAACTGCTGCTCTGGGTGCTGCCGCCTTTATTCATACAGGAGATACGGCCATGCAGTTCAAAGCTGTTATTGCTCCGATGCTGATTGCGGCTGTAGGTATCCTTCTTTCTATTATCGGTATATTCGCAGTGCGTACCAAAGAAAATGCGAAAATGAAAGACCTGCTTGCTTCGTTAGCTTTCGGTACGAACCTGAGTTCCGTACTGATTGTAGTGGCTACCTTCTTTATTCTTTGGTTATTGAAACTTGATAACTGGATGTGGATATCTTGTGCCGTTATAGTTGGTTTGGTAGTTGGCATCATTATCGGACGTTCTACGGAATATTATACTTCTCAGTCTTACCGTCCTACCCAGAAGTTGAGCGAAAGCGGAAAGACCGGTCCGGCAACGGTGATTATCTCCGGTATCGGTTTGGGTATGCTTTCTACAGCAATTCCAGTGATTGCTGTGGTAGTTGGTATTATTGCTTCCTACCTGTTTGCATCAGGATTTGATTTCAATAATGTAGGTATGGGACTTTACGGTATCGGTATTGCTGCCGTAGGTATGCTTTCTACTTTGGGTATCACTCTTGCTACAGATGCTTACGGCCCTATTGCTGATAATGCCGGTGGTAATGCTGAAATGTCCGGTCTGGGTGCGGAAGTACGTAAACGTACAGATGCTCTTGATTCTTTGGGAAATACTACTGCCGCTACCGGAAAAGGTTTTGCCATAGGTTCGGCTGCACTTACGGGACTTGCCCTGCTTGCTTCTTATATTGAAGAAATCCGTATCGGACTGACTCGTTTGGGAACCACGGAATTAACACTTCCTCATGGGGATGCCGTGGGTCTTCAGGATGCCACCTTCTTCGACTTCATGCATCATTATGATGTGACATTGATGAATCCGAAGGTTCTTTCGGGTATGTTCCTGGGTAGTATGATGGCATTCCTCTTCTGCGGATTGACAATGAACGCTGTTGGCCGTGCTGCCGCTCACATGGTGGATGAAGTACGCCGTCAGTTTCGTGAAATCAAGGGTATTCTTACCGGTGAAACGGAACCGGATTACGAGCGTTGTGTAGCTATATCCACAAAGGGAGCGCAGCGTGAGATGGTACTTCCTTCACTGATAGCCATTATTGCTCCGATTGCTACGGGACTTATCTTCGGTGTTCCCGGTGTTCTGGGGCTGCTGATCGGTGGGTTGAGTAGTGGTTTTGTTCTTGCCATCTTTATGGCGAATGCGGGCGGTGCATGGGATAATGCAAAGAAATATGTGGAAGAAGGAAACTTCGGTGGTAAGGGCAGTGAAGTACATAAGGCTACCGTGGTAGGTGATACGGTAGGTGATCCGTTCAAGGATACTTCCGGTCCGAGTTTGAATATCCTTATCAAGCTGATGAGTATGGTAGCCATCGTAATGGCCGGATTGACGGTTGCATGGAGTCTTTTTTAAGCATTTAAGTTGCAGATAATAAGTGGCCTATAGTTTCCTATGGGGAGGGAACGAACGTTTCCTTTAGCGGGAACAGCGGTTTCTCCTAATGGAAACTATAGTTCCCTCTAATAGAAACGCCCGTTTCCTCTAATGGGAACGAGCGTTTCCTTTAATGGAACTACAAGGCATCCCTGCTGCGAAGAAACCACAACGTAAGTAGCTGTGCTCTATTCCGAAAGGCACTTGTAGCCTGTAGCTCGTAGCTGATTCAAATAGAACAAAACAGTGTCACAAGGAACGGAACGCTGAAGTCCACCACGAATCCGTGGAAGATGGAGACAACTACAAATTGTTGTCCGGCTGTTCGTGTAATGATGGGCAGTGTGGTGTCCATCGTGGTTGCCCCTCCGGCAGAGATAGGGGCGAGGTTGCCGAACCAGTGCACTAGTAACGGAGCGGCCAGCAATGTCAGAATCTCGCGGCTGATGTTGGCGAGCAGGGCGATCGTTCCTAATTCTGCTCCTTTATATTCGGTAATGAAGATACTGGAGAGTGAGTAGTATCCGAAGCCCGAACCTACAGCCAGGCAATCTGTCAGGGAACGGTGTGTCAGTATCAGGCTGACTGCGGCAGAACCTGCCAGAGTACCCAGAATGGTCATAATGGGCAGAAATATCAACCGCGGATTGAGTGAACGGAAGTTTTTCAATGTTTGCGGGTCATTGCTTACACTTATCCCTACACTGAACATCAGTGCGCAAAGTGCATAAAAACTGACTTTACTATCTATTACGATATCGATAGGTATCAGGTGAAAGGCTCCACAGAGTGTGCCCAGCATAAAAAAGCCGACTATGATGAGACTTCCTTTCATGCTTCTCCTCCTTTTCGTCTGTATAAGGCCCTCCATAGTACCCAGGCGGCAATCACACTTCCCAGAGTTCCACCTGTGGTGAGTATGACGGCTTCAAGGCCGATGGTGTGCAATCCTTTGATGATCTGCTCGTTTCCTCCCACTTCAATGCCGAGAATGAAGAGCAGTACCCAGATCAGCACTGTGATAACCTTATGTACTTTACTTAAATTCCGTTTCCGTAAGAGGTAGCCCAGCAGCATTCCTGTGAGCATCAGTCCGATGACAGTAAACATATATATATATCGTCTTTTTGAGGACAAAGATAGGGCTTTCCTACAAAAATATTTATCTTTGTGTACTCAAAATAATAAATGTATGCTATTGCCTTACTTGAATGAAGACTTAATTGAAGCCGGTTGTGATGAGGCTGGCCGTGGTTGCTTGGCAGGAGCTGTGTATGCTGCTGCCGTGATTCTTCCCAAAGATTTCAAGAACGAACTACTGAATGATTCTAAGCAGTTGACAGAACACCAGCGTTATGCTTTGCGTGAAGTGATTGAGAAAGAAGCACTGGCATGGGCGGTAGGTATTGTATCTCCCGAAGAAATCGATAAGATTAATATCCTGAACGCTTCTTTCCTTGCCATGCATCGTGCAGTGGACCAATTGAAAATGCGTCCGCAGCATCTGCTTATAGATGGCAACCGCTTCAAGAAATATCAGGATCTTCCGCATACCACGGTAATTAAAGGTGATGGCAAATATCTCTCCATAGCGGCAGCTTCCGTGCTTGCCAAAACCTATCGTGACGATTATATGAACCGGCTTCACGAAGAATTTCCGTATTATGATTGGGATCATAATAAAGGCTATCCTACAAAGAAACATCGCGCAGCTATTGCCGAACGTGGAACTACGCCTTATCACCGCATGACATTCAATCTATTGGGCGATGGGCAGTTAGCACTTGATTTCAAGTAATTATTCTATCGCTTCATCTAGATCGATAAACAGGAATTGGTTTTCATAATTAAGTAGCAGCAACTTATTACCAATCACTTGTCCTTTCTTGAAATCTGTTTGAAGATGGGCTACAGGCATTCCCATTTCATGAATGAACCAATAGTCTCCACGATTGCCGATACATAAATAATCTTTTAGTTGGATACTGGGGCTGTAGATACGTTCCCGTTCGTAGGTCTTACTAATATTCAAGTCCTTGTCTACCTCGTAGATAACTCCCTGATCATTATATACCAGGCAATGTTCCCCATTGTAGGCGAGCGACTGGAAAGCTGTTGTATCTTTGTTGGCTGCATAAAATGTACCGGGCAGTATTGCTTCCAGCTTTCCGCGTTGTTTGGTATCCCAAGGTACAATATTTACGACGGAGTCCATCAGCTCCTGATAAGCCATTCCATCATCGAACAGCATATAGAGTGCGTCCTCGGTCCGCAGGGCATCTTCAATCATATCTTTCTTTACGCTTAGTTGATTGAAGAAGATTTCTTCTCCGTTTAGCAAGTTGTAACAGGCTATAAATGGGCGTCCATATTTCTTGCGACTTGCTCCTTCGCGTAATCCGTAACCGTAATTTAGCATGAATAACTTGCCATCTTGCACGAAAAGTTGGGAGCGGGAAGCCTTCACATCAGGAAACTCTGTTTGCCACACTACATTGAAAGCTGTGTCCATACAGGAGATATGTTGACGGTCTGCCCAGTAATAAAGTGAATCCTGAGACAGTATATTGGAGGTCAATCCGGTGATTGTATTATTGGCAATGGGAACATAACTGTAATAATAGGCGCCACCGGTTGCCACGCCACCGGCTACTCCGACTGCTACAGCGGCTAATCCCTGTAACAATGCCGCCTTTGTATCATGAGCTCCCGGTTTTCCTGGATAGGTCAGTAATTCTCCGGTCATGAAGTCCAGCTTATGCAATGCATCCGCTACAATCAGACGTTTATTTTGTTCCAGATCGAGAACTTCGTTCCAACCGTATTGGTGAGGTATTTTGTTTTCCCACAAATCGTTACCGAATTTTAGGCTAACAGCGCGGAGTTTGTTGGATGTAGGAGAATTATATCCTAAGACTAACCCAAGTGAATCATCCACATATACCGGAAATAAATCAGCTTCCCATTTCTTTGCTCCTGTTTCCTTACTTAGCAATGATATTTTGCTGCCAATTTCAGATATTAAGACCCCTTCCGAAAGGCAGGTTACTCTTGATTTATTGAAATCAATGGGTTGTTTCCATAGAAGTTGGCTACTCTTGGTGTCATAAAAGCCTATTTCTCCTTTATTCTTCAGGTACTTACCGCTTTTAGTCGTTTCCCGGAAGCTGATACAGAGGTAATCTCCTTTATCGCTTATTGAAAAAGTTTCCACTCGTTGAGGAAATGTGTAGCACTGTGCTTTCAGGTCTGTTCCGTCTGTCTTCTTTCCTACAATGATGGTTTCGGATTGCGCATAAGATATTGATGCCATGAGAATCAGGCATGCAAACGTTAAGATTCTGTGTGTTTTCATGTTTATTGACTTATTTTTCGCAAACATACGTATTATTTATGAATTTTGATCCAAAGAGTTGAAAAATGCTTGGATAGATTGTTAGAACCACTTAATCTTTCTGAACCAGATAAATGTACCTGCCGATAGGACTACAGAGATTAAGATAATGAATATGAAAGCATACGGGAAACCATCCAGATGAATATCCACATTCATACCATAGAAACTGGCTATCAGTGTGGGTATCATAAGCGTGATGGAGAGACTCGTCATACGTTTCATGATGGCGTTGACATTATTGGAAATAATAGAAGCAAAAGCATCCATTGTTCCTGTAAGGATATCACTATAGATATTTACAGTATTGTATGCCTGTTTTAATTCGATGATTACATCTTCCAATAGTTCCATATTCAGATAATCGGTGTCCTGAAAGATATTCTTCAGGCGACCGATCATCACTTCATTACCACGGATGGAGGTATTGAAGTAGACAAGAGTCTTCTGTAACTTCATCAGGCGAAGCAAGTCTTCATTGCGGATACTCTTTTCCAGTTCTTTTTCCGCATTGGCAACGTCATTATTAATTTGCTTCAGGTACTTCAAAAACCAAACTGCGGAAGAGTAAATCATCCGTAGGATTAAATCCAGTTTATTGTTGACTACGATACCTTTGCGACGTGTATGCTGGATGAAATCAGAGATAAGTTCGGTCTTATGATAACATACCGATACGATAATTTCATTATTGGTAATGATGCCTATGGGCACAGTGATAAAAGGAATACCATGCTGGCTGCTCTGCATAGGGATGCGCAGAATAGTCAGTAACCAATTACCTTCTGTTTCTGTACGCGGACGTTCGTCCGCATCAGCGATATCTTCTAAAAATGATTCGGGAACTTTCAGTTCCTGTGTGAGAAAGTCAAAGTCATTGTCATCAGGGCATTCAACATTTACCCAGCTATTGGGCATCCATTGTGGCTTTTCTATAAAGCCGGCTTCAGAGTAAAGATACGTTCTCATCGTAATAGCCTCCTTTCTTTAGGGACGAACCGAGGCATTGCGAGCAACGTCTCCGTTCGCTTTAGTTATAAATACTGTTGCACGTTCGTGGGTTTGAATCGTCCATATTTCTTGTTTTTTATTTTTTTAAAGCGTGGCAAAAGTACATAAATCATTTGAAACAGTACGCTTTAACCATGCTTTTTTGTACCTTTGCAGCCGGAAAAATCGCTCTTTCTTCAAAGAACGTTTTTGCAGAGGTTAAAGATTGTACATTTAAAATCAATTAATATTATGAGTAAGAAAGCCCTTTTAATGATTCTTGATGGCTGGGGTGTCGGCGATCAGGGTAAAGACGATGTGATTTTCAATACACCTACTCCGTACTGGGACAGTCTGCTGGCTACGTATCCTCATTCACAGCTTCAGGCAAGCGGTGAGAATGTTGGTTTGCCTGATGGTCAGATGGGTAACTCGGAAGTCGGACACCTCAATATCGGTGCAGGACGTATCGTATATCAGGACCTGGTGAAGATTAACCGCGCATGTGCCGACAATAGCATTATGAAGAATCCGGGAATCGTTTCTGCTTTCTCTTATGCTAAAGAAAACGGTAAGAATATTCACTTTATGGGATTGACTTCCAATGGTGGTGTTCACAGCTCATTCGACCACTTATTCAAACTTTGCGATATTGCTAAAGAATATGGTGTTGACAATACATTCGTTCATTGTTTCATGGATGGTCGTGATACTGACCCGAAGAGCGGCAAGGGCTTTATTGAGCAACTGACTGCACATTGTGAAAAGTCGGCAGGTAAGATTGCTTCTATTGTAGGCCGTTTCTATGCAATGGACCGTGATAAACGTTGGGAACGTGTGAAGGTAGCTTATGATTTGCTGGTAAACGGTGAAGGTAAAGTTGCCACTGATATGGTTCAGGCTATGCAGGAGTCTTATGACGAAGGTGTAACGGATGAATTCATCAAGCCGATTGTAAATGGTAACTTCGATGGAACTATTAAAGAAGGTGATGTAGTTATCTTCTTCAACTATCGTAACGACCGTGCAAAAGAGTTGACAGTAGTGCTGACTCAACAGGATATGCCTGAACAGGGTATGCATACTATTCCGGGCTTGCAGTATTATTGCATGACTCCGTATGATGCATCATTCAAGGGTGTACATATCCTTTTCGATAAAGAAAATGTTCAGAATACATTGGGCGAATATTTGGCAGCTCAAGGCAAAACTCAATTGCACATTGCTGAAACAGAGAAGTACGCTCACGTAACTTTCTTCTTTAACGGTGGTCGTGAAACTCCGTACGATGCTGAAGAACGCATCCTGGTTCCGTCTCCGAAAGTAGCCACTTACGACTTGAAGCCGGAAATGAGTGCGTATGAAGTAAAGGATAAATTAGTGGAAGCTATCAACACTCAGAAGTTTGATTTCATCGTTGTGAACTATGCGAATGGTGATATGGTAGGACATACTGGTATCTATGACGCCATTGAAAAAGCAGTGAAAGCTATCGATGAATGTGTGAAAGATACAGTAGAAGCAGCTAAAGCTAACGATTATGAAGTTATCATCATTGCTGACCACGGCAATGCAGATCATGCACTGAACGAAGATGGTACTCCGAATACGGCTCACTCTTTGAATCCGGTTCCTTTTGTATATGTAACGGAGAATAAGAATGCTAAAGTAGAGAATGGTGTTTTGGCAGATGTTGCTCCTTCTATCCTTCACATTCTGGGTATGGCACAGCCGGCTGAAATGACAGGAAAAGACTTGATTAAGTAAATAGTTATAATTATATAAGTAAAGGCGGGGGTGTACTCCGCCTTTATCTTTTCTAATCTTAGATTGAAGATGATACAGATAGGTGATGTAGTGGTGAGTTTTGATGTGCTGCGTGAGAAGTTCCTTTGTGATCTGAATGCTTGTAAGGGTGCCTGTTGCGTTGAAGGCGATGCCGGTGCTCCCGTCGAATTGGATGAGATTGAAAAACTGGAAGAAGTACTTCCGGTAATTTGGGATGAACTCTCGCCCGAAGCGCATGTCATATTAGAGAAGCAAGGGGTTGTTTATACCGATTGCGAAGGTGATCTGGTAACCTCTATTGTTAATAATAAAGATTGTGTCTTTACTTGCTATGATGAGAAAGGATGTTGTTATTGTGCTATTGAGAAGGCTTATAGGGAAGGCAAGACAGATTTTTATAAACCTGTATCCTGCCATCTGTATCCAATTAGGGTAGGGAACTATGGGGGGTATAAGGCGGTGAACTATAACCGTTGGGATGTATGCAAAGCCGCTGTATTGTTAGGACGGAAGAAGAATCTGCCGGTATATAAGTTCCTGAAAGAGCCATTGATACGCAAATTCGGTGAAGACTGGTATGCAGAACTGGAATTGGTGGCAGAAGAAATGAAGAAGCAGAATATGCTTTAAGATAGTGTGGAATGAGGCGGATTTTTCTATCTCGTGGGGTGAAAAGAAAAACGCCGGGCAACAGGATTTTCCTGTCCGTCCGGCGTTTCTTCGTTGTAAGATGTGAGGTTGGTTAATAAAACGTGTTATTCAGTGACTAATCACTAATTGTTAATCATTAGTCACTGTTTTTTTTTACGCATCTATATTTGCATACGTTGCGTTCTTTTCAATGAATTCACGGCGTGGACCAACATCTTCGCCCATCAGCATGGAGAAGATGTAGTCTACTTCAGCAGCATTCTCAATGCTTATCTGTTTCAACATACGGTTTTCGGGGTTCATGGTCGTGCTCCACAACTGTTCCGGGTTCATTTCACCCAAACCTTTGTATCGTTGTGTGTGTACGGCACTTTCTGAACCACCACCATAAGTGTCGATAAATTTTTGACGTTGTTGGTCTGTCCAGCAATATTCCTCCACTTTGCCTTTTTTGCAGAGATAGAGTGGCGGAGTGGCAATATACAAGTACCCGTTGCGGATTACCTGCGGGAAGTAGCGGAAGAAGAGCGTCATGATCAGTGTGTCGATATGAGAACCATCGACGTCGGCATCGGTCATGATAATCACTTTCTTATATCTCAATTTATCGATATTTGCTTCCTTGCTGTCCTCAGTATTTACGCCAAAACGGATGCCGAGAGCCTGAATAATATTGTTGACTTCATCACTCTCGAACGCTTTATGCCACATGGCCTTTTCCACATTCAGAATCTTACCGCGAAGCGGCAGAATAGCTTGGAATCTGCGATCACGACCTTGCTTTGCCGAACCGCCTGCCGAGTCACCCTCGACAAGGAACAATTCACATTCCTCGGGATCCTTGCTTGAACAGTCGGCCAGCTTACCCGGCATACCGCCACCGGACATCGGTGATTTACGTTGCACGGACTCACGCGCCTTACGTGCGGCAACACGTGCCTGGGCAGCTAGAATCACTTTGTCTACCACCATTTTCGCTTCTTTCGGATGCTCTTCCAGGTAGTAGTTCAGAGCTTCACCTACAGCTTGGTCTACGGCTCCCATCACTTCGCTGTTTCCGAGCTTTGTTTTGGTCTGCCCTTCAAACTGAGGTTCTGCCACTTTGATGGAGATTACAGCCGTCAGACCTTCACGGAAGTCATCACCTGCAATTTCCACTTTAGCTTTCTCCAACATCTTGTTATCATCGGCATATTTCTTCAGCGTACGGGTTAGTGCACGACGGAAACCTGCAAGGTGCGTACCACCTTCAATGGTATTGATATTGTTTACGTATGAGTGGATGTTTTCGTTATAAGAAGTATTGTACATGATAGCCACTTCCACCGGTGTGCCTTGTTTCTCAGTGTTGATGTAGATAACATCATTCACCAAGTGTTCGCGGGAAGAGTCGATGTAGCGAACGAATTCCTTCAAACCTTCTTCCGAATAGAAAATTTCCATTTTGGCATTGTTTTCTTCATCTTTTACGCGAAGGTCGGTCAGCGTGATCTTGATGCCTGCATTCAAGTAAGCCAGTTCACGCATACGGGTGGCAAGGATTTCGTAATTATAAACGGTATCAGTAAAGATTGTGTTATCCGGCCAGAATTGCTGACGCGTACCTGTAATATCACTTGTGCCAATTTCTTTCACCGGATACAACGGATGGCCGCATTCATATTCCTGTTGGTAGATCTTTCCATTGCGGAAAACCTGTGTAGTCATGTGGGTAGACAGAGCGTTTACACAGGATACACCTACACCGTGCAAACCGCCTGATACTTTGTAAGAACCCTTATCGAATTTACCACCGGCATGCAGTACGGTCATAACTACTTCCAGGGCTGACTTCTGTTCCTTTTCGTGGAAGTCAACCGGAATACCACGTCCGTTGTCTTGTACGGTGATAGAGTTGTCTTCGTTGATGGTTACTTCAATGTGGTCGCAATAGCCGGCGAGAGCTTCGTCGATAG
Organism: Bacteroides sp. AM16-24; assembly: GCF_003471885.1. Classification (NCBI taxonomy): domain Bacteria; kingdom Pseudomonadati; phylum Bacteroidota; class Bacteroidia; order Bacteroidales; family Bacteroidaceae; genus Bacteroides; species Bacteroides sp. AM16-24. The sequence goes on from NZ_QRKI01000006.1 coordinate 28,403, forward strand.
AGTTGTCCACAACTTCATAAACCAGGTGGTGAAGTCCTTTCGTACTAATGTCACCAATATACATTGCGGGGCGCTTTCTAACGGCTTCCAAACCTTCCAGAACCTGGATGTTTTCGGCTGAATAGTTCCCGCTATTGGAGTTAATCTGTTCTTCAGTCATAATCTAATTTCCTTATTCAAATAACAGAGCAAATATAGTGAAAATTCGTAAGATGCGAAACTAAACTGCGTGATAAATTTCATTCGTTTACAGCTTTTTAGCTTCTTCCGGAAGGTGTTTGGAATAGGGGATATAAATATGCCATACGCAGAAAAGGTCGGACTTAAAAGTCCAACCTTCCGATATTTCTTTTGTGTAATATTAATTAGCTTATCCTAGCTTATTAATGTAAAGAGCCAACTTAGACTTCAAGTTGCTTGCTTTGTTCTTGTGGATCACATTGGTTTTAGCCAATTTGTCCAACATCTTAGTTATACCCGGATACATTGCAGTAGCTTCTGCCTTGTCGGTTGTAGAACGAAGCTTTCTAACAGCATTTCTCATGGTCTTACCATAATATCTGTTGTGAAGTCTTCTAGTTTCTTCTTGTCTGATTCTTTTCAGTGATGATTTGTGATTTGCCATCTCGACTAATCTTTTTTAATTCGTTTATTTTTTTAGTTGTAGCCCGTGGGGGAATCGAACCCCCCTTTCAAGAATGAAAATCTTGCGTCCTAACCGATAGACGAACGGGCCATCCTTTGGTGAGCATTTCTGCTCTTGCAGAGAGATTATCTCTCGTTTGCGGTTGCAAATGTAGGGACTATTTTTGAATTGGCAAAATAATCATGAGAAAAAAACAAAGGAATATGTCGGGATTATTCTAATATTTGCGGCTTATTACCTGAATATCAGTAGGATAAAAACTTTCATTTTTTTACTTGTCTGCCTGCATTTTTTTATTTATCCGTGTTTTATCCCTGCTGTTTCCGTCTTTTTTCGTAGTTTTGTTACCGGATTGAAACCAAAATAGTAAGTGCGGATGTTACAGAAAACGCTGGGGATTGTGCTGCATACCCTGAAATATAACGATACTTCCCTTATTGCAGACATTTATACAGAGGTGGTCGGGCGTGCTTCGTTCATCGTAAAGATTCCCCGTTCGCGAAAGGCGGCGGTGAAACCGGTATTGTTCCAACCATTGGCTTTAGTGGAACTGGAAGCTGATTTCCGTCCGAATGCCAGTATATATAAGATAACGGAAGCGAAGTCTTTCTATCCGTTTTCTTCTATTCCTTATGATCCGTATAAGTCTTCCATTGCACTTTTCCTGGCGGAATTTCTTTATCGGGCAGTGCGTGAGGAGGCTGAAAACCGTCCGTTGTTTGCTTATTTGCAGCATTCTATTATTTGGCTGGATGAGTGCCGTGATAATTTTGCCAACTTCCATTTGGTATTTCTGATGCGCTTATCCCGCTTCCTGGGATTATATCCTAATCTGGAAGATTATCAAAAAGGCGATTATTTTGATATGATGAATGCTTGTTTTACTCCTTTGCGACCGCAACTCCATTCTTCTTATATACTTCCGGAGGAAGCCTCACGGTTGATAATGCTGATGCGCATGAATTATGAAACAATGCATCTCTTTGCCATGAACCGCGCCGAACGTACTCGCTGCCTTACAATAATGAATGAATATTATCGCCTCCACTTGCCTGACTTTCCCGTATTAAAGTCTCTTGAGGTGTTGAAGGAGCTCTTTGACGCGGAACAATAAACCCTTTCCTGCATATTTTACTGACCTGTGATGCAAAAGATACCATCTTTCGCTGTAAAAGATGCCATCTTTTGTAGCATAACATGCCACCTTTTGATGTAAAAGATGCTATCTTTTGCGTGAGATTAAGCAGGAATGTGCAAGAGATGTGTTGGGGATGTGGGGAAGCCCTTTGGACATGGTGCGTTTTATCTTCTGTGAAAGGTAGGATACTTGTTATTGAAGCGGAAGCCGATACCCATCATCAGATAATTCGGGTCACTGAAGTTCTTCAGGTTATACCCGATGTGCAGATAAGAACTGCGGGTCATCTCCACTTTGAGTGTCAATACCTGGTAGATACCTTTATGGTCACCGCCACCGTGCAGTACATTGGCTCCTATGCCCACACCTACTGTGAAGTAGGGCATTACATATTCTGCGCGTCCGGAAATACCTAAAGCTAACTGTTTTTCCAATGAAGGTTTGTAGCATTCATTGCCGTTCCCGGGGATGGTGTAGACATTGGAACTGGCATCATATACACCATCCAATGATACACCTGTGCGGAATTTATATCCGATGTTATACATGGGGGCGAAATTGAAACCAAGTACGGTATAAGCATCCGGTGAAGCAATTTGCCCTTCTCCTACCCATACGCCTTTCCGTCTCCATGAGCCGAACAGGGTTAAGTCGTAGCTGAGGTATCGTGAGAACTTTGGAATGGGAGCTTGGTATAGAGGCTTGGTGAGCGCATCTTTAGGTCTGTTGAAGTTGTAGATAACCCCTACTTTTAAGCCCATTGTATTGAGGCCGGCATTGGGAAATTTAGTATTGCCATTGGAGAAATGGGTACCCGTAATTCCGGCAACCAGGTCGATTTCCCGTGAAACCATCCAGTTGAATTGTATGCCCGCATTGATATAGGCATTTGCCTTCGAACCGATGACACTATTGTGAGGATTGGTGTATTCGTCGTACGGTTTCCATCCTAAAGATAAGCCGAAGTTCCATTCGTAATTGAGTGATAGTCGCGAAGTAATACGGGCAATACGTGCTCCCTGATAGAGGTAAATGGCAATCGGATTTCCTAATTCTTCTTTGTTTCCGAAATCGTAATAGCCTAAGCCTATACCTTGATAGGCGCTACCATAAATCCGGTCGGCGCAAGTATTGGGCTTAAATTGGAATGAATATTTCAAGTGGGCTGAATAACCCCATTCGTAAGGCTTCCATTGTGAGTTATCTCCTGCCAGAAAAGAACTGGTCTGGAAAATGTATCCCGGGCGGTATTCTACTCCCAGTCTGTGAATAAAGCGTTTGGCGAAGTAACCTGTATCCGGCTTGTATCCCGGTATACTATCTTGTGCCCGGTTCTTTGCATGAGCAACGTCAGACAAGAAAAACATTGTCCCCACAAGGACTATTAATTTCCATATCTTTATATTGCTTTTCATGATATTGTGCCAGAATTCTAGTTTTATTATTATGCGGGGATATTCCCTTAAAATGCGTGGCAAATATAACGATAGTATTTGAATTAAAAATTATGATACTCAATAAAATGCAAAAAGAAGCCGTGTTTTTGGGAGATAGAAGTTGATTTGTCTTCTTCTGTCTCCCGAAAACACGGGCAATGACGGGGACAAAACAGGAGATTATCCCAGCAATTCTTTTACTTTGGCAGAAATGGCACGTCCTTCGGCAAGTCCGGCAAGTTTCTTGGAAGCAACTCCCATTACCTTACCCATATCTTTACCACTGGTAGCACCTGTTTCAGCAATAATTTCTTTCAAGGCAGCTTCCAGTTCTTCAGCTGACATTTGTTTGGGCAGATAGACCTCAATCACCTTTACCTGTGCCAGTTCTTCGTCTGCCAAGTCCTGGCGACCTTGCTGGATGTATATTTCAGCTGCATCTTTGCCTTGTTTCATGAGCTTCTGCATAATTTTCAATGCAGCGTCGTCAGTCAGAGTATCGTTAGCTCCCGGAGCCGTTTTTGCTTCCAGGAATACTTTCTTGATATTTCTCAGTGTTTCGAGAGCCACTTTGTCTTTGGCTTTCATTGCGGTTTTAATGTCTTCGCTGACTCTTTCAAATAAATCCATAATGCTATTTGTTATTTTACCATTTACATTTAATAATTGAAGTCGCTTTGTAACTTAGAAGGTTATCACACCTCCCAGGCCTTCACTTCCCTGTGCTTCTTCCGTAGCTATCTGCCCTTCGGTGGCGGCTTTGGTTTTGATAGAACTCAAAGTACTCTTATCGCGCAGATACGTCGGTGAACTTTCTACCATACTGATAATGTCGGCGTTGTCCAAGTCTTCCGGGTTGAAGATATAGATATGGCGACGTTTGCGGATATTTTTGCTACCGATGCCACTGGCACTTTCACCATAGGCTTTGCGGATACGCTCTTTATTCTTCTCTTTTTCTTCTTCAAGTTGAAGCTGGCGTTCTTCCTCTTCCTGGCTGCGCTTTTCGAGTACGCTGTCCATACCGGGAACATCTTCCACACCGAAACCGGTGGCAAGTACGGTAATCTTAACTCTGCCTTCCAATGTGTTGTCCATAGCCACACCCCAGATCACCTCTACACCTTCGCGGAATTTGCTCATGAACTCGTGAATCTCGTTCATTTCTTCCATCATCAGCTCGGAACTTTCGCAGAAGGATACGTTCAGCATCACCTTCTTGGCATTGAAGATATCGTTGTTGTTCAGTAACGGAGAGTGCAGGGCATCGTCGATAGCTTTGGTCACACGACTTTCACCTTCGCCGAAACCGGTACTCATGATAGCTACACCACCATCTTTGAGGATGGTTTTCACATCTGCAAAGTCAAGGTTCACTGTTCCGCGCATGGTGATAATCTCGGCAATACTTTTGGCAGCGATAGACAATGTATCATCTGCCTTGCCGAAAGCATTCATGAACGTAAGATCGGAATATATCTCACGCAAGCGTTCGTTATTGATAACCAGTAGAGCATCTACATGTTGGGCGATACGCTCCACACCGTCCAGTGCCTGGATAATCTTCTTTTCACCTTCGAAGATGAAAGGTATGGTGACGATACCGACCGTAAGGATGTCCATTTCTTTGGCTATGCGGGCTATGACGGGAGCAGCGCCCGTACCTGTTCCGCCACCCATTCCGGCAGTGATGAATACCATTTTTGTACCGTCGTTCAGTAGCGCTTTGATTTCTTCACTACTTTCTTCGGCGGCTTCGCGGGCACGTTCGGGACGGTTTCCGGCACCTAGTCCCTCGGTGATAGAACGCCCCAGTTGCAATTTTACGGGGACGGGAGACTCTTTCAACGCTTGGTTGTCTGTGTTGCACAGAACGAACGTCACGTCGTGTATGCCTTCCCAGTACATGTGGTTCACGGCGTTACCACCACCACCACCTACACCAATCACTTTGATGATCTTCGGTGAGTCTGTCGGGAAATCGAATTGTACTATATCGTCCATAGTTCCTTATTTTATTGAGTTTATTTCAAATCGTCATCCGAGAAAATTTCATTGGAAAGCTTGTTGAAGGTCTTTTCAAACCAGCTGGGACCTTCTTTCTTCTTTTTCTTTTTCTCTTCTTTCTCTTTACGCTCTTTCTCCTTACGTTCCCGTTCACGGCGTTCTTTCTCTTCTTTTTCACGTTGGGCCTTGGCAGCGCGGGCGGCAGCTTCCTGTTCTTTCAGGGCTTCGTCATCGCCGAACATATCAACGGGTTGTGTAGGAGTAGCAGTAGTCGTAACGGCGGGTTTCATCTCTTGCAGGCAGCAGTTTTCATTTCCGGCAGCAAGCAGTCCGAGCAAAGTATTCTGCATACAGTCTTTCTTCAGCACATCATTGAAGCCGTGGATGCTGCTATGAACAAATTTGGTGGTCTTCACTTTCTCAACCTTGCTACGTTTACGGAATGCTTCTTCCAGGTTTTTCAGGTTGGCACCTCCACCGGTGAAAATGATACCGGATAATAGTTTATCCTCGTATCCTGACAATTGAAGCTGGTTCCATACATTGGCAAGGATTTCTTCGGCGCGTGCATCGATGATATCATTCAATACGTTAAGTTCGATGTTGCGACCGTCTTCCAAAGTGCAGACTGCGGGTGTCTCTGTTTCCTCTTCTTCATAGAGCATATCGCCGTACTTCTTTTTCAGTTGTTCAGCTTCGGCCTCTTCCATTTGCAGGGCAGTGATGTCACGGGTAATATTGTTTCCACCCAGTGGCAATACACTGAGGAAGCGGAGCATGTTATTTTTATAAACCGATACAGTCGTTGTATCTGCACCGAAATCCACCAATGCACAACCCGAACGCATCTCACTTTCCGTCAGCACGGCATTCGCCAATGCTATCGGAGCGATGAGCAGGTCGGCTATTTCTATTTTAGCCTGTTCAAAGCTGTGTTCCAGATTCTTCTTAAGTGAAGCACGGGCCACAATATTCAGGAAGTTTCCCGTGATACGCTTGCCTGCCACACCTACCGGGTCGGCTTGAAGGTTATTATCTATTTTATATTCCTGCGGGGCGACATCCAGCACACTCATGTCCATCAGGGGGACTTCGAGGTTTTCGTCGCTGATAGCGTCTACCAACTCTTGTGAGATAATCCCTTCCTCTTCCAGCACACGGCTTACCGCATTCTTTACCGTGCGCAAAGACTGTCCGCCAATGCCTACGTATACTTTGGCAATGGAGTTGTTCAACTGGCTTTCCAGCTTGTTGATGATGGAAGTCAGAGCCTGTGCGGTCTTATCAATGTTGTAGATGACTCCTTTATGGATAAAAGAAGCGGCATCTTCACGCGCATAAGCCAGCACTTGTATGCTTCCGTCACTGTTCTTCTTTCCTGCGATACCGGAAATCTTGGAAGAACTCAACTCGATAGCGGCGATAAATTCTGTTGTTGCCATAAATATATTCCTATTTTACAATTTTCTATTTACGATTAAGATTACTCTGTAAATCAATGTATGGGGACGTCTGATATTAATCGTACGTCCGACATCGTCAAATCGTACATTAGTTCTCTCGCTTTGTACAGATAATCTGGTTACTAAATTCAACGCTAATGCGGGAATATTTGTTCCATCCTACCTGATTTAAACCTTTTTCATAAAAAGCTTTCATCCGTTCGAGTTTACGCTCAAAACCATCCAACTTCCCAAGATAGATAATATGGTCGCCTACGCGAGGCACCAGTTCCACGTCTTTGTCCGACAGCACATGTATCTGTTCAATCTGTGCTTCCCAGAACTTATTATTCTGCAAAAATACACCAAACTTATATAAATCCCTCATGGCAAACGACTTTTCTACTCTTCCGGTCACTATGGCAAGGTGTGCAACGCACTTTGCATCGGGTGGCATCACAGTACCTTTATTGTCCAGATAGTAGTTCTCCCCGTTCGCACTCATCACTCGCAGGATAGGGATACGTTGACTGACTTCTACGCAAAGTTTGCCACTGGGAGTCTTGTAGCATTCCACTTCATCGATAAGCGGATGTTTGGCAAGTTCCCGTTCCAGCGTTTTACTACGGATGCGATCCATTGGTTTACCAACAGGATAAATCCCTTTCTTCTCCAATATGTCAGCCACTTCCTTTTTGGTGATGAAACCTGCATAGACGGTATCTTTGATAACCAATTCCATGTCATTGCACACCTGTCCGGCAGGCTTCCGGTTGAAAGCCGAGAGAGCTACCACCAGATAGGCGATGACGAGCAGTAGGACGATAGACAATAGAATTCTTTTAAACATGTATCAACTATCTAATTATCATTATTCAACTATTAACTGTCAATTGTTAATTATCAATTGTCAATTGCTTTGTGATTTCAGGGACGTAGTTGTCTATATCTCCGGCACCTAAAGTTATCAGAACTTCAATCTGCTTTTGAGATAAGAGTTCCAGTATATCCTCTTTCTTACACATGCATTTCTCAATGCCCGGTCGCAGGTTATCGTATATCAATTGGCTGGTGACACCGGGAATTGGTTGCTCACGTGCCGGGTAGATATCTACGAGAATGACTTCGTCAAGTAACGACAAACTGTTGGCAAATTCCTTATAGAAATCGCGCGTGCGGGTATAGAGATGTGGTTGGAAGATAGCTGTAATCTTCTTGTCCTGATACAGATCACGAATGGATTTCACACTCTGTGCTATTTCGGCAGGATGATGGGCATAGTCGCTCAGGAATACGACTTTGTCATTCTTGACCTTGAAATCGAAACGACGGTCTACTCCACGGAAACTTGCCATACCTTGCTTGATCTCTTCGTCTGTCACACCGTTGAGGTGGGCGAGTGCCATGGCTGCTACGCCATTCTCTATATTGATGCTGACGGGAACACCCAGTTGGATATCATTAATACGCGTGTCGGGTGCAATAAAATCGATAAAGATCTCACCATTTCCGATACGGATATTCTCTGCGTGGAAATCTCCTTCGGTACGGGCGTAACTATAGACTTTTACACCGGCCTGCACATCAGGTTTCAAAGCGATGTCCTTGTGTATAATGAGTGCACCACCCGGCTGGATAAGCGTCGTATAATGACGAAAACTTTCCAGGTAGGCTTCTTCTGTGCCATAAATATCCAGATGGTCGGGGTCTGTAGCAGTTATTACGCTCATGTAAGGTGATAACCAGTGGAATGAGCGGTCAAATTCATCTGCCTCAATCACAGTGTATGGGCTGGACTGTGATAATAACAGGTTAGTATCATAATTCTTGGAGATGCCTCCGAGGAATGCAGTGCAACCTACGTGTGATTGGTAAAGCAGATGCGCTGTCATTGTACTGGTAGTTGTTTTACCATGTGTACCGGCTACGCACAAGCCTTTGCTATTATGTGTGATCGTTCCTAAAACCTGTGCCCGTTTTTGAATTTCGAAACCATTGTTACGGAAATATACTAACTCGGCATGCTCTTGCGGAACAGCTGGAGTATACACTACCAAAGTGCTTTCCATATTCTTGCAGGCTTCAGGAATCAGATCCACATTCTCTTCGTAATGTATCTGTGCTCCTTCTGCAATCAGGTGTTCGGTTAGTTCGCTTGGGGTACGGTCGTAACCGGCAACGAGCTTTCCCTTTGATAAGAAGTAGCGTATCAGGGCGCTCATACCGATGCCACCGGCACCAACGAAATATACGGATTTTATATTTTCTATATTCATAATACACTTATCACTTATCGTTATTTATCAGTTTTAATACTTCTTTTGCAATAATGGTTGCCGAATCCGGCAAAGCCAATTTAGCGATGTTCTCGCTCAATGTTTTCAGCTTCTCGGCATCTGTGACAGTTTCAAGAGCCACAGGAATCAGATGCTTCATAGCATCTACATCTTTCACATAAATAGCAGCTTTCTTATCTACCAGTGCCAGTGCATTTTTAGTCTGATGGTCTTCTGCCACATTTGGTGAAGGCACCAGGATGACCGGCTTGTTCAGCAGGCAGAATTCAGAGATAGAACCGGCACCTGCACGGGAAATGACGAGGTCGGCAGCTGCATATGCACTTGCCATGTCTTTGATGAAATCCGTTACATACAGATTCGGGATGGCAGAAATCCGTGGATTACGTATAGCTTCGCCCGTTGCGGTAGTAATAGCATCTTTGACTTGCTGGATATATATTTTTCCTGTTTGCCAGATGAACTGAATGTCGCCGTTTACTTTTATCGTATCCAGTGCAGCAATGAGGGTCTGATTGATGGTACGTGCCCCCAAGCTACCACCCAGTATCAATATTGTTTTCTTCTCCGGATTGAAGCCGAAAGAGCTTACAGCTTCTTCGCGGCTCTGTTTATTTGCTAACAGGTTCTGGCGTACAGGATTCCCTGTCATGATAATCTTATCTGCGGGGAAGAATTTCTCCATTCCATCATATGCTACGCAGATTTTACATGCTTTCTGTGCAAGCAACTTATTTGTCACTCCTGCATAAGAATTCTGCTCTTGTATCAAAGTAGGGACTCCCATCATGCCCGCTACTTTTAATGTAGGACCACTGGCATATCCGCCTACACCTACTGCTACCTGCGGGCTAAATTCTTTCAGGATACGACGTGCTTTCCATTGGCTACGCAATAACTTGATAATTACTGCAAAGTTCTTCCATAAGCGCTTACGGTCGAAACCTGCTACAGGCAGACCGATAATTTTATATCCTGCATCGGGCACGCGTTGCATCTCCATTCGTCCTTCTGCACCTACAAAGAGGATTTCTGCATCTGGGCGCAGTTCCTTGATGGCGTTGGCGATAGATACTGCGGGAAATATATGCCCTCCTGTACCTCCACCACTGATTATGATGCGTGGTCCGTTATTTTTTGTTTCCATATATCTTATTTTTATTCAAATTCAGCATCACTGTTCAATACCTTTGCCGTCGGTTCAGTAGCTGTTTGTGCATCGCTATTTGTCTCTTCGGCAGGTACTTCTACTTGCATGGGTATCAAAGCATCGTGTTCTTTCTGCTCTTCCAGTCTGGCGGTATAGCGGCTCACACTCAGTATCATGCCGATATAAGCACAGTTGATAAGTGTAGAAGTACCACCTTTACTGATAAGCGGAAGCGGCTGTCCGGTTACCGGGGCCAATCCTACTGCTACCATCATGTTGAATATAGCTTGCGATACAAGTAGTAGTGCAATTCCTATTATAAGGAAAGCAGGGAATGTTCGTTCGCACTTTTTCGCAATACGCCCGACTCGTATCAGCAGACAGACGTAAAGGAATACGACGAAAGCTCCACCTATCAATCCCAATTCTTCGATAATGATAGCAAAGATAAAGTCAGAGAAAGCCTGACTCAGGAAGTCGCGCTGTACCGAGTTACCCGGTCCTTTGCCTACAACGTGACTCGTAGCTACGGCAATACGTGCATGGGCTATCTGAGCATCTTTGTCTATATCGAATTTGGCAGCAGGTACCTCATTGTCATTTGTAAACTTCTCAATACGGGCACGCCATGTGTCGAAACGGTGCAGGAATGGTAAATCGCTATTCTTGGTCAGTACAAGGAATGTCACACCTATAATTGCTACTCCAGCCAGGCCGCCTGCCAGTATTAATAATTTTTTCATTGCCACTCGCCCGATGAACATCATCAGATAAACCACTCCGAAGAGCAGTGCTGCCGTCGAGAGGTTTTCCGGGGCAATCAGCAGACAAATAATACCTGTGATAATCATGATACGTTTAAAAGCTTTCGGGCTGGCCCCATCTTCGTCCTGTCCTTTCGAAAGAATAAAGGCGGTAACGATGATGACAGCCATTTTGGCTACTTCCGAAGGCTGGAACTGAACCCCCATGAAGGTCATCCAGCGTGCAGCACCGTTAATGCGTTCCATCATCATAACGAGGGCCAGCAGTACCACGGATAGTGGAAGCAGGAATACAGGAAATACCTGAAACCATTTGTAGGGGATATTGTGCATAAACACCACTACTACGGCACCCACCATCAAGATGATGCTGTGCTGTGTAATCGGCCCCCAGTGGTCACCGCTTTTATACGTCAGGGTAGACGCAGCGCTGAACACTTCTACGATAGAAATGAGGCAAAGGAAAAGGAATATAATCCAGATTACCTTATCACCTTTGAATATGCTTTTTAATAAATCCATAAATTTAATGTGGTAATGTGTCCTATAATTCTCTTACACACTTTTTGAACTGGTCGCCCCGGTCTTCATAGCTGCTGAAAAGGTCGAAACTGGCACAGCAAGGACTGAGTAATACGGTTTCACCCTTTTGGGCCAGACGGAATGCTGCGTCTACAGCGTCCTTCATGCCGGTTTGTACATCGGCGACGGGCAATCCCATGCGATCAAAGAAGTCATGTAGCTTCTCATTGTGCAATCCCAGATAGACTAAGGCTGAACATTTCTCGCGTACTAAATCCTCTATTTCCGTATAGTCATTACCTTTATCCTTTCCTCCCAGAATAAGCACGGTCTTCGTCTTCATACTCTGCAGGGCGTACCAACAGGAATTTACGTTTGTGGCTTTAGAGTCATTGATAAACTCCACGCCACGTACAGTTACAACTTTTTCCAAGCGATGTTCCACACCTTTAAAATCAGACAATGCCCGACGAATATATTCTTTCTCTATTCCGGCAAGATTGGCTGAGATACCTGCGGCGAGAGAATTGTATAAATTGTGCGTACCCTGCAGGGCCAGTTTCTCCTGCTCCATATTGAAGGCGATGGGTTCGTTGATTTCAACCTCGCCGTCTTCTGCATAAGCTATGGCTCCATCTTCTTTTACTGCAGAGAACGGATAAAGATGGGCTCGCAGTCCATGCTTGTCCAGTTCCCGCTTGATGATGGGGTCATCGTTCCAGAAGATGAAAGCATCTTCTGGTGTCTGGTTCTGTGTGATGCGGAATTTGGCATCCACATAATTCTGCATGCAATGGTCGTAACGGTCCAGATGATCGGGTGTGATGTTCATCAGCACGGCAATATTGGCACGGAACTTATACATATTATCCAGTTGGAAAGAGCTGAGCTCAATCACATAATAATCATGTTGGTCTGTGGCTACCTGCAAGGCAAGACTCTTACCTATGTTACCGGCCAATCCCACATTCAGACCTGCACTTTTGAAAATGTGGTAAATAAGTGAGGTGGTAGTGGTCTTGCCATTTGAACCGGTAATACATATCATTTTTGCATTGGTATAGCGTCCCGCAAACTCTATCTCAGAGATAACAGGCGTACCTTGCTCTTTCAGTTTCAGTATCATCGGAGCGTCGTTGGGAATACCGGGGCTCTTCACCACTTCATCCGCACTCAAAATCAATTCTTCCGTATGCTGTCCTTCTTCCCAGGCAATGCCGTACTTATCCAGCACTTCCTTATATTTATCTTTGATGGCGGACATGTCGGATACGAATGTGTCGAAACCCTTCACTTTGGCGAGTACGGCAGCACCTGCACCGCTCTCTCCGGCTCCTAATACTACAATTCTACTCATATATTCTTTAAAGTTACAGGCTACCAGCTACAAGCTATCAGTAAGTGGCTGGAGTTGGTAGTTGCTACAAGTTTGTTATTTATCAGCAACCAGTAGCGAGCACTTGTAGCTTGTAGCTCGCGGCTGGCAGCTCTATTATCTTATCTTTAATGTTATAATTGTTATCGCTGCCAATACAATCGTCACAATCCAGAAGCGGACTGTTATCTTTGATTCATGGAACAGCTTGGTCGGCGTTGTGAACTTCACTGTACACCCCGATTCTATCAGACTCATGGAAGTACGGAAATGGTCGTGAATGGGAGTTCGCTTGAACAACCTTTGCTTAACGCCCTTTCTCTTTCCGGCTTTGTAATAAAATCGTTGCAGGATGACGGACAAGTTTTCTACCAGGAACACTCCACAAAGAATAGGTATAAGTAACTCTTTGTGTATGATAATGGCAAACACGGCAATGATGCCACCAATCGTCAAACTGCCCGTATCGCCCATGAATACCTGTGCAGGATATGCATTGTACCACAGGAAACCGATCAATGCACCGATAAAGGCACAAATGAAAATTACCAGTTCCTCCGATCCGGGGATATACATGATGTTAAGGTAACTGGCATACGTAATGTGGCTCGATACATAGGCTAAGATACCTAATGCCAAGCCTATGATTGCTGAGTTTCCCGCTGCCATGCCGTCCATTCCGTCATTCAGATTGGCGCCATTGCTGACTGCTGTTACTACGAATATAGTAATGATTACGAATAAAACCCAACCGGCAGTTTGTGCATGCTCACCTAAGAAACCCACAAAGTCTGCGTAATCCAGGTTATTGCTCTTAAAGAACGGAATCGTAGTCTGCGTGGACTTAATGTCTTGCCCTGCATGGATGACCTCCATTTCCTGTCCTGGTTTCTTTACTTCAATATTCTCGCGGATAACTGCCTGTGGACTCAGGTAAAGTGTCAGGCCTACAATCAGTCCCAAACCTACCTGGCCGATAATTTTGAATTTCCCGTGCAAACCTTCTTTGTCTTTCTTAAAGATTTTGATGTAATCATCGGCAAAGCCCAGCGATCCTAACCATACTGTGGTAATCAGCATCAATATCATATAGACATTGCTCAGTTTACCCAGCAATAGGCATGGAATGAGAATGGCCACAATAATAATGACACCTCCCATACTTGGTACACCCACTTTGTTCACTCCGAACGGGTCGATGCTGGCATCACGTTGGGTCTCTGTAATTTGTTTCCGTTTCAGCAAGTCTATAAAACGGTCACCCCAGATACTTGAGATGAGCAATGCGAGAATGATTGCCATCAGAGCCCGGAATGATGTATAGCCAAACATGCCCGCACCGGGAATGTTATATTTGTCCAGCCATTGAAATAAGTAGTATAACATAAATCAACTATTTAGTGTGATAGTGTGGTAAAGTGATAATGTGTTAAAGTAATATCACTCTACCACTTTATCACTTTAAAACATTATCGCCTTTAACTCTTCTTTGTCATCAAAATGATGTTTAACTCCTTTGACTTCCTGATAGTTCTCATGGCCCTTTCCGGCTACAAGAATAACATCACCGGGCTGCGCCAGCATACATGCTGTTTTGATAGCTTCGCGCCGGTCGGCAATGCTGATGGTCTTCTGCATGTCGTCTTTATCCAATCCGGCAAGCATATCATTGATGATATCTTGCGGCTCTTCAAAGCGGGGGTTGTCCGAAGTGATGATAACACGATCGCTTGCTTTGGCCGCCTCTTTTGCCATGATGGGGCGTTTACCTTTGTCTCGGTTGCCGCCTGCACCTACTACAGTAATTATTTTCCCTTTTCCTTCGAGTACGCCGTGAATGGCATTCAGAACATTGATGAGAGCGTCCGGTGTGTGTGCATAGTCCACAATGGCAGTGATACCTTTGGGTGAACGTACAGCATCGAAGCGCCCGGCCACAGGTTGCAGGGTACTGAGTGCAACGAGTACGTCTTCTTCCTTCTTTCCAAGCAATACGGCTGCACCGAATACTGCCAGCAAGTTTGAAGCATTGAAACGACCAATGAAATGTACGGCCAGTTCATGGTTGTTGAAGTCGAGCAACATCCCTTCAAAATGAGATTCCAATATTTTACCCTTGAAGTCGCTGAGGCTACGCAAGGAATAAGTATATACTTTGGAACGTGTGTTCTGGGTCATGACGAGTCCGTTCTTGTCATCCAGATTAGTCAGACTGAAAGCACCTTTCGGCATATCATCGAAAAATTTCTTCTTGGCTTTGAGATAGTTTTCCACAGTCTTGTGGTAGTCCAGGTGGTCACGTGTCAGGTTGGTAAAGATTCCCCCTGCAAAGCGTAGACCACTGATGCGTTTCTGGGCAATGGAATGTGAACTTACTTCCATAAAGACATATTTGCACCCGGAGTCTGCCATCTGTCCCAGCAACTGATTTAGGGTGATGGGGTCGGGGGTGGTATGTTCAGTTGGGATTGCCTGATCATCTATATAGTTGCAGACTGTAGAGATCAGTCCTACCTTGTAACCGAAATAACGGAATGTATTATATAATAAGGTAGCGATGGTGGTTTTTCCGTTTGTTCCGGTTACGCCTACCAATTCCATTTTGGAGGTTGGGTCGTCGTAAAAAGTAGTGGCTATTTTACCAACAGCTTCTTCGCTGTCTTTCACCTGGATATAGGTGATGCCTTCTTTCTTTTCTTCAGGCACATCTTCGCAAAGCACTGCGACGGCACCTTTCTCAATGGCAGCGGGAATGTAAGCATGCCCGTCAGTCTGGGTACCGCGCATAGCCATGAACAGATGTCCGGCTTGCACCAGACGGGAGTCGATATTTACCCCCGTTATTTCCGTCTCCGTACTTCCGATAATTTGTATCGGTTGTATTGCTTTCAGTAATTCACTTAATATCATACCTTATTATATATAATGTATATTCTTAATAGTTTAACGAAGTGTCAAAACTATGGTTTGACCTTTCACAACGCGGTTACCACCCGGTATCGATTGATTCTTTACCTTTCCTATACCGCTTATTCTGACTTTCAGTCCTTTGCTTTCCAATAAGTAAACAGCATCTTTCGCTCCCATTCCTATGACGTTGGGAACTGTATTTGAGCTTGTTCCCTCCTTGGCCTGCAGAATAACTGCATTAGGGGACTCCTGCGTATGTCCCCATGCTTCTTTCCCTTTCTTGGGAGAGAACTGCTTTTGTACTGGAACATTCAGCCCATCCAACACCTGCAATGCTTCATTCATTTCTCCTGCTTTTACCGGAGGAATGACATTGCTTGTGCTATCTATTGCACTGCGGATATCAAACCGCAGATTTTTAGCATACACTCTTTCGGCAATCTTTCCGAATACACTACCGGCCATCAAACCACCTGAGGCAGGAAGTCCCGGTTTCTGGATAGAAACAATACAACTGTACTTCGGTGCTTCTGCCGGAAAGTAACCGCAGAAACTTACCAAATAATTCACCCGTCCTGACTTATAGCCTGCCAAACCCTGGGATACCTGTGCCGTACCCGTTTTCCCAGCTACGGAGAATTGTTTGCTTCCGGCCGGTTTCGCCAATCCTTGTGATACCACTTTTTCCAGAATATCGCGGATTTGTGTCAAGGTGCGGTCGGAGCAAATCTTCGGATTGATTACCTCCGTCGGATATTCTTTTATCACCTCACCATCTTTTACAGCGGCTCTTACAAACTTAGGACGCACCATCGTGCCATTATTGGCAATAGCATTATAGAAAGTAAGGATGTTGAGCGGCGGAACCTGAGTTTCGTAACCGATACTCATCCATGGTAAGGTCGTCTTGGCGAAATATCTTTCTTTCGGACCTTTTATATTCGGTTTTCCCTCACCTGAGATTTGTAGATTTAGTGGTTGGTCAATGCTCATTCGCTTCAGCCCGTCTACATACTTTTGAGGATTATCCTTGTAGTGCTTGTCGATTAGGTACGAAACACCGACATTGGAAGAAACTTCCAGGATACGGGTTACATTGATCTTCCCGTAGCCACCGCGATGCCAGTTATGATCCCTCATCTTACTACCGTACATCATCATTACACCGTTTCCGGTATCTACTTCCGTCTCCGGAGTAATTTTCCCGTCTTCAAGGGCTACCATGATAGAAGCCGTCTTGAATGTAGACCCCGGTTCCATCATATCGCTAATGGCATTATTACGCATTTCATAATAGTTGCCGTCACCAGCTTTCATCATGTTGACGATAGCTTTGACTTCACCTGTTTCCACTTCCATCAGTATGGCTACACCTACAGTAGCATTGATTTCTTTCAACTTATCCACCAATGCTTTCTCGCAGATATCCTGCATACCTACATCGAGAGTGGAGATAATGTCGCAGCCATCTACGGGAGCTATATCTACGATGTTCAGGTATTTATTCATCACTTTCTGGCGGTGCGTGATACCGTCACGTCCTTTCAGCAGAGTGTCAAAAGCCAGTTCGATACCATTCTTTGCCCCCTGTGCAGTATCTGCATAGAGGTCACCCAGTGTACGGGCTGCCAAGGAGCCAAACGGCTTTTTACGCTGATTATATACCTGTTCGTGGAAACCGCCTTTGTATTTGTTCAGATTGAAAACAGGCAGACGCTTGGCTTCTTTGTACTGGATGTATGAAATACGTCTCGGATAAATCAGATAGTTCCGGCTACCTTTTTTACGCCCTTTCTGTAAGTGTGACTTGAACTCAGCTGCACTCTTATCAGGAAATATCTTATGTAACCCTTCACATATTTCATTCATGTGGTTCACCAACATCGTGTCCTTGGTTTCTCCTCCTGCCTTGAAGTCCATGTATATACGATATTCGGGCAGGGAACTTGCCATCAGTTTGCCGTCGGATGAAAGAATGTTACCACGATTAGGCTTTACCGTCACGTTTTCTTTCACGAAACGGTCGGCTACATCCTGCCAATACTGTCGCTCCGCAAACATGATGACTGCGGCTTTAACGACAATAGCTATTCCCAGCAATCCCATTACGAGGACTACAAAGAAGTAGCGGGTCATGATATTTTTCTTATTTACTGCCAAATCTGTCTACAATTTAATGATTCTATAATTACTTAATCAAATACGGTGGATGAGTGGATGTCTGCAAGTCACTCTCTTTACTTGCAATATACTCTTCGATACGTGACTGCCGGCTCCGCTCCATTAATTCTGAACTACGGGTAAGAGCATCGTATTTGATGTCAATCAGCTCTTTTTTCAATTTATCAATCTCTATCATTTGCTGCTGGCAAGCATAACGATTGTGTATATAGAATATAATCAGCAGCATTATCATTACGAGCAACTTCGTCTGACGGCGAAAAAAATCCGTAGCCAGAATGTCGCCACCAATAATGTTTTTCAGAGATGTGCGATTTTTGGCTTTCTTCGCTTTCTCTGTTTTTTCGTTTACCTGTTTTTCTTCCATATCCTTCATTATCTTACCATCACTTTTTCTCTGCTATTCTCAGTTTTGCACTTCTCGATCTCGGGTTCCGTTCTATTTCCGCATCGTCCGGTACAATCACTTTATTGTTAACCAACCGGAATGGAGTCTGTACATTTCCGAAGAAATCCTTTTCCATTTTACCTTCCACATTTCCGGTTTTCATGATATTCTTTACCATCCGGTCTTCCAGTGAATGGTAGGTAATTACTACCAATCGTCCGCCCGGTTTCAAAGCCTCGGTTGCTGCATATAGCATCTCTTTCAGAGCTTCCATTTCCTGGTTCACTTCGATGCGCAGTGCCTGAAAAACTTTAGCCAGTTCTTTTTTCTCCCGTTCCCGACCGAAAAGCGGTTTAATGACTTCCAGAAATTCACCGATGGTTGCAATCTTCTGTCCGGCACGTGCTTTCACAATTACAGATGCCAGTTTGCGACTGTTCTTTAATTCACCGTATAGGTAAAAGATGTCAGCCAACCGTTCCTCATCATAGTTGTTTATGATATCTGCTGCAGTATCCCCCGCACGCTTGTTCATGCGCATATCCAGTGCACCGTCAAAGCGGAACGAAAATCCCCTTTCGCTATCATCGAAGTGATGGGAGGATACACCCAGATCAGCCAGTATTGAATCTACTTCCTCGATGTTGTGATAACGTAGAAAATTGTGCAGATATCGGAAGTTGCTGCGTACAAAAGTGAAGTGCGGATTATCCACAATGTTCCGTTCCGCATCCTCGTCTTGGTCGAATCCCAGTAACCGTCCGCCGTCTCCCAGCCGTGACAGTATTTCCCGTGAATGCCCTCCACCTCCGAAGGTAACGTCTACATACGTTCCATCCGGCCGGATATTCATTCCGTCCACACTCGGCATCAACAACACCGGTACATGATATGTCAACTCTTCATTTCCCATTCATCACTAATCACTAATCGTTAATCACTCATCCTCGTCTTCCTCCCAATCGTTTTCGTCTCCCAGAATATCCTGCAAAGCTTCGCTAAACTCTTCCGGGTTCATGAACGGTTGTTCAGTTTTCTCTTTTGCCCAGATTTCTATCGTATTGTCCACACCGATGAAACGTACATCGCTCTGTATGCCGGCCATTTGCAGGTAACGTTTGGGCAGCAAAATGCGTCCATTCCCATCGGGAACCATGATTTCCGCATCGCTCACAAATTGCCGGAAGATTTCTTGGTGTTTTGCGTTCCACTTGTTCAGGCGCTTCCTTAGTTGGTTTTGCGTCTTGAACCAAACGCTTTCTGGATAGAGTACCAGGCAGTCCTGGAACACGTCTTTGCGCAGCACGAGCTTCTCTTCGGAAGCAGATTGCAGTTGCCTCCGAAAACCGGCAGGGATAAATACACGTCCCTTAGCGTCGGTTTTCGCTTCTATATTGCCCAAAAAACGTATCATTGTTACCTTATTATAATAAGCGACGGTAAAAGTACACATTTCCCCACAATTCCCCACAAGTTTTAACTAAAAACTTTTTGAGAAGTTTTCAACACCCTGTTTATTGTTTATTTCGTTGATAATGAACATAGTGCTGAAAGGGCTTTTGGGTGGGGAATTGAGGTGGTTTTATAGTCTTAGTTTTGTATCCGGACCATACCTGGGGCATACTTGCTCCGTACCAATCCCGTACTTTCTCCGTGTAGAAGTACCTTTGACTGAATTTGCTACGGAGCAAGTATGGTTCGGATTCGGTTTTGGTATGGAATTGGTTGATCCCCATGGTTAGCTCTGCTTTGTAGGATGAAGAGCATATACCGTCAATAAATTCCGGTTATGAATGGCTGATTAGATAAAATTGGATTAAAAATAGCGATTATTGTAATTGTATTTTGGGGTTTTGCCCTACTTTTGTATCGGATGCTATAGACATTGTCATTGCTCCAATCTATATACTTAAAATAATACTATCCTTATGAAGAGAATCATTCATTTCATCCTGATCGCTTTATTCTTAATTCCCTGCTGTGCTGTGCGGGCATCTCATCAACCCGAGTTTTCTACTGCCGGTTTCTTCCAACTGCCCAATTCCGGGCGCGAAGTGTTTTCCATGAATCCTGCCTGGCGCTTTTATAAAGGAGCCGTTGCGGGTGCTGAAGCTGCGAACTTTAATGATGCGGAATGGACGGTAGTCTCCCTGCCCAATGGCATTGAATATTTGCCGACAGAAGCCAGTGGTTGCATCAATTATCAGGGGGAAGTCTGGTATCGCAAGCACTTCAGCCCTGCGGATGCTTTGAAAGGGAAGAAACTGTTCCTGCACTTCGAAGCCATCATGGGAAAGAGTAAGGTATTCGTCAACGGGAAGTTACTGACCGAACATTTTGGCGGTTATCTGCCTGTAGTGGTCGATGTATCTGATGCACTGAACTGGGGAGAGGATAATGTGATAGCCGTGTGGACGGATAACAGCGATGATAAAACCTATCCCCCCGGAAAGGCGCAGGATGTGCTTGACTTTACTTATTTCGGCGGCATTTATCGTGATTGCTGGCTGATAGCACATAATCCGGTCTTTATCACCGACCCGAACTTTGAGAACGAAGTAGCAGGCGGTGGCTTGTTTGTGGCTTATGATAAGGTGTCGGATGCCTCGGCCGAAGTGTTGTTGACAGCGCATGTGCGCAATGATAGTCGCAAGGCTTTTACGGGCGTCGTGGAATATGAATTGCAGCAACCGGACGGCACGCAGGTCGCTTTCTTGAATGATAAAGTGCAGGTACGTCCGGGGAAAGCGATTACCTCGAAAGATAAAATCACGGTGAAGAACCCGATGCTGTGGAGTCCGGAAACTCCCACCTTATATAATCTGATCGTACGCATCCGCGACCGCGAAGGCAATGTGGTGGACGGTTATCGCCGCCGTATCGGTATCCGTAGTGTAGAGTTTAAGGGCAAGGACGGTTTCTGGCTGAATGGCAAACCTTATGAAAGCCCGTTGATTGGTGCTAACCGTCATCAGGACTTTGCGGTGGTAGGTAATGCTGTGGCTAACAGTATTCATTGGCGTGATGCAAAGAAACTGCGTGATGCCGGAATGAAAGTAATCCGCAACGCCCATTGTCCGCAAGATCCGGCATTCATGGATGCATGCGACGAGCTTGGGCTGTTTGTCATTGTCAATACCCCCGGCTGGCAGTTCTGGAATGATGCTCCCGAATTTGCGCAACGTGTATACAGTGATATCCGCAACCTTGTGCGACGCGACCGCAACCATGCTTGTGTGTGGATGTGGGAACCTATCCTCAATGAAACCTGGTATCCGGAAGACTTTGCCAAGAACACCCGTGACATTGTAGACCAGGAGTATCCTTATCCCTACTGCTATTCCGGTTGTGATAGCGGTGCACGCGGCAAAGAACATTTTCCGATACTTTTCACCCATCCTTCCTACGATGGCAAGTCGTGGGGCGACAAGAATGCCAATCCTAAAATAACCTACTTTACCCGTGAATGGGGTGATAATGTGGATGACTGGAGTTCGCATAACTCTCCCAGCCGTGTAGCCCGCAACTGGGGAGAACAGCCTATGCTTATCCAAGCGCAACATTATGCCAACCCCACTTATACATATACCTGTTACGATGCCCTTTACCGCACTCCCCGCCAACATGTGGGCGGCTGCCTGTGGCATTCGTTCGACCATCAGCGTGGTTATCATCCCGACCCGTTCTATGGCGGACTGATGGATGTATTCCGCCAGCCCAAGTATTCGTACTATATGTTCAAGGCGCAGCGTTCGCCCCGGAAAGAAGAGCGGCTTTTTGAAACCGGTCCGGTGGTTTATATCGCTCATGAAATGACACCGTTTTCCGGCAAGGATGTGACTGTTTATTCCAATTGCGATGAAGTGCGCCTCACCTTTTTGAAAGATGGAAAGACTTATACTTATAATAAACCGGTAGTTAAAGAAGGTATGCCTTCGCCTGTTATAACCTTCTCCGATGTTTACGATTTCATGGTTGATAAAGCGATGTCACGGAAGAAAAAACAGGATGAAGTATTGTTGCGGGCAGAAGGTTTGATAGATGGCAAGGTGGTTGCTACGCACGAAGTTCACCCTGCCCGTCGTCCGGAGAAAGTATTGCTCTGGGTTGACAATGAGAATGTAAATCTGAAAGCTGATGGCTCCGACTTTGTTACTGTAGTAGCTGCTATAGCCGATAAGAGTGGGAATATCAAACGCCTGAATAACTACTATGTGAAGTTTCATGTGGAAGGTGAAGGACGTATTCTGGGTGATGCCGGAATACTGGCAAATCCTGCTCCGGTGAAGTGGGGGACAGCTCCGGTGCTGATACAGTCCACCTTGAAGCCGGGTAAGATAAAGGTAACGGCAAGTGTGCTCTTTGAAGGCTCGCAGATGCCTGTAAGTGCTGTTTTGGAGTTGGAAAGCTATCCTGCTGCTCATCCGTTGGTTTATTCGGAGAAAGATGCGGCGCTGATTGCCGGTTCATCTTCTTTACAGTCTGCCGGAACGTCCGCAAAATCGGTTGTGGAGTTGGAGCAGGAGAGGATTCTGAAAGAGCAGAATGCTCAAAGACTGAAAGAAGTGGAGCAGCAACAGGAAGACTTCGGGGAGAAGAATAAGTGACAGGGAAATTGAAATAAATAATAAGTACTGATTTGAGATAATTTTGATATATGAGAATGATTTCTGTTAGTGCCTGTCATCCTGAGCTTGTCGAAGGATCTACTCTCTTAGCATAAATCTGAGCTATATAAGCAGGAGAAGAGATCCTTCGACAAGCTCAGAATGACAGCTACTACAGTTATGATATATCAAAGCAATTTAGAATCAGCACATAATAAATTACTTAGTATGAAACAGATAGGTATAACTTTAGGAACAGGCCTGTTGGCTACTGTTGCTTTGTGCGCCAATGCGGCAAACAAGAATTCCAAACCTAACATTATCTTTATCCTCTGCGATGACATGGGATACGGGGATTTAGGGTGTTACGGACAGAAATACATTGAAACGCCTAACATAGACCGTATGGCAGCCGAAGGCATGCTGTTTACCCAGGCCTATGCCGGTAGTCCGGTGAGCGCCCCTTCCCGTGCTTCGCTGATGACGGGGCAACACACGGGACACACCCATGTGCGTGGAAATAAGGAATACTGGCAGGGAGTACCCACCGTAAAATATGGAATTAATGACGAATTCACCGTTGCCGGTCAGGAACCATACGATGAAAATCATATCATTCTCCCTGAAATCATGAAGAAGAACGGTTATACTACGGGAGTCTTCGGCAAGTGGGCAGGTGGTTATGAAGGTTCTTGTTCCACGCCGGATAAACGGGGTATTGATGAATTCTATGGTTATATATGCCAGTTCCAGGCTCATTTGTATTATCCCAATTTTCTGAACAGATACAGTAAACAGGAAGGAGACACAGGAGTTGTACGCATCTTGATGGAAGATAATATCAACTATCCGATGTTTGGCGATGATTACAAGAAACGTACACAATATTCGGCTGACCTGATTCACGGTAAGGCGCTGGAATGGTTGGACCAACAGGACGGAGAGCAGCCTTTCTATGGCTTTTTCACCTACACCTTGCCGCATGCGGAACTTGCGCAGCCGAATGATTCTATTCTGAAAAGCTACAAGAAGAAGTTCTTTAGAGATAAAACCTGGGGCGGGTACGAGAAAGGACGTTATAATGTTTCGGAGCATACCCATGCCCAGTTTGCCGGTATGATTACCCGTCTGGACTATTACGTGGGCGAAGTCTTGAAGAAACTGAAAGAAAAAGGGCTGGACAAGAACACCATCGTCATCTTCAGCAGTGACAACGGTCCTCACGAAGAAGGAGGAGCAGACCCGGAGTTCTTCGGTCGGGATGGGAAACTGCGCGGCCTGAAACGGCAGTGCCATGAAGGCGGCATTCGGATACCTTTCATTGTGCGCTGGCCGGAACGCATCTCCGCCGGTTCGGTAAACGACCATCAACTGGCATTTTACGACATCATGCCCACATTCTGTGAACTGATAGGTGACAAAGGATTCCCGAAAAAGTATATCAATAAGAAATTAGAAAATGACTGTTTCGATGGCATTTCCTTTGCCCCTACCTTATTAGGCAATGCCGACAAACAGCAGAAACATGATTTCCTCTATTGGGAATTCCATGAAACCGATCAGTTCGGTGTTCGTATGGACGACTGGAAACTGGTAGTCAAGAAAGGAAAGCCTTATCTGTACGACCTCTCAAGGGATATCCACGAAGATACTGATATAGTGGCGCAACATCCGGATATTGTGAAACAGATGCTTGAAGTTATCCGCCAGGAACATAGAGAAAATAATATGTTTCCGGTGACATTGCCGGAGTTGGAATAGTTTATTAGCTATAAGGAAATGTATATTTATAATGTAATCTTAATCACTATATTATGAAAGGCTTATATTTCTTATATTTTTATTTATGCTGTCTTTTGTTTGCGTGTCATATGCAGGCGAGCGAATATTATTTGCTGCCTCGACCGCAGAAGTTTACAGAAGAACGTGGCCATTTTGTACTGGATAAGACACGCCTTGATACTCCTGTTTTGCAGGATGAATGGGAATGTTTTATTTCTGAACTGGGCGGTCGGATAGATGGAAGATCTGCGGCAGTGATTGAAGTGAAATTAGTGGAGTCGCTGGATGAAGCGCCTTTAAATAGAGATGAAGCATATAAACTTAAAGTAATGGCTAAGAAGATTTCTATAGAAGCAATGAGCGAAAGGGGAGTCTATTGGGCTATGCAAACTTTAAGGCAATTAGCCGACTCGTCAGGTAAAAAGACTACTTTTCAGGGATGTACGATAACCGATTGGCCGGCTTTTCGCATCCGGGGTTTTATGCACGATGTGGGACGTACGTATATTTCTATGGGCGAATTGAAACGTGAAATCACGATGCTTTCCAGATTCAAGATAAATGTGTTCCATTGGCATTTGACGGAGAATCAGTCCTGGCGGTTGGAAAGTAAAATATTTCCGATGCTGAACGACAGTGCTAATACTACCCGCATGCCGGGAAAATATTATACGCAAGCTGAAGCGAAAGAACTGGTAGCTTTCTGTAAGGCTCATGGAATGTTACTGATTCCGGAGATAGATATGCCGGGACACAGTGCAGCTTTTATGCGTACATTTCGCCACGATATGCAGAGTCCGGAAGGGATGAAAATATTAAAACTCTTAGTTGAGGAAGTTTGTGAAACTTTTGATGTACCTTATCTGCATATCGGCACGGATGAAGTGAAGATTACCAATCCGCAGTTTGTGCCCGAAATGGTGGCATTTATCCGTGCTTTGGGGAAGAAAGCTATTTCTTGGAATCCTGGTTGGCATTATCAAACGGGTGAAATTGATATGACACATCTGTGGAGTTCGCGCGGAAAAGCGCAGAAAGGTATTCCTGCTATTGATTCGCGTCTGCACTATCTGAATCATTTTGATACCTTTGGAGATATCATAGGGCTATATAACAGCCATATCTGCGATGTAGAACAGGGCAACGATGACATTGCCGGAGCTATCCTTGCTGTATGGAACGACCGCTGCGTCAACAAAGAGGAAAACATTATCCGTGAGAATGGTTTTTACCCCAATATGCTGGCCATTGCAGAACGCGCCTGGCTAGGTGGAGGGACTGAATATTTCGACAAGAACGGTACCATTCTTCCACCGGATAAGAATGATTCAACATACCATTCTTTCGTTGATTTTGAGAGGCGGATGTTATGGTATAAAGAACATCTTTTCCGGGGATATCCGTTTGCTTATGTCAAACAAACCAATGTCTGGTGGAAGATTACCGATGCATTTCCTAATGAGGGAGATTTGACAAGGGTATTTCCTCCTGAACGAAAATTGCAGGATAGCTATCAGTATAATGGAAAGAAGTATGATACCCATCTTGCCGTAGGTGCCGGAATTTACTTACGCCATGTGTGGGGAACGTTTGTCCCAACTTTTTATAAAGATCCGAAGGAAAATCATACGGCTTATGCCTATACTTATGTCTATTCTCCCCAAGAACAGACTGTTGGATTATGGGCTGAGTTTCAAAATTATGGTCGTTCGGAGGCTGATCTCCCGCCTTTGCCCGGCAAATGGGATTATAAAGAGAGTCGCATCTGGCTGAATGAAGAAGAAGTGTTACCGCCGGTATGGACGGCCACTCATCGTATAAAAAATCCTGAGACTCCTCTCGGGAATGAAAACTGCGTGTCCCGTCCCTCCTTATCGGTTCAACTGCATAAAGGCTGGAATAAGGTATTACTGAAACTTCCTGTAGGCAAATTTACTTTGCCGGAGGTGCGATTAGTAAAATGGATGTTTACTGTAGTGTTTGTTACTCTTGATGGAGAAAAGGCAGTGGACGGATTGATTTATTCGCCTGACAAGAAATTAGAGTGAACTGCTTATACTTATCATCTCTTTCTTATCCATGCTTGTCTTGTTACACAGACTTTATCTCCACTTTTACCTACACGCTTACACCCGCGCTCTGTATCTCCCTGTTCATCGGCGATAGAGCATGGTGGAAGCAAATATTAAGAGTGGTGTAGGCAAATTTGCCTACACCACTCTTAATTGAATGTATATTTCTGATTATCTTTTTGTTATCATTTATATTTGTATAAAACCTTTCATTCTCTATCTTCTCATTTCCTGCTTATTTTGATGTAAAAGATACCAGATTACCTGCTTTTTATCCAGATAGTACTCCGTTTCTTACCTACTTTTATCCATTCTATATAGGGATCGTAGATGTCAATCTCCTTTGTTCTTTGTTAAAATCGTGCATGTCTATTGTGTTGATATGCAGTGTTTTGGTAGTACGTACATTCGTGGGGCTTGTGCTTCATGGCTGTGGAGCACGAGCCTCATCTCCGTGAAGCAGCTGAGCGACATTCGTGGCCGTTGCAAAAAGAAGCACTCTGAACTAAGAAACTACCTATGCGAACGCAATGAAGCTGCTGAGTTTACAGCAAATAACAGCCTTTTTTACGAATGTTCCTCCTTATATTGCGTCGGTGAACATCCCATATACTGTTTGAACACTGTACTGAAATAACGTGATGTAGAGAACCCTGTCTGATCCGCTATCTCATTTATGCTGAGGGAACTGTGTGTAAGCAACCATACAGCTTTTTCCATCCTGATTTTAGTAATATAATCATTTGCCCCCATTCCGGTCAGTGCTTTTAACTTATTGTAGAGGGATGCGCGGCTGATGCCCAGTTCTGTACAAAGTAGCGGTACTCCCATTTGCGGATTTTCCAGATTATCTGAAATGGTTTTATTCATTCGTTTGAGAAATATTTCGTCTGCTGAACTGAATGTACTTTCCTGTGGCTGAGGCAATGGCCCCGCTTCCGCATAGCGAGTCCGCATCCGTTCACGGTTTTTCAGTTGGCTTTGGATGATGGTGTGAAGTATGCTGACCTCAAAAGGCTTCGTCAGATAAGCATCGGCTCCGTTCTTGTAGCCGAAAATCTGGCTTTCCTCATCATTGCGGGCGGTCAGCAGAATAATAGGGATATGGCTGATTTCCAGGTCTTCCTTGATGTGCTTGCACAACTCATACCCATTCATGCGGGGCATTTGTATGTCGCTGACAACTATATCCGGATATGATTCCCGACAAATGCGCAGCGCTTCTTCGCCATCATAAGCCACCCATATCTTCTTGAATTTGCCTTTCAGTGCTTCGGACAAATAGTCGGTCAAATCCTTATTGTCATCTACTATGAGTAGTGTGTTGTTCGTGGTTTCTTCTTTTACGGCTGTTTCTTCCGGAACACTTTCCACTTCCTGGGTAGGAGCTAATAACTCATTCAGATAAGGTTGGGGTTGTAGGGTTACCTTTCCGGGCTGCACGTTGCGGGGCAACTCAAACCAGAAGGTTGCTCCGGGAGTGGTTTCGTGGTCATACGCACCGATGCTTCCGCCATGCTGTTCGGCCAGAATCTTGGAATAAGAAAGACCGATACCTGTGCCCGGACGGCTGTTGTTGCCTTGATAGAATCGGATAAAGAGATTGTTTATATCTATGTCCTTTAAACCGGGACCTTCGTCGGCTACAGAAATGCGCACGCTGCTCTGGTCTTCGGACAAGCTTACGAATACACTGATTTGCCCGTTTTCGGAACTGTATTTCAGTGCATTGATAAGCAGGTTCGTCAGGATGGTGGTGCATTTCTCCTTGTCAAAACAGAGGGTGTCCACTTCCTTGTCCGGATTGTAAACGATGGAAATTCCTTTCATTGTTGCCTCCGGCCGGAAGTCATCAATAAGTTGTTCCACCCACGGGTTCAGCTCTACGTTCTCCACATGCAGGGTGCTTTGTCCCACTTCCATTTTCCGCACATTCAGCACCATGTTCAGAAGCTCTTTCATGCGTCCGGACTGCTTGCTGATGCTTTGTATAATAGGGTATTTTTCATCCTCCGGTGATAAGGTTGCCAACAGTTGTTTTAGCGGAGCATGTATCAGAGTTAATGGAGTGCGCAATTCATGGTTGATGTTGATAAGGAAGCGTACTTTTTCTTCATACACCTGTTGCTCGTGCTCTTTCATGGTCCATTTCAGCTTGTTTTCTTTGCGGCGCAGCAAGGAGAAGAATACGAGTACAATGCCGGAGAATGCCACTATGATGCAACTAATTGTGAACCAGCCGGATTTATACCAGGGCGGAAGCACTATTAATTCCAGTATTTGGTAATCTTCCGTCCATCCGCCACTACGGGTGCTGCATGCAGCCATCACTTGATAAGTTCTTGCAGGCAAACCGCTGAGTGTCAGTTCCGGTTGATAAGAGTAGATGACTTGCCCCTCCATTCCCCGCAGGGTGTAGCGATACATGGGTTTGCGGAAGATATCTTTGTCGTGGGCGATGATCTTTATGGATATGGGTTTGCTTTGTTCCGGTACTTTCAGGCTTTGTCCGGTGTTAATCAGGGTGTTCATGCGTTCTCCGCCCACCGATACATCAGCCAGTTCCAGCACGGGTGGAGTTGTTGGCTCGTCGGGGAGTTGCTTGTTGACACAGAGCAGGCCGTTGACACCGCCCATGTAGATATCGCCTTGGGCAGATAACAACCGTGGCTTTTCCAGATACTCATTCAGAATCACTCCGTCAGATTCTCCGTAGAGGATGAACTCTCCTTCGTGAATGAGGTGGGCAAACAGTTTTCCGTCAGCCCCCAGCCATACGCGCCCCTGTTTATCACAAATCAGTGAATTGATTTCATTAATCAGGCTGTTGGGAATGTTGGTGTGTTCTCGCTTCTCGATGGAGTAACGGCTGAGGCCGTAATTGCTTCCTATCCAGAAAACCCCGCTTTCATCGATGGCTATGGAGTTGAATATGGTGTCTCCCTGACAACTGAAGAGAGTTTCCAATACATTTTTCCGGGAGTCTATGCGGTAGATGTGTTTAAAATCGTGCAGGTAGGAGACAGGGCCTTCGCTCTCTATCGGCAACATGGTACCAATAATCTCTTTAGTGTATTTGTCCAGTGAAATAGGGGTGAATTCTTTCTTACCTATGTGGTAACTATAAGGCGATTCGGCAAGTAATAATATGGTTTCGGGTGTGTTTTGGAATACATTTACGGCTTTTCCACGCTTGCACATCAGTTCGTTGATGCTGTCGTTTACGATAATGAGTGGCTGGTAATTTCCGGTTTTCCTGTCGAAGAAGAACAATCCTTTGCTAAACAGGGATACTAATAACCGTTGTTTGTCCACTCCTGCGATAGAAGAGACCTTGTCTCCCCATGTGGACATGATGTGATGGAATTTTTTGCTGTCGGGATGAAAACGGTTGATTCCACCGCCGTCTGTCCCAATCCAGATTTCGTCATCTTTGTCCTGATAGATGCATAAGATTGATTTCTCACTTAATCCGTATTCCGTTCCGGGCAGGGCATCCGAGTAAATCTTCATTCCTACTTCCTTAATGCTGATTAGTCCTCCGCGTACACTGCCTGCCCACATACTGTTGTTGGTGTCGGAATACAGGTAAAGGATGGAATTGACCGGCAGAGAGTAAGGATCGCCCGGAGTATGTGACAAAACAGACATCTCGTCGTTTTCCGGATTTAATATATAAATGCCGGCACCGTCCGTTCCAATCCAGATGTGTCCGTCATTTTCGGCCAGTGAGAGTACAACATTGGTTTGCAGAGGGGAATTTCCGCTGTGGTAGGAGTGCAGGAGTTTGCCATTCCGGTCGTAACACTTCACCCCCTGATAATAAGGGGCTATCCATATGTTCCCGTTCTTGTCGATGAGGGTGGAAATCAGTTCGTTGCTCTCAAAGGGAACAGGGCGTGTCTGTCCGGTGGAAACGTCAATGAGCAGTGCATGATTCCAGCGGTTACTGCACAATAGGGTGTGGTCGTCCCACTTTTGTAAGTTGGTAATATTGTATTTATTATTAGGTGTCAGAGGATATAAGAATTTGATTTTCCGGTTGGCATAGTCATATTTATAGAGTCTTCCATTACCACCGAACAACACGCCGTCGGTCCACGGGCAGATGGAAGTTACGGTCACCGGGTTGTTGTCTTCGTCGCGTGCCTGTAGGAATTTGTCTTCCTGATAATCGTAGTAGAATAAACCTTTGGGAGTAATGGTCCAGATGGTATGTTCTTTATCTTCAATAATGTGGGTGATGTTTCCCAATAGATATTTCCTTAGTTCGTAGCCGTCGAAACGTCCGATGCCCAGCCTCGTTCCCATCCATACGTATCCTTTCTCCTGACTTACAACCAGGCAGCGGACTGAAGAGGACAAGCCATTTTGCGTACTTATCTGCTGGAAAGCGTATTGTTTATTGCCGACTGCTTTCTCCGGAAAGAGTAACAATAGGAACAATATCAGTGTGGTTAACATGGTTTTTCTCATGGTGTTGCGCAAAGATTGGAACAAAAATAAACTTTTGTATCGAACCATACAAAACAAAAGGCAGGAATCTGATGGGAAGAAACTCCAATTTTATCTACTTTTAGATCCAAATTTGACTATACACTTCCAGAAGGTCTGTGGATGGTCAAATTTGGATTTAGTAATAGTGATTATTGTACCGGTGCTCCTTCTGTTTCGCTTTACATTTGCATCGAAATCAATGTTAACAATAGTCTTTACTAATTTAAATTTAATTCTATGAGACAGAAGTTATTTAATGTTTTTCTAACATGTCTGCTCTGCTTGACAACTACTGCTGCCGCTTATGCACAGCAACCCGTCAAAGTAACAGGTAAAGTGATTGACAACACCAATGAAGGTGTACCCGGTGTCAATGTGTCTGTAAAAGGAGGATCACTTGGGACGATTACCGATATTGACGGTAATTATAAGATAGATGTCCCTAACTCTAAATCAGTATTGGTTTTTTCTTTCATCGGTTATGAGAAGCAAGAGATTGCGGTAGGTAACAAGACGGTGATTAATGTGACAATGAAGGACGACACGCAGTTGTTGGACGAGGTAGTTGTGGTAGGTTACGGTTCGGCGCGTAAAGGTGACGTAACAGGTGCGCTGACCAGTTTACGTCCCGACCCGAATGATGCGGCTAAGGCTAATTCTCTCGATAACTTATTATCGGGTAAAGTGGCAGGTCTGGTAGTTAACTCAACTTCTTCGGCTGTCGGTTCTGCTTCTTCGGTTACTATCCGTGGTGCCAGTTCACTTCGTGGAGACAACCAGCCTCTGTATGTGATAGATAATGTGCCGCAGGCCTCCACCGGTGAGTTCTCCTCTTCCGGTATCAGCGGTGACTTTCAGATTAATCAGGACCCGTTATCGTCTTTGAATCCTGCCGATATTGAAGATATTACCATTCTGAAGGATGCTTCTTCAACTGCTATTTACGGTTCACGTGGTGCCAATGGTGTTATTTTGATTACTACCAAGAAAGGAAAATCCGGTAAAGCTAAAGTTAATGCTTCAGCTACGTTTACCATTGCCAATACTACGAACCTGATGAATATGATCAATCTGGAAGAATATGCCAATTATGCAAACAGCAGGATCCAGGATGATGCAGTGCCATTTCATATTGTGGGCAATGAGGTGAGATATGTATTCAATGGTTCTTACGACAAGTATGATCCTAATAATCCTGAAACTTATAATGTTGTAAATTACCGCAACTGGCAGAAGGAAATCTATACCTCGGCCTTTTCACAAAACTATTCCTTGTCTCTGAATGGTGGTTCGGATAAGATTACTTATTATATATCTGCCAATTTCAAGGATATCAACGGTACGGTAAAGCAGACCTCTCTGAAGCAGGGTGACTTACGTGCCAATTTGAGTGCTGAGGTATCAAAAGCGGTGAAGATAGACTTGTCTTTGAGTGGGGCACTTCGTCAGAACGATATGATGGCAGGAGGTAACACATTGGGCGGTTCTACCGGTGCTATCTCACGTACAGCACTGGATTATGCTCCGTTTGAAATGCCGGAAGGTGACCCGAGTTTCAATAATGAGAATAAGACAACAGTTTTCAGTTGGTTGAATGACTATGTGGATGTAACGGCTGACAAAACTTTCAAAGCCAGTTTGGACCTGACCTGGAAGATTAACAAGTTCTTCCGTTATAATCTCCGTACCGGTGGCAATTTGAATATCAATGAGCGTAAGCGCTGGTATGGTTTGCAACTTTATCAGGGTATGAACAATCAAGGTTTACTTGCATTGTCTGATTTGAATAAAAACAATGTTTCCGTTGAAAATATCTTGAATTACAGTACGAAGCTCAAATCCTTTGCCACTTTGGATGCTACGGTCGGCGTTACCTACGAAGATTACAATTTCCTGAATAAGAACACTACCGGTAATAACTTCACTTTCTTTGAAATGCGTGAGAATGGGCTTCACATGGCAGGTAATGTAAATAATGCCCAGCCTATCCAGAAAGACTATCAGCTGGTTTCTTATCTGGGACGTGCCAATCTCTCTATTTTCGATAAATATCTGATTACTGCTTCTCTCCGTGCCGACGGTTCCAGTAAATTTGCCAAGGGCAGCCGTTGGGGATATTTTCCTTCTGCATCACTGGCATGGCGTATGGAACAGGAAGAATTTATGAAGAATATTTCTTGGTTGAGTCAGTTGAAGATTCGCGTAAGCTATGGTGTTACGGGTAACCAAAGTATCGACCCGTATTCCACTTTCTCTATGTATGGTTCTAACTCCAACCTTTATTATGCTGATGGCTCGGGCAATGCTCAGACTGCCTTTACGGTAACCAACTTGTCAAACAACAGTTTGAAATGGGAAAAGACGGCTTCATGGAATGGTGGTGTGGACTTCGGTTTATTTAACTCTCGTCTGAGTGGTACTCTTGATGTATATCAGAAGAAAACTACTGATTTGTTGATTTCAAGAACCTTGCCGGGATCAGCAGGCTTTGGATCTACTTATTACAATCAGGGATCAATGAAGAATACGGGCGTTGAACTTTCCTTGAACGCACAGATTGTGGATAAGAAAGACTGGAAGTGGAGTTTGAGTGGTAATATCGGTTTCAATAAGAGTAAGATTTCCGAATTAGGACTTTTGCCGTCCGACTTCGGTTTCCTGGGAGAGAATATCGGATATTATGGTAACTCGATAGGCGATCACTTTGGTGTGGGGCACATCTTTTTGGAAGGTAAGGCACCGGGACTGTTCTTCGGATATGTGACACAAGGCATCGTACAGCCGGAAGACATCACAGATCAGGGCGTGAAATATATCAAAAAAGATGGTACGGTTGGCTATTACCAGACATTCAATAAGGTTACTCCGGTAGCCGGTGATATCAAGTTTGTAGATAATGATGGTGACGGTGATGTAAATGTGAACGACCGTGACATTATCGGTGATCCGAATCCTGATTTTACATACGGTTTTTCTACAAGTATTTCTTGGAAGAACCTCAGTCTGTCGGCTGCGTTTACCGGTGTGCAGGGTAGGGATATTCTGAATACCAACAACCGTTACATCAACACTCCGGGAACCAAATCCAACAACCTGACGCGGAAAGCTTTTCAGAATATGTGGACTGAAAGCAATCACTCCAATTTGTATCCGAGTTCTACATTCGTAGTGCAGAACTACGTAATGGATCGCTATGTGGAAGATGGCAGTTATTTGCGTTGTTCCGATATCACCTTGAACTATGTATTGCCGAAGGTATGGATGAAGAAGATTGGCTTCCAGAATGCTTCTGTTTATGCTTCTGTCAAAAATGCATTCATCATTACTGACTATAGCGGTTATGACCCTGAAGTGAATAGTTTCGCTTTCGACGGACTCCGCCCGGGTGTGGATATGAGTTCTTATCCTACTCCGCGTTCATTTATATTCGGCTTAAACTTGACTTTCTAATATTAAAAACATGAAGAATATGAAAAGATATAAATATTATATACTGTCTTTGGTTGCACTGTGCAGCTTTTCTGCCTGCGACGCTTTACTTGATGAGGATCCTTTATACTCTCAGAATAGCAATATTGTCTTTCAGACCGAGGATAATGCCGAATTGGCTCTGTTGGGATGCTACGGTTATATGTCATCCGGCAATGCTTACGGGCAGATGTGGCAAGAAGTGCCCATCGTGGCTTCAGGGCTTGCCTGGGCACAGCGCCCTGAAGACCTGAACTCGCTGAATACACTGGCTGCCAATAGTCTGGTTTCTTCTGCCTGGGGAGGTATGTACAAGGTGATAGCCGAAATCAATGCTTTTCTGGAAAGTATTGATAAGAGTGGTTTGAGTGAAGGTGTTAAAGTACAGAAGGGTGGCGAAGCCAAATTCTTGAGAGCATTAGCTTACTATAATTTAGTTTCCGTATTTGGCGATGTACCTTTAAAGACGGTTGCTTCTTCATCCGAAGGTATTTCTATTGCCCGTTCACCTCGTGAAGAGGTGTTGGCACAAATCGTCCAAGACTTGAAGGACGCTCTTTCTATCTCTGAAACATCGTCGGTAGGACGCGCCAATTCCTGGACTGTAAAGGCTTTCTTGGGTAAGGTATATTATAAGATGGCTGCTTTAGGTATAGACGCCGCAGCCAACTGGCAGAATGCCAAGGATATGTTTGATGCAGTATATGCAAGTCATGTTTATGAGTTGGAACCCAAGTTTGCGAACCTGTTCGGTGAATATGTTTCAAACTCCAAAGAATCCATTTTCCAGATGAATTATTCGACAGGAAATGCAAACGGCTGCTACAACCGTGGCAGTAACCGTTTTGCTCCACAGGCTTCTACCAGTGGTATCAACTGGAGTACATATCGTGTGGCTAAGTTCGCTTATGACATGCACGAAGGTACTTATCCGGGAGATCCCCGTATTGATGTTAACTTCCTGACTAAGTGGAGAGCACGCAATGGTAACAATCAGGCTAATCCGAAACCGCAGGTAGGTACTGAACTTTGTGCCAACGACTCTGTATGCACGTATCCTTACTGGAAAATTAAGTTTACGGATGTGATAGTGCCTGGCTCAAAGGACGTGAAACTGGAAATAACGGCTAAGTTACCTTATGCAGACTTTCCTAATCCGAAGAATCCGAGTATCAGTGTTCTTGAAAACTATGAGGCTACACACGGGGAATCTCCGTATAATTCGACGGTGACTAAGGCAGTAGAGGATTTTGTGAAGGTGGGTAATGGTGAGAAGTGGCCATACTTCGGTAAGTTGTACGACCAGGGACAAACTGGTACAATGGCTCACAAGAACTTGATGGTATACCGTTATGCCGAGATGTTGCTGTTGATGGCCGATGTTTATAACGAACTGGGGGATACTCCGAAAGCTATCAGTTTAGCTAATGAAGTGCTTGCCCGTGCACGCAAGTCCGGAGCCGTGGTTTCGGCACAGCCGACAGACTGGCCGTCATCCCTTACTAAAGAACAGGTTACGGAGAAGTTGTATTTTGAACGTATTATTGAACTTTGCGGTGAACCTAATATTTATGATATGGTACGTATCCGTGGTACGGAATATTTCAAGAAGTTCCTGGAACTGAACACTACGCACGAATTGACCATAAAGGGAGAGCAGAATTACGCTGCCAGCACGAACAACTTCTGCGATCGTTTGCTGAACGGTGGTAACCTGTCGGATGATTTCCTGAGAAAGAACCTGCTGTTGCCGATTCCTACCAGTGAAATCGACGCGAACCCGGGGCTTTCCAATAGTGACAATAACTTCGGCTATTAAGCGATGGCGAAGATGCAATTTGAAATCCTTTTTTCAATAGGCTGACATAACCTAACATTCCGGAAGCAGACAGCGCATCTTGTCTGTTCTGCTTCTGGTTTTGTCTTTGCTGTTTTTAATTTTGTCTTTTTGTTGCTTTAGGTATGCCCGAAATGGTGAATTTTGGATATGATAAAGATATTCTTGAACATTGCTCTTATCCATTACGCGTACTTTTGGGTAATTAAACTACTAAAGATTTCCGACCATGAAAAACTTGCAATCAGGATTACTCTATTCCTTGACCGGTGCCGCCGCCGTGGCATCCTTGGCTTCCTGCTCCGCCCAAAAGAAGGCTGAAGAGCAGAAGCAGTATAACATCGTATACATCATGACGGATGACCACACAGCGCAGATGATGAGCTGCTATGACCACCGTTATATGGAAACACCGAACCTGGATCGCATTGCTGCCGATGGAGTACGCTTCACCAACAGTTTTGTTGCCAACTCGCTAAGCGGACCCAGCCGTGCCTGCATGATTACCGGTAAGCACAGTTGCGCCAACAAGTTCTACGACAACACCACTTGCGTGTTCGACGCTTCGCAGCAGACCTTTCCTAAACTCTTGCAACAAGCCGGTTATGAAACGGCCCTCATCGGCAAATGGCACCTCGAAAGCCTGCCTACCGGCTTCAATTATTGGGAGATTGTGCCCGGACAGGGCGATTATTATAACCCGGACTTCATCACCCAGGATAATGATACGATACAGAAGCACGGGTATGTGACGAACCTCATCACCGATGACGCCATCAACTGGATGGAGAACCAGCGGGACAAGGACAAACCGTTCTGTATCCTGATTCATCACAAGGCCATCCACCGCAACTGGCTGGCGGATACCTGCAATTTGGCGCTTTATGAGGATAAGACTTTCCCGTTGCCGGACAACTTCTTTGACGATTATGAAGGGCGTCCCGCCGCTGCGGCACAGGAAATGAGCATCGTGAAGGATATGGATATGATTTACGACCTCAAGATGCTGCGCCCGGACAAAGAGACCCGCTTGAAGGCTCTTTACGAGAAGTACATCGGTCGCATGGACGAAGGACAGCGTGCCGCATGGGATAAATTCTACGGACCCATCATCGAGGATTTCTATCAGAAGAACCTGCAAGGCAAGGAGCTTGCCAACTGGAAGTTCCAACGCTACATGCGCGACTATATGAAGACGGTGAAGTCGCTGGACGACAATGTGGGCCGTGTGCTGGATTATCTGAAAGAAAAAGGTCTGGATGATAATACGCTCGTGGTTTACACCTCCGACCAGGGCTTCTATATGGGCGAGCATGGCTGGTTCGACAAGCGCTTCATGTACGAAGAGTCCATGCGCACGCCGCTGATTATGCGTCTGCCGAAAGACTTCCAGCGCAAGGGGGATATTGACGAGATGGTGCAGAACATTGACTATGCGCCTACCTTCCTGCAACTTGCCGGAGTGGAAGTGCCGGAAGATATTCAGGGCCTCTCGCTGGTGCCGCTGCTGAAAGGCGAGAAACCGGCCGACTGGCGGAAGGCGTTGTACTATCACTTCTACGAGTATCCGGCCGAGCATAGCGTGAAACGCCATTACGGGGTGCGCACCGACCGCTACAAGCTGATTCATTTCTATAATGATATCGATGTGTGGGAACTGTACGACCTGCAGGCCGACCCTACGGAGATGCGCAACATCTACGGGCAAGCGGGGACGGAGGAGATTGTGAAAGACCTGAAAGCGCAACTGGCCGCTTTGCAGGAGGAGTACAACGACCCGGTGCGCTTTTCGCCAGAGAGAGACAAAGAATGATTTTTAATAGCTAATAGCGAATCGGTGATTGAGTTCGTAACAGGAAGGAATGAAGCGAATGACGGATAGCCCGCAAATCATTTCATCCGTTGTCGTTGCAATCCTGACTTAGGCGCATCAACTGATTCGCATACCCAAATGAAAAGACCTTATGAGATATAGAACTATTTATGCACTGGTGTGCCTGCTGCTTCTGGCAGTGACCGGTATCCAGGCTGATAACTTGACATCCCCCATTTCTTTAGTTCCCTGCCCGGTCAGTATAGTGCCGGGCACGGGCAACTTCCGCTTCTCTGCAAAAACAACCTTTGCAGTGGAGAATGAAGCGCAGGCTGTGGAAGTGCGTCAGCTGACGGCACTTTTCACCCGTGCGGCAGGATTTACCCCCCGCATCAAGGTGGGAAGCAAGAAAGGTGACATCTGTCTGGTGACGGATGCCGGTTTGAAGAATGAATCCTATAAACTGGAGATTACACCCAAAAGAATCACAATCCATGCCGCCGATGCGGTGGGGTTCTTCTATGCCCTGCAAAGCATCCGACAATTGCTGCCCGCCGCCATTGAGGGGGCATCGGCGTCTGCTTCCCCTTCAACCTCGGCCGACATCGACTGGGCAGTTCCGGCAGTCACCATCACCGACCAGCCCCGTTTCGGCTATCGGGGATTGTTGGTGGACGTGGCACGGTTCTTCTCCCCCAAGGAGAACCTGCTGCGTATCATCGACTGCATGGCTATGCTGAAACTGAATAAACTGCATTTCCATCTGACAGATGACAACGGCTGGCGCATTGAAATCAAGAAATATCCCGAACTTACGGAGATAGGTTCCCGCCGTGTAGACCGTCCGGGCAAGAGCTTTCCCGACCGCCGTAATCCCCGCCAGGGCGAGCCTACGGTAGAAAAAGGATACTATACGCAGGAAGAGATTCGTGAGATAGTGGCCTATGCCGGGGAACGCCACATTGAGGTGATTCCCGAGATTGAAATGCCGGCGCACAGCAACGCCGCACTGGCTGCTTATCCGTTGCTGGCGTGCCCGGTGGTGAACAAGTATATCGGCGTGTTGCCCGGTTTGGGCGGCGAGAACGCCGACGTCATCTACTGTGCCGGAAACGACAGTGTATTCACTTTCCTGCAAGATGTGCTGGACGAGGTGCTCAAACTTTTCCCGTCGAAGTATATCCATTTGGGTGGAGATGAGGCTCGCAAGACGCATTGGGAAGTGTGCCCGTTGTGCCAGGCGCGGATGAAGGAGGAGAAATTGGCGAATGAAGAAGAACTGCAAGGCTACTTCATGGGCCGCGTGGCGCGCTATGTGCAGGGCAAAGGCCGTGAGGTGATAGGCTGGGATGAGCTGACGAACGCTACTATCCCCAAGGACTTCATCATTCTGGGTTGGCAGAAGTATGGCGAGGCGGCGGTGAAAGCTGCCGAACTGGGACATCGTTTCATCATGACGCCCGCCCGGATTATGTATCTCATCCGCTATCAGGGCCCGCAATGGTTTGAGCCGTTGACGTATTTCGGAAATAATACTTTGAAGGATGTATACGACTACGAACCGATACAAAAAGACTGGTCGCAGCATACCGCTTCCCTGTTGATGGGGGTGCAGGCGTGCATGTGGACGGAGTTCTGCAATGCTCCCGAGGATGTGGACTATCTGCTTTTCCCCCGCCTGTCCGCACTGGCGGAGGTGGCCTGGACGCGGCCGGAACGCAAGGACTGGAAGGCGTATCTGGCGGCTATGGATGGCTTCAACGAACATCTGGCGGCGAAGGGCATCGTCTACGCCCGTTCCATGTACAACATCCAGCAGACGGTGACACCCCGTGACGGCCGTCTGGAAGTGAAGTTGGATTGCATCCGCCCGGATGTGGAGGTGCGCTACACGATGGATGGCAGTCAGCCCACGGCACAGTCCGCCCTCTACGTTCGGCCATTGATGCTCACGGGTACGAAAACTATAAAGGCCGCCACTTTCTCCGCAGGCAAGCAGATGGGACAAACGCTGGAACTGCCTGTTGTATGGAATCCGGCAACGGCCCGGGCAATAAAGAGCATCGGTGCCGACAACATCGGCCTGCTGGTGAATGGTGTGCGTGGAAGTCTGAAATATACCGACTCCGAATGGTGCTCGTGGATGAAGAACGATACCGTTTCCTTCACTCTTGATTTGAAGAAGCCTGAAGCGGTGGCGCGGCTCACGCTGGGTTCCATCACCAACTACGGCATGGCGGCGCATAAACCCGCAAGGATAGAAGTGCTGGTTTCGGCGGATAATAAAGACTTCCGCAAGGTCTCCGGGAAGTCGTTTACGAAGGAGGAAATCTTCCGCGAAGGTACTTTCCGCGAGGATATTCCGTTTGAGATAGGAGAGAAGGCACGCTACATCCGCGTCGTGGCATACGGGGCAGGCCTATGTCCTTTCACCCACGTGCGCCCGGGGCAGGAAGCCCGCATCTATTTCGATGAAGTCATCGTGGAGTGACGACGACGCGCCGGGAGCTCTCGCGGTCCCCGCCAACTGGTTTGTCGGCACCAAATGAGCTCAATCCTTAACGGATGTGAACTTTTTGTCCCCCCGGAAGCGCTCCATCCTCAACAAATCACCTTACTAACAGCAAGACGGATATGAAAAAGAACCTATTTTTGAGTTTGATAGCCCTCTGCCTCCTTCCCGCCGCCCTCGCGGCGCAGCCGGAGTGGCAGAGCCAGTACGCCATCGGAAAGAACAAGCTGGAGCCGCACGCCTACGTGTGGCCCTACGAAACGGCGGATGCCCTGCGCAGCGGCAACTACGAACAGTCACCTTACTATATGAGCCTGAACGGTACATGGAAATTCCATTGGGTGAAGAACCCCGACCTCCGACCGAAGGATTTCTATAAACCTTCTTTCTACACCGGCGGCTGGGCGGACATCAACGTCCCCGGCAACTGGGAACGTCAGGGATACGGCACCGCCATTTACGTGAACGAAACCTACGAATTTGACGACCCCCTGTTCAACTTCCGCAAGAACCCGCCGCTGGTTCCTTACGAAGAGAATGAAGTAGGCTCCTACCGCCGCACCTTCACCCTGCCCGCCGACTGGCGCGACCGCCGCATCGTGATTTGCTGCGAAGGCGTGATTTCTTTTTATTACATCTGGGTGAACGGCCATCAGTTGGGTTACAACCAAGGTTCCAAGACTCCTGCCGAATGGGATATCACCGACTATGTCAAAGAAGGCGAGAACACCGTCGCGCTCGAAGTGTATCGCTGGAGCGCCGGTGCCTATCTGGAGTGTCAGGACATGTGGCGTTTGAGTGGCATTGAGCGCGATGTCTACCTCTACAGCACCCCCCGCCGCTTCATCTCCGATTATAAAGTGACTTCTTCCCTGGATAAACAGACGTACAAAGAAGGGCTTTTCGCTCTTGAAGCCACTGTTGAAGGGGCGGCAACCGGCGCCTCCACTTTGGAGTATACGCTGGAAGACCCTTCCGGAAAAACAATCCTGAAAAAAGAAATCCCGGTAAAGAGCCGTGGCTTGAGTAATTTTGTTACTTTTGACGAACAGACTCTTCCGGACGTGAAACGTTGGAGCGCGGAACATCCCAACCTTTACTCGCTGACACTGGCCCTGAAGAATGACGCCGGACAAGTGACACACCTGACAGGGGGCAACGTCGGCTTCCGCACTTCCGAAATCAAGGACGGACGCTTCTGCATCAACGGCGTGCCCGTGTTGGTGAAAGGTGCCAACCGTCACGAACACTCCCAACTGGGGCGCACCGTCAGCCGTGAACTCATGGAAGAAGATATCCGCCTGATGAAACAACATAACCTGAACACTGTGCGCAATTCGCATTATCCCACCCACCCGTATTGGTATCAGCTTTGCGACCGCTACGGACTTTATGTGATAGATGAAGCCAACATCGAATCGCACGGCATGGGCTACGGCCCCGCTTCCCTCGCCAAAGACACCACCTGGTTGCCCGCCCACATGGACCGCACCCGGCGCATGTACGAGCGCAGCAAGAACCACCCCGCCATCGTCATCTGGTCCCTCGGCAACGAAGCGGGCAACGGCGTCAACTTCGAACGCACCTACGACTACATGAAGTCCATCGAGCGCACCCGCCCCATCCAGTACGAGCGCGCCGAGCAGAACTACAACACCGACATCTACTGCCGCATGTACCGCAGCGTGGACGAACTTCTTGCTTATGCCCGCCAGACAGAACCGAAAGTCTACCGTCCCTTCATCATGACCGAATATCTGCACGCTATGGGCAATAGCTGTGGCGGACTGCGCGAATACATGGAAGTCTTCGAAACGGAACCCATTGTGCAGGGCGGTTGCATTTGGGACTGGGTAGACCAGTCGTTCCGTGAAATAGATGCCGATGGGCGCTGGTACTGGACTTACGGCGGCGACTACGGCCCCAAAAACATCCCCAGCTTCGGTAACTTCTGCTGCAATGGCTTGGTGAATGCTGTTCGTGAACCACATCCACATCTGCTTGAAGTGAAGAAGGCTTATCAATATATCAAAGCTTCCATGCTTGATAACAAGAGTCTCACCCTCAGCATCAAGAACTGGTACGACTTCACCAACCTCAACGCCTACACCCTGCACTGGCAGGTGGTGGGCGACGATGGCCGGGTGATTGCCGACGGCACACGTCAGGTAGATGCCGCCCCGCATGCTACGGTGGAAGTGACATTGGGTGCCGTGCGCCTGCCTGCTGACGTCCGCGAGGCTTGGCTCAATCTGCGCTGGACACCTGTTGAGGCTGCTCCGTTCATTGGTACGGATTATGAAGTGGCCTACGACCAGTTCCCCCTCGCCGGAAACCGGAACTACCGTGCTCCTGAGGCGAAACTCTCCGGCAAAGTGGAGATGGACATCGACCCCGTGACGGGAGCGTTACGCTCCTATATATATAAAGGTGAAGAAATGCTGGCTTCTCCCGTGATGTTGAGCCTCTACCGCCCTGCCACGGATAATGACAATCGTGAAAAAGTGGGTGGTGCCAAGGTCTGGAAGAAAGCCGGACTGGATAAACTCGCCCAGCGTGCCCTCAGCGTCAAGACCTCCGCCCGTGGCGGCCGCAGCGAAGTGGAACTGCTGAACGCCCGTAACGAGCGCCTCGGCACCGCCACCTTCATCTACACCCTGAAGAAAGACGGAGCGCTGGATGTGCAGACATATTTCGTTCCCGATACGGCTGTTGTCGCTTCATTGGCACGTGTTGGACTTACTTTTGAGATGCCTGATGCTTATAGCCGGGTCGCTTATCTGGGACGTGGCGAGCACGAAACCTACATCGACCGCAACACGTCCGGCCGCATCGGCATTTATCATACCGATGTAGAGCGCATGTTCCACTATTATGTCCGTCCGCAGGCTACGGGAAATCGTACGGATGTCCGTTGGATGCAACTTGCTGATGAAGCGGGCGAGGGGTTGGCTTTCCGTTCCGACGTTCCGTTCCAGTTCAGTGTCATTCCTTTCACGGATGAATGTCTGGATGCGGCGACGCATGTCAATCAGTTGCGACGCGAAGGAGTTGTGACCGTGCATCTGGATGCTGCGCAGGCAGGTGTGGGTACGGCAACTTGCGGTCCCGGCGTACAGCCGCAATACCGGGTGCCTGTGCAGGAATACAAGTTCCGGTTCACAATCCGCCCATTGAAGTAAGGGGAGCTTGATACTCTCTCATTCTTATTATATACATAGACCATGAAACAACAGATCCTAACCCTCATCCTCTCCCTCGCCTCCCTCACCGGATTGCACGCGCAGGAGACTTATTATGAAAAGCACGTTGCTTTCCCCGCCACCGCCACCGCCGCCGAGAAGCTCGACATGGCCTCCCGTCTCGTTCCCACTCCCCAGCAACTGGAGTGGCAGGCGATGGAGCTGACTGCTTTCC
Source organism: Bacteroides sp. AM16-24 (assembly GCF_003471885.1). Lineage (NCBI taxonomy): Bacteria > Pseudomonadati > Bacteroidota > Bacteroidia > Bacteroidales > Bacteroidaceae > Bacteroides > Bacteroides sp. AM16-24. Next base: position 72,664 of record NZ_QRKI01000006.1, read on the forward strand.
TGCACTTTGGTGTGAATACTTTCACCGGTCGTGAGTGGGGCGATGGAACCGAAGACCCGAATATCTTCAACCCCACGGCCCTGGATTGCGAACAATGGGTGCGTACCCTCAAGGACGCCGGTTTCAAGATGGCCCTCATCACCGCCAAGCATCACGACGGCTTCTGCCTCTGGCCCACAAAGACCACCCGCCACTCCGTAGCCTCCTCCCCTTGGAAGGACGGCAAAGGCGATGTCGTTCGCGAACTGCGTGATGCCTGCAAGAAATATGGCATCAAGTTCGGTGTCTATCTTTCCCCCTGGGATCGCAATGCCTCTTGTTATGGCGATTCCCCCGCCTACAACCGCTTCTTCATCGAACAACTCACCGAATTGCTTACCAATTACGGTGAAGTTCACGAAGTCTGGTTTGATGGTGCCAACGGTGAAGGCCCCAATGGCAAGAAGCAAATCTACGACTGGGACGCCATCCTGCGCACCATCCGCCGCCTGCAACCCAAAGCCGTCACCGCCATTATGGGCGATGATGTCCGTTGGGTAGGCAATGAAAAAGGTATCGGCCGTGAAACTGAGTGGAGCGCCACCGCCCTCACTCCCGGCATCTACCCCCGTTCCGGCGAACAGAACAAGGCGTTGGGCATCTACGGCAAGGCAAAGGACTTGGGCGGACGCGACATCGTGGCTCGTGCCACCGAACTTTTCTGGTATCCTTCCGAAGTGGATGTTTCTATCCGTCCGGGCTGGTTCTATCATGCCGACCAGGACAATCAGGTGAAGTCTTTGAGCCATCTGGTGGATATCTATTTCAAATCCGTTGGCTATAACTCCGTTCTTCTGCTCAACATCCCGCCCGACCTTCGTGGGCGGATTCATGAGAGCGATGTGCAACGGTTGAAAGAGTTTTCCGGTTATTTGAAGAAGACCTTTGCCCGCAATTATGTGCTGAAAGGAGACGAAGCCTGGCAAGGAACCTCCGGCACAGCCCGCGAATATGATGTGCAGAAAGGTGCGCTGGTCAATGCTTTTATGATTCAGGAAGATATTTCCAAGGGGCAACGTATCGAAAGTTTCCTTGTCGAAGCCTATAAAGACGGTGCCTGGATTCACCTCTCCGAGGGTACTACAGTAGGGTACAAGCGTCTTGTCCGCTTCTCCGACACTCGTCCGGAGCGTATCCGTGTTACGATTCGCTCCGCCCGTGGCATAGCTAACGTTTCTGCCGTAGGTCTGTTCTATGCCGAACCTCTTGCTGATAAAAGTGAGGAAGTGCAGCTTAGTGACATCCCTGTAACTGAATGGAAGGTGGTCGGTGGCAATGCGGATTCCCGTCTGGCTATCGACGGAGACCGGAAAACTGTCTGGCGTGCCTCTGCTCTTACACCGTTGGTAGTCGATATGGGGCATGAAGTGAGTGTGAAAGGTTTCAGTTACGCTCCCTCTTTGGAAGAAGATTTAACGGGGACTATCTATAAGTATGCTTTCTACATCAGCCTCGACGGCCAATCGTGGACTAAATGTGAGGCAAGCGGTGAGTTCAGCAACATCATGCACAATCCCATACCTTACTTTGTACGGTTTGGAAAGACGTATCCCGCCCGTTACTTCAAGCTGGAACCTATATCGGAGATGAATAATAAAAACGCCGTAACCGTCGGTGAAGTAGGTATTCTGACAAGATAGCAAGTACTGGATTATCATTTATAAAACTACTTTTGAATTATTGCTTATGATGAAATATCCCCTTGTTTCTATAGCTGCTGCGGCATTGCTTTCCGGTAATGTCGCAGCCCAACAAAAGCCTAATATCATTCTTTTTCTGGTTGATGATATGGGATGGCAGGACACCTCCCTGCCGTTCTGGAAAGACACTACCGAACTGAATCATATTTATGAGACGCCCAACATGGAGCGTCTGGCAAAGAAAGGCGTCAGGTTTACGAACGCTTATGCATGCCCTATCAGTTCCCCTTCGCGTGTCAGCCTGTTCACCGGCGCAAATGCCGCGCAGCACAAGGTTACGAACTGGACTTTGAAGAAAGACACACCGACCGACCGGAAGAATGAAACGCTGGATTTTGAGGCTTGGAACTACAATGGTCTGTGCCCTGAACCCGGTATGGAACATTCTTTCTATGCAAAATGCCTGCCGCAACTGCTGCGTGAAAAAGGATATACGACGATGATGGTAGGCAAAGCACACTTCGGTTCGATAGATACGCCTGCTGCCAATCCTCTGACAATCGGCTTCGATTACAACATTGCCGGTCATGCCGCCGGTGCTATGGGCAGCTATCTGGGAGAAGAAGGATACGGTGCAACCGGCCAACCGGAGTGGGCGGCGATATGGGCTGTACCGGATCTGGAGAAGTATCATGGAACGGATACTTTCCTTACCGAGGCCCTGACATTGGAAGCAAAGGGACTTATGGACAAAGCCATTGAACAATCCAACCCTTTTTTCCTGTACATGAGCCATTATGCCGTACATGCCCCCTTCAAGACGGACAAACGTTTCTACCAGAAGTATATTGATAAAGGCCTCGCCCACAAGGAAGCGCAGTACGCCGCTTTGCTGGAGGGAATGGATAAGAGTCTGGGAGATTTGATGGACTATGTAGACCGGAAAGGCATTGCAGATAATACAGTAATCATTTTTATGTCCGATAATGGCGGTTATACCATAGGGCGTGCAGACAAGAACGCTCCGTTGAGCGAAGGAAAAGGTTCTCTGAAAGAAGGAGGTATCCGCGAACCGATGATTGTCTATTATCCGAATATAACGAAACCGTCGACTGTCAATGACACCCCGGTCATCATCGAAGACTTCTTTCCCACCCTGCTGGAACTTGCCGGAGTGCGCGATTATCAAACGCCGCAGCATGTTGACGGGCAAAGTTTCATGGCGCAAATAAAAGGACAGCCCGGTGATAAGGAACGCGCCTTGTTTTTTCATTATCCAAATAACTGGGGCGAGAGAGTACAGACCATCGGTGCCCCGCAAAGTGCCATACTGAAAGGAGACTGGAAACTGATTCATTATTATGAGTCCGGTAAGAACTGCCTCTATAACCTGGCGGATGACATTTCTGAAAAGCAGGATGTATCTGCCCATTATCCGGATAAAACGAAAGAACTGGCGAAAGCATTGAGCGATTATTTGAGAGAACAACATGCCACTATGCCTGTCCTGAAAAGAACCGGCAAGTTTGTTTCTTATCCCGACAGCGGACAAGTGGAGCGAAAATTGCCCAAAGATGATGAAACGCTGGTCTATGATAATCCGGGGGATGCGTTGCTTTTGAAGGAAGGGGACATGCACCCCAAAATCAAGAACTGGCATTTCTATACAGCTCATGAGTTTAATAATAAAGATACAAAAAAAGGCTTGCCGCTTGGTTTCATAGAACATCGAGGCATGCACATGTCCCGTACGGCAAAGGTCGATAACCGGAAATGCTCAAAGGTAGAGGATGGAGTTTTGCGCATCTGGAGTGTGGAAGAGAAAGACTCGATAGACAACCGTTTCGGTAAGAAAGTGAAGTATTCTCACGGTTGCTACCGTACTTCTTTACCGGGAAGTAAGGAGTTTTGGTGCAATTTCACCGAGAATATGCGCATTGAAATCCGCTTCAAACGTACTCCCTATGTAGGCTTTAATGATGCCCTTTGGTTTATGGGCAACAATAACCGTCCCTGGCCGAAGAACGGTGAAATCGACCTTTTGGAAAATCCGAAGAAGACGCTGAATGACCGTGCCCACTTCACGCTGCATTCCGAGAATCATTATGCCGGTGTGGTAGGTGGTTCGGGCAGTGTCACTTCCACTATTGATCTTGCTGATATGTCCCAGTGGAATATCTATTGGTTGGAATGGTATCCCGACCGTATTGTAGGAGGTGTCAACGGACAAGCCTATTTTGAACATAACAAAGGGGCTGATGGCAATACCGACTGGCCTTGGAGTGATCCGCAGGGCTTTTTCCTGATTTTCAGTACAGGTATCTCTACCAATCCGAATGCCTGGCCCGGCGCCATCATACCTTCCGAATGGAAGAAAGACGCGATGCCTGCCATGTATATCGACTGGATACGTGTTTATACGAATAAAGACTATAAAGGAGAAAATCCTCCTGCCCCCAAATTTTACTAATCAAATACCTACCTGGGCTGCACTTGTTCCGTACCAATCCCGTACTTTCTCCTTGTAGAAGTACCTCTGAGTGGAGAATGTACGGAGCAAGTACGGTTTTGCTATGGTTCGGGTATGGAGTAGATCCCTAAAAAAGATAGGGCAGACCGGATTACTCCTGCCTGCCCATTATCTCTCTAACACAACTAAAATTTTATATGATGTATTGATTCTGCTTATTATTATTCTTTATTCTTAAACAAAATCTTTCAATTCTTGTTGTAACTTCTGTCGGGTAAAGAAGATACGGCTTTTTACTGTACCTAATGGTAATCCCAGCTTCTCTGCAATTTCGCGGTATTTGAAACCGGATACGTGCATTGAGAACGGAATTTTATATTCACGGGGCAGAGCATTTACTATACGGTGCATCTCTTTCAGGTCATAAGCGCTTTCCGTGCAATCGAATCCCGAATCCTGCGGTAAGTTGAGATGATAGAGATTATCTGTTTGGTCTACGAAAGTCTGATCGCGAACTACTTTACGGTAGTTGTTGATAAAGATGTTACGCATGATGGTATACATCCATCCTTTGAAATTCGTATCAGGTGCATATTTATCTTCGTTATCTAACGCCTTTAAAGAGGTTTCCTGGAGTAGGTCGTTTGCTTCTTCGTGGTCCGAGGTTAATTTGTATGCAAAGCGTAATAAATCGCCTTGTACCCCGAGCAATTCTTTTTGGAATGTAATACTGTTATTCATAATCAATTCTCCTTTTCAATAGTTATTCTTTTGTTTTGCCTTTTGACTTTGCAATTTTACGAAGAATGCATCACTTTAACGGACGGAATTCTCGCATTAAATGGGGGGAAAACTATCAATTGATAGTTTTTGGGTGGTCAATTGATAGTTTTCAGGTGCTATATCAAAACGTTATCGGTTTAGGTTGAATAAGGTGATACTTGGTTTTATCTTGCCAGTCAGGTTATCTGAAGTCTTTCAGTTCCTGCTGTAACTTTTGGCGGGTAAAGAATATGCGACTCTTTACTGTGCCTAAGGGCAATCCCAGCTTTTCTGCAATTTCGCGGTATTTGAAACCGGATACATGCATAGAGAATGGAATCTTATATTCGCGTGGCAAGGCATTTACTATGCGGTGCATCTCTTTCAGGTCATAAGCGCTTTCGGTGCTTTGAAATCCGGATTCCTGTGGCAGATTAAGATGATAAAGATTATCTGTCTGGTCTACGAAGGTCTGGTCGCGAACCACCTTGCGATAGTTATTAATAAAGATATTGCGCATGATGGTGTACATCCAGCCTTTGAAATTAGTGTCCGGTACATATTTATCTTCATTGTCCAATGCCTTTAATGAGGTTTCCTGAAGCAAATCATTTGCTTCTTCACGGTCGGAGGTTAATTTGTATGCGAAACGTAATAAATCGTTTTGTACTCCGAGCAAATCTTTTTGGAATGTAATACTGTTCATATCGTTCTCCTTTTTTATATAGTTATTCGTTTGTTTGACTTTTGATGTTGCAATTTTACGAAAGTTATCTAACTCCGATGGACGCATTTCAAGTAATCTTTAGGGCAAAAACTATCAATTGATAGTTTTTGGGCGTCTTTTGTTTGTTTTTGGGTGCAGTTTTAGACAATTTTATTGCGTATAATTAAAAAGATGAGTTAATTTTGCGCAATCATTTCATCTTAAAAAGAATGGCTGACGACTCTTTATTTTTGATTGATATTGATAAAGTACTCCGGGAAAAGGCTCCGAAGTACTATAAGTACATCCCCGGATTCGTAGTTTCTTATCTGAAAAGAATTGTTCATCAGGAAGAACTGAATGTTTTCCTGCGCGATTCTAAGGATAAAGTGGGCGTAGACTTTTTAAAAGCCTGCCTGGAATTTCTGGATGCCAATATCGTGGTGAAGGGAGAAGAAAATCTACCGAAAGAAGGACTTTACACCTTTGTCTCCAATCATCCATTGGGAGGTCAGGATGGTGTGGCTTTGGGATATATACTGGGTTCTTTTTATAATGGTAAGGTGAAGTATATGGTAAATGACTTGCTGATGAACCTGCAAGGATTAGCCCCTCTCTGTATACCTATTAATAAGACCGGAAAACAGGCAAAAGATTTTCCGAGAATGGTGGAAGCAGGCTTTGCATCCGATGATCAATTGATTATGTTTCCGGCCGGGTTGTGTTCTCGCCGTCAGAATGGGGTGATCCGTGACTTGGATTGGAAAAAGACCTTTGTCGTGAAGAGTGTGCAGGCACATCGTGATGTTGTCCCTATTCATTTCGAGGGCCGGAATTCGAACTTTTTTTATAATTTGGCTAACATCTGCAAATTCCTGGGTATTAAGGTTAATATAGCTATGCTCTATCTTGCGGATGAGATGCTGAAGAATCGTCATAAAACGTTTACCGTAACCATTGGGAAACCTATCTCCTGGCAGACATTTGATAAATCAAAGACTCCTACCGAGTGGGCGGCCTATGTGAAGGATATCGTATATAAGTTGTAAAGTGATAAGGTATAAAGTGAATTAAAGAACTACTAACAAGAATATATGGAAGAGATTATTGAACCTATAAGTAAGGAGCTTCTGAAAGCGGAACTGACCGAAGAGAAGCGTCTGCGTATGACGAATAAGAGCCATAATCAGATTTATATCATTACAGCTCAGGATTCTCCGAATATAATGAGAGAAATCGGACGTTTACGTGAGATCGCTTTTCGTGCAGCAGGCGGAGGTACAGGAAAACCGCTGGATATCGATGAATACGATATCATGGAAAATCCCTACAAACAGTTGATTGTCTGGAATCCGGAGGCGGAAGAGATATTAGGTGGTTATCGTTACCTTCTTGGTACAGACGTTCGGTATGACGAAAAGGGGGCTCCCATTTTGGCTACAGCCCACATGTTCAATTTCTCTGAAAAGTTTTTGAAGGAGTATCTCCCTACTACCATTGAGTTGGGACGTTCGTTTGTTACAGTTGAGTATCAATCTACCCGTGCCGGTAGTAAAGGCTTATTTGCATTGGATAATCTGTGGGACGGCTTAGGAGCACTGACGGTGGTAATGCCCAATGTGAAGTATTTCTTTGGTAAAGTAACTATGTATCCAAGTTATCATCGTCAGGGAAGAGACATGATTCTTTATTTCCTGAAGAAACATTTTGGGGATAAGGAAAATTTGATAACTCCGATGAAACCGCTTGAAATGGAAGCTAAGGAGGAGGATTTGGCTGCTTTGTTCTGTAAGAATACCTTTAAGGAAGACTATAAAATATTGAATTGTGAGATACGTAAGTTGGGGTATAACATTCCGCCGTTGGTGAATGCTTACATGAGTTTGAGTCCGACTATGCGTATGTTCGGTACTGCCATTAACTATGGTTTCGGTGATGTAGAAGAAACCGGCATTCTGATTGCTGTAGACGAAATCTTGGCAGAAAAGCGCATCCGTCATATCCAGTCGTTCATAGAAAACGAACCGGAGTCATGTAAACTGACCTCCGGAGCTAATAAAGTTTTCTTTCCAAGTAGATGAAAAGTGCTGAATAAAAATAAGAAAGCGGAGAATGAACTCACTCTCCGCTTTCTTATTTTCTTTGGTGTAGCTAAAACTTCTATTGGATTTGCATCAGTTTATCTCCGTCGGCTTTGATTTTATACACCTTTCCTTTTATAGTTTTGAATGAAAGTGTCTTGTCTCCATATCTGACAGTACATGGAGTCCCTGCTTTTGATACAAGTATTGCCTCATCCAGCCGATTGTTTTTCCAAGAGATGGAAACCTCAAAGTTTCCTTTGGCGCAAAGCCCACTTACCAGCCCGTCTTTCCAGGCGTCCGGTAGTGCTGGTAACAACTGAATGAAGCCCATGTGGCTTTGCAGGAGCATTTCTGTTACACCAGCTGTTCCTCCAAAGTTTCCGTCTATTTGGAATGGTGCATGTGTATCCCACAGGTTATCCAGAGTGCCGTTTTTCAGCAGATTGCCGAACAGGGTATATGCGTGATTACCATCCTGAAGTCTTGCCCATTGGTTTAACTTCCATCCCATACTCCAGCCGGTTGCTCCGTCACCACGGTGTTCTAACACGATTCTTGCTGCTTTTGCCAGTTCCGGAGTAGTTACTGGTGAAAGTGTGCGTCCTGGATGCAAACCGAATAAATGGTTTACATGACGATGTTTGTCGTTGGGATCATCGATGTCTTTCGACCATTCCAGTAATTGTCCGTAGCGTCCTATTTTGTAAGGAACAAGGTGGGCCAGCACTTCTTGCCAATGCTTGCGTTCTCTGCTGTCTACGCCCAGTACTTTACTTGCTTCAATGGCATCCAGAAGAATCTCACGCACTACGGCATGTACAAAGGTGGCGCCTTCGTCAACCGGACCGTGTTCGGGGGATGTAGAGGGAGCGGCTGTATAGGTACCGTCTGGCTTGTGCCACAGATAATCTACAGTGAATTGTGCACTGCTCTTAATCAGATCATAGCCAACCTCTTTCAAGAAGTTCCGGTCTCTCGTGTAGTCATAATACTCCCAGATATGCGTTGCCAGCCACGGACCGGCCATCGGGTTAAAATTCCATGCCATTATCTCACTGGAAAGCGGTGAGGTAAATCCAAATATATTGGCAGAAATGGAAGCTGTCCAGCCGCGTGCGGCAAAGTAGGCTTGTGCAGTTTTCTCACCCGGTTTCACTAATCCCCGGATAAAGTCGATCAACGGCCAGGTACATTCGCTAAGATTCGTAGGACCGGCTGGCCAGTAGTTCATCTGAATATTGATGTTATTATGGTAATCCACACGCCAAGGGCCGTCCAGGTTATTGTGCCACATTCCTTGCAAGTTGGCCGGTAGATTTCCCGGTCGTGAACTGGCTATCAACAGGTAGCGCCCGAATTGATAGTACAGTTCCTCCAGGCGGAAGTCCGGTTGTCCTTTCCGGTAGTTTGCCAAACGCTGGTAGGTTGGCAAATCGGACCCGGTAACATCGGGGTTTAAGGTCAGTTTAACTCTGTTGAACAGTGCCGTATAGTCTGCTTTATGGTTGTTAGCCAATGTCTCATATCCTTTCAACAACGCTTGGTTCATCATGGATTGCGTTGTGAGTTCCGGATCATCGCCTACGTAAGTTTTCGGATTTTTGAAATCCGGATTGAAGTTCATCTTGTAGTCGGTGTCTGCGGTGAGCAGGAATACTACCCGGTCGGCACCCTTCACTATCAACCGGTCATTCTGTGCTATAACGGTTCCGCCTTTTGCAATCGCTTTGATGCGGAAAGCAAATTTCATTCCGTTATTGTTCAGGACTCCGGTATACACTAAACCGTCGGTTCCATCGGTACGTATATTGCTTTGGGCTTCCGGGTTTGGGGCATAGCTCAATACAAGATTCTGCTTTCCTGCTTTATCGGCGGAGAACTCCATTGCCATCACACTGTCCGGGTAAGATATGAAATACTTGCGGCGGTATTGCACGCCTTCTTTGTCGAATTGTACCACGGCCATGGCTGAATCCAAAGATAATATGCGGCGGTAGTTCTTCATTCGTAGTTCACTTAAATCGGTTTCTATATAAAGTTCTCCCATCGTGGTGAATGAGCCGAATCGGAACGGGTGTTCGTCTTTTTCTTCATAAGCAGCTAATCCGTTGAAGTTTTTGCGGGTCAGTTGTGCTGCTTTCTCTCCGTTTCCTTCGGTGAATGCCTGCCTGATTTCTTTTAGAATAGGGGCGGATTGTTTGTTAACGTTCCAATAATAGTCGGCACCACCGGACGTATTAGGTCCGCCTCTCCAAAGCGTTTTTTCATTGAGGGTAATTCTTTCGGCGGCAACCGACCCCAGAATATTAGCTCCCAAACTACCGTTTCCGATTGGAAGTGACCGGCTTTCCCATTCCCGGTCGAGATTAGCTCCCCGGTTGCCATTGCTGCGTAACCATACAGCTTGTCCGGTTAAGCTGTTGGGAGTGTCGAACCAGATAGAAAGCCCCTGCCTGTAATCCGTTTCTACAGCTTGTACTGTGGGTAGTAGGAATAAGGCACTAACAAGAAATACATAAAAGTTCTTCATAATAGTAGATATTTAATTTAGTTCTATTCTATATAAATCAATCATCTTTCAAATTCTTTTCTTTAAATGCTGACACCTGAATGAGGTAGAAGGCTGGGCAAATATAAAAAAAAGATTTAAGGTTATTGATGCATCATTAATCGTTTAGGAGTCTCAAATGCCGTTATTGGATGTTTTTGAACATAGAATAGCTAAATTTGGAATTCTGTTATCTCATACTGCCGGAAGACTATTCCCATTTATTTTCCTATAGAGGTCGAGAGCGAAGACATCTGTCATACCGGAGATATAATCCAATACCGCCTGTATTCTTTCATAGAGTATGGGCGCTTTTATATTATACTGGCCGGATACCCGGTTGATGAGTAGCTGTGAGTAAGCCTTCTCAGGTGAACGAACGGCATCTATCATTAAGTCGAGCAGAGTACTGATGATGCGGAAACCGGCAAGTTCAATATCCAATACATCGCGTGAGCGATAAATCTTCTTTAAAGAAATGTCGGCACAATGATTGTAAGCACTGGCAGGCAGTTCGGATATATGTTTGATGAGACTTCCTTGGAATTCTCCTTCCAATATCTTTTCTTCATTGTTCAGGAAGGCTTGGGTGCATTCCTGGATCAGTAATCCGATGACACAGGAACGCAAATAGGCAATCTGCTCATTAACGTCACTGACAATGTCGAGCGTTTTGAGCATATGTGCTTTGCGCTCTTCCGGGAAATAGGAGAGGAGTAAATCCTGTGTTTCTCCTGTGGTGAGTATCTTTAGTTTATGGGCATCTTCAATATCCATCATCTGGTAACAGATGTCGTCTGCCGCTTCTACCAGATAGACGAGTGGATGGCGGGCATATTTCAGTGGATCATCATTCAATCTTTTCATACCCAGTTCTTCGGCTATCCGTCGGAAACTTTCTTCTTCCGTAGTGAAGAAACCGAATTTAGACTTTTTGCCGGCTAAACTCGATGAAAAGGGGTATTTTACGATACTTGCCAGAGTGGAGTAGGTAAGTACGAAGCCACCTTTACGCCGTCCTTCGAACTGATGGGTGAGTAAGCGGAAGGCATTGGCATTTCCTTCAAAATGTGTCAAGTCTTCCCATTGTGCGGCAGGCAGCTGTTCTTTCAGTGCCATACCTTTTCCTTCGGAGAAGAAAGTGGAGATGGCTCGCTCTCCGGAGTGTCCGAAAGGGGGATTGCCTAAATCGTGTGCCAGGCAGGCTGCTGATACGATGGAACCTATTTCTGGAAGATAAGAATTTTGCAGTTCGGGTTGACGGGCAAGGATTGCCTTGGCTACATCAGTCCCTAATGACCGGCCTACACAGGATACTTCCAGACTATGTGTCAGGCGGTTGTGTACGAAAATACTACCCGGAAGGGGAAAGACTTGTGTTTTGTTCTGCAAGCGGCGGAAAGGAGCTGAAAAAACGAGACGGTCATAGTCACGCTGGAACTCTGAACGGTTTTCGTGACGCTCCTGATGAAACTCTTCCAGTCCGAAACGCTTGGCAGATATGAGGGTATTCCAATTCATCATGGTTACTTTGTTATTATTTAACTGCAAATGTATCATTATTTTGCTTCAAATTCCGTATTTTCGCCCGTTAATATAGTAAACGACTTGAATATGAACGTACAAATCATTAATAAATCGAAACATCCGCTTCCGGCTTATGCCACCGAACTGTCCGCAGGAATGGACATCCGTGCTAATCTTTCAGAACCTATTTCGTTAGCTCCGATGCAGCGTTGCCTAGTACCTACAGGATTATATATTGCCCTGCCGCCGGGATTCGAAGCACAAGTACGTCCTCGCAGTGGTTTGGCTATAAAGAAAGGTATTACTGTGTTGAACTCTCCGGGAACGATTGATGCCGATTACCGTGGGGAAGTTTGTATCATCCTTGTAAACCTGTCATCGGAGACTTTTGTGATAGAAGATGGGGAACGTGTAGCCCAGATGGTGATAGCACGCCACGAACAAGCCACTTGGCAGGAAGTGGAAGTGTTGGATGAAACGGTGCGCGGTGCCGGTGGTTTCGGCCATACGGGAGTGTAACATTGATAATTGCAACTGATGATGAAGATTAGATTTAACATACTATCGCTTTTCTTGTTGTGCGCGTTACTTGTATCGTGTGGCACTTCCCGTCAGGGAGGTAAGAAGCAACGGAAAGGGATGAAGACGCAGGTTATGCTTACGCCCGAACAACAGCGTAAATACGATTACTTCTTTCTGGAAGCCTCCCGCCTGAAGATGCAAAATGATTATGGAGCTGCTTTCGATTTGTTGCAGCACTGTCTGAGCATCAATCCGAATGCGTCATCGGCTCTATATGAAATATCGCAATATTACATGTTCCTTAAACAAGTTCCCCAGGGACAGGCAGCTTTAGAAAAAGCTGTGGAGAATGATCCGGATAATTACTGGTATAGTCAGGGACTGGCAAGCCTGTACCAACAACAGAACGAGATGCAAAAGGCTACTGACTTGCTGGAAAGCATGGTCACCCGCTTCCCGGATAAGATGGATGCTCTGTACAGCTTGCTGGAAATATATAATCGTTTGGAAGAGTATGATAATGTGATTACTACTCTGAATCGTCTGGAAGAAAAAATGGGTAAGAACGAGCAGCTCAGTATGGAGAAATTCCGCATCTACTTACAGATGAAAGATAATCAGAGTGCTTTCCGTGAGATTGAAAGTCTGGTGGAAGAATATCCGATGGATATGCGTTATCAAGTAGTGCTGGGGGATGTCTATATGCAGAATGGCAAAAAGGATGAAGCTTACAACATGTACAAGAAGGTACTTGCTACCGAGCCGGATAATGCCATGGCCATGTACTCACTGGCATCCTACTATGAGCAGACCGGACAGAAAGAACTCTATGAACAGCAATTGGATACCCTTTTGCTGAACAAGAAAGTACCTTCCGATACTAAATTGAATGTGATGCGCCAGTTTGTGGTTGAGAATGAACGGGCAGGCAAGGATAGTACTCGCGTGATTACTCTTTTCGACCGTATCTTGGAACAGGATCAGGACGATGCACAAATGCCTATGCTCTATGCCCAATATCTCCTTTCCAAGGGGATGAATAAAGAGACAATGCCTGTGCTGGAACAGGTGTTGGACATAGATCCTACCAACACAGCCGCCCGTATGACGCTTCTGGGTGAAGCGGTTCGTAAGGAAGATTATAAAGAAGTGATCCGGCTTTGTGAGGCAGGCGTTGAATCCAATCCGGATATGTTGGAGTTCTATTTCTATCTTGCTATAGCTTATAATCAGGCAGAACGGGCAGACGATGCACTTGCCGTTTGCCAGAAGGCATTGGAAAACATTACGGAAAAGAGCAAGAAAGAAGTCGTTTCGGATTTCTATGCCATCATGGGTGATATTTATCATACGAAAAAGATGAATGCAGAGGCCTATGCCGCATACGATTCTGCATTGGTTTACAATTCGGCGAATATCGGAGCCATGAATAACTATGCTTATTATCTTTCTTTGGAACGTCGTGATCTGGATAAAGCGGAGGAAATGAGTTATAAAACCGTGAAGGCTGAGCCGAATAATTCTACTTACCTGGATACTTATGCCTGGATTTTATTTGAGAAAGGCAATTATGCTGAAGCACGCCTTTATATAGACGATGCTATGAAGAATGAGGGTGATAAGAGTGACACCATTGTAGAGCATTGCGGTGATATCTATTATATGACCGGTGATGTGGAAGGTGCCTTGAAGTATTGGAAGCAGGCCCAGGAAATGGGCAGTGAGTCCAAAACTTTGAAAAAGAAGATTGAGAAAAAGAAATATATACCAGAATGAGAGTATTACACAGCAAATACAACATAGCAGGACGTATTCGTATCCTGCCCTTTTTGCTTCTCCTAAGTCTAGTGGTAGGTCTTTCCGGCTGTAAAACTTCCCGGAGAATGACTTCATCAACAGGAGAACCTCGCTATTTGTCTTCTAAGGTACAACTGACCATTCCTAATAAAGGAGGTACAGTTACAGTGAATGGTACAATGAAGCTTGTGAGCGGAGAACGTATGCAACTTTCTTTTTTGATGCCTATTCTTCGCAGTGAAATAGCTCGATTGGAAATCACTCCCAACGATGTACTGATCGTAGATCGTATGGGAAAACGTTATGTTCAGGCTACCCGCAAAGAATTGAAGGATATCTTGCCCAGGAAGGCAGACTTTGCCCATCTGGAAAAGATTCTTTTTGATGCTGCCAAACCCGGTGGTAAGGCCACTTTGACGGGCAAAGAACTGGGTATCCCTTCTTTAGAGAAGGGTAAAATTGTTCTTACCGACTTCTCGAACAAAGAGATATCGTTGACACCTACTCAGGTGTCTTCCAGATATACTAAAGTTGAATGGACTGAACTTTTAGAGATGTTGGCGAAGTTATGAGACATTTTCTTTGTATCTTCATAGGTTGTTTCTGTCTGGCTCTGCCGCTTTGTGCCCAATCCAACAAGATGATAAAGGAGTTGGAAAGTAAACGGGGCGCTTTGCAAAAGCAGATAGCTGAGTCGGAAACACTCTTGAATACTACAAAGAAAGATGTAGGTAGTCAGTTGAACGGGCTTGCCGCCCTTACCGGACAGATAGAAGAACGGAAACGGTACATCCTTACCATCAATAATGATATGGAAACTATAGACCGTGAACTCTCCAAACTGGAACGGCAATTGGTTCGCCTTGAAAACGATTTGAAGGATAAGAAAAAGAAGTATGAGTCTTCTGTCCAATATCTGTATAAGAATCGTTCCGTTCAGGATAAACTTCTTTTTATTCTTTCGGCCAAAACACTGTCGCAGACGTATCGCCGTTTGCGCTATGTGCGCGAATATGCCGACTATCAGCGTCTGCAAGGCGAAGAGATTCTGAAAAAACAAGAACAGGTCAATCAAAAGAAAACAGAACTGCAACAGGTAAAGAAAGCGAAAGCCAGTTTACTGAAAGAGCGTGAAGTCGAGAAAGAAAAGTTGGAAGCTCAGGAAAAAGAAAAGAGGACTTTGGTGGCCAACCTGCAGAAGAAACAACGCGGTTTGCAAAATGAACTCAATAAAAAGCGTAAGGAAGCCAACCAGTTGAATGCACGTATCGATCGTTTGATAGCCGAGGAAATAGAGAAAGCCCGTAAACGTGCAGCTGAAGAAGCCCGCAAGGAAGCTGCTGCCCGTAAAAAAGCTGCTGCCAAAGAAACGAAATCGGCTGCAACTTCTTCTTCCGAAAAGGCTACAACGAAGAAAGCGGCGCCTCTTGAAACTTATACGATGGATAAGGCAGACCGGGAACTTTCCGGTAGCTTTGTCAGTAACCGTGGCAAGTTGCCAATGCCTATTACCGGACCTTATATTATAACCAGCCGCTATGGACAGTATTCTGTAGAGGGGCTTCGTAATGTGAAACTGGATAATAAAGGGATAGATATTCAAGGCAAGCCCGGTGCACAGGCACGTGCTATCTTTAATGGAAAGGTGGCTGCTGTTTTCCAGCTGAACGGTCTTTTCAATATCTTAATCCGTCATGGAAACTACATATCTGTCTACTGTAACTTATCTTCAGCCTCAGTGAAGACGGGCGATACTGTAACTACCCGGCAAGTCCTCGGACAAGTATTCTCGGATGGTGCGGACAATGGACGTACGGTACTTCACTTCCAGTTGCGTAAGGAGAAGGAGAAACTGAATCCGGAGCCGTGGCTGAATAGGTAGCGTATCAGGTATAGTTTTGTTTTACCTTATTGATTCTTTTATTTTTCCTAAAGGATAATCGGGTGTTAACCAAGGTTGACAGGCTTGTCAACGGCAGTTAACAGGCCCGTTGACCAAGGTTAACAGGCCTGTCAACCTTGGTTAGCACCTGAAACTGCCAGTATCTTGATGCGATAATCTCTTGGCTTTGATGTCTTTGTCCCTTATGTCAGATGTCTTTATCCCCTTATATGGAAGTGGGAGGGATTAGATATCAATGGTTGCTCCGTCCAGTAGTTCCAGATATAACCCGATAGCCTCTTCTATTTCCTGAATGAAAATGAACTCATCTGCCGTGTGTGAACGGCTACTCTTTCCCGGACCCATTTTGAGCGAGGGAAATGACATTAGTGCCTGGTCGGAGAGGGTAGGAGAACCAAAAGGTACACGTCCCATTGCTACGGCACGCTGTACTATCGGATGTTGTTCTTCTACGTGAGAAGAACTTAAGCGGAACGAACGTGCTTTGGCTTCGCAAGAAATATGTTTTTGTATTTCAGTAAATAGTTCCTGATTGCTATAACATTCGTTGCTGCGGATATCTACTACAAAAGTGCAGCGGTCGGGAATGACATTGTGCTGTGTACCTGCATTTATTTGTGTTACACTCATTTTTACAGGCCCTAACAGCGGAGAGACTTTTTCAAAGCGATAGTCACGAAACCAAGCGATGTCTTCTAATACCTTATATATAGCGTTGTCTCCTTCGTTTCGTGCAGCATGTCCGGCTTTACCGTAAGCAGTTACATCCAGTACCATTAGTCCCTTTTCTGCAATGGCGGGCTGCATCTCTGTAGGTTCGCCTACAATGGCAAAGTGGATCGGAGGAAGTTCCGGTAATACACACTCGATACCACCCTTTCCGGACACTTCTTCTTCACAGGAAGCAAGATAAATGAGATTGTACTTCTGCGTCGTACGGCAGAGTTGCAGAAAGACTTGCAATAGGCTGACAACGCTTGCACCGGCATCATTACTTCCCAGCCCGTATAGTTTTCCGTTGCTTTCCTGGGTTGGGGTAAACGGATCTTTTCGCCAACCGTTCACGGCTTTCACGGTGTCAATATGTGAGTTTAGTAACAATATGGGTTTATTTAAATCGAACATTGGGCTGAGACACCAGATATTATTGCCTTTTCGTCCGGTTGCCATGCCTTGCAGCTCAATATAATTCTGTAGATAATCTGCCGCTTTTTCTTCATCGCGGCTGATGGAAGGAATCGCAATCAGAGACTTAAGAACTCCGGTTGCCTCAGAAACCATTGTAGGTATATCGTAAGTCATATCTCAATCAGTTAAATTATTGTGATGCAAACTTACGGATAAATACTGAAATATGCTTAATAGACAGGATAAAAATGCCTCTTCGGCTATTGGTACTTATGAATAAAAGGGTACGGAAGAAGGAGAGAAGGGAAGAGAAAAGGGTGCTTGCTGACACCCTTTTCTGATTGTCTTATATTTGTTTAGAACATATAGGAGAAGGAAATCATTAGGTTACGGTTTTTCCAATCACTATCGTCTATTGTTTCAAGCAATCCCCAATCATAGCTAATAGCGACTTGATATTTCTGATTGAATTCAACGCCTGTTTTAATTCCTAAGCCTAAATCAAAGCGTTTCATTTTATCCTTTCCGAATATGTTTTCAGATCCTTCACCTTTTAAATCACTGGGATCTATCCCCCATTCTTCCCAATCTATGTTTCCGCCAGCACTACTAAGGTCAGCTTTGGCTTTAATTTTACCGAATACGCCGATAGCAGCATAAGGGCCTGCATTTCCAAAGACAGCAAAGTTTTCATTTATGACATATTTATATCCCATATGAACCGGAATTTCCAGATAATAGGGATTAAGCTTGAGATTTACCAATGAGCCATAGTTAAACTTAGCACCTTTCGATGTCAATAGTCCGCCAAATTCAAGGTAAACACCTTCAGCAACTTGCGGCAATGCCATTTCTGCCTTTACACCTACGTGGAAGCCTGTTCTGCTATTCAAAAAATCATTGGAGTATTTACTACTGTTCATACCTGCCGTGACACCCCATCTGAGGCTTTCCTGTGCGTTTACACTCCCTAAACCTATCGCCAGTATGGCGACTAATGCTAGAATCTTTTTCATGTCAGTTAAGTTATTGTATTGATATTTGAAAAACTATTGGGTGCAAATATATACATATATTTGTATTTCTTTGGAAAAACGAACAAAAATGTAGGGTAATCACTTCTTTTTATAGTAGGATAGTACTAATATTGCGGAAATATATACTAAATATTTAATTCTCAATATAGAAATAGTTTCAAATGAAACCACTACCTTTGTGCCGTATTTACCAATATATGAATAATATGACTTATCATCATTTATCTGTCCTCGTACATCGACGGGCAGAGAAGTATGGCGACAAGGTGGCTCTGAAATACAGGGATTACGAAACGTCGCAGTGGATACCCATCACTTGGAATCAATTCTCACAAACAGTTCGACAAGTTGCGAATGCACTCGTAGAGTTAGGAGTGCAGGAGGAAGAAAACATAGGAATCTTTTCTCAGAACAAGCCCGAATGCCTTTATGTGGATTTCGGGGCATTTGCTAACCGTGCAGTGACCATACCTCTGTATGCTACCAGTTCACCGGCACAGGCACAGTACATTATCAATGATGCTCAGATACGTTACATCTTCGTAGGCGAGCAATTCCAGTATGATGCGGCTTTCAGTGTTTTTGGCTTTTGTCAATCATTGCAGCAATTGATCATCTTCGACCGGGCTGTTGTACGCGACCCTCGTGACATGACTTCCATCTATTTCGACGAGTTCCTGGAAACAGGAAAAGGTTTGCCGAACAACGATATCGTGGAAGAACGCACTTCCCGTGCATCGGATGATGACCTTGCGAACATTCTCTATACATCCGGTACTACCGGTGAACCGAAGGGGGTAATGTTGCATCACTCTAACTATATGGAGGCTTTCCGTATCCATGATATCCGTCTGGTAGATATGACTGATCAGGATGTTTCCATGAATTTCCTTCCCTTGACACATGTCTTCGAGAAAGCATGGACATATCTTTGTATTCATAAAGGCGTGCAGATTTGCATTAACCTCCGTCCTGTGGATATCCAGACTACCATTAAAGAAATCCGTCCGACATTGATGTGCAGTGTTCCCCGTTTTTGGGAAAAAGTGTATGCCGGTGTGCAGGAGAAGATTGCTCAGGAAACAGGCTTGAAGAAAGCTATGATGCTGGATGCCATTAAGGTAGGTAAGATACATAACATAGATTATCTGCGTAAAGGTAAAACTCCGCCATTGATGAACCAACTGAAATATAAGTTCTACGAAAAGACAGTTTATGCTTTATTGAAAAAGACGATTGGTATTGAGAACGGTAATTTCTTCCCTACTGCGGGAGCTGCCGTGCCCGATGAAATCTGTGAATTTGTTCATTCGGTAGGCATCAATATGTTGGTTGGTTATGGTCTGACCGAATCGACGGCTACTGTCTCCTGTTTCCTCAACAAAGGTTATGAAATAGGTTCGGTAGGTACGATAATGCCCGATGTGGAAGTGAAAATCGGCGAGGAGAACGAAATACTTCTGCGTGGAAAGACTATCACGAAAGGTTATTATAAAAAAGCGGAAGCTACTGCTGCTGCTATTGATAAAGATGGCTGGTTCCATACCGGTGATGCCGGTTATATGAAAGACGGGCAGCTATATCTGACGGAGCGGATCAAGGACTTGTTTAAAACTTCCAACGGAAAATACATTAGTCCGCAAGCGTTGGAGACGAAACTGGCTATTGATCGTTACATTGATCAGATTGCCATTATTGCCGACCAGCGTAAATTTGTGTCTGCCCTTATTGTTCCGGTCTATGGCTTCGTGAAAGATTATGCCAAGGAAAAAGGGATTGAATATAAGGATATGGAAGAGCTGCTGCAGCATCCTAAGGTGATCGGTTTGTTCCGTGCTCGCATAGATACCTTGCAACAGCAGTTTGCACACTATGAGCAAGTGAAGCGCTTTACTCTTTTACCCGAACCTTTCAGCATGGAACGTGGTGAACTGACTAATACCTTGAAGTTGAAGCGCCCTGTAGTTGCAAAGAACTACAAGGAGTTGATAGATAAGATGTACGAAGAGTAAAAAAATACACTTCAACAACTAATATTTCCCCATAAAAGAAGTTTCTGTTTTGTACTTTTGCAAAGTTCTATTAATTGAACTTTAAAGTATGAAACAGAAACTTTTTTATCTATTGCCTATTTTAGTCTTGACCGGTTGTGGACAAGTATCTTACAAAAACACCTCATTGTCTCCTGAAGAACGTGCAGACCTGTTGGTGAAAGAACTGACACTGGAAGAAAAGGTACAACTCATGATGGATGGTTCCCGTCCCGTGGAACGATTGGGTATAAAACCGTATAATTGGTGGAATGAGGCACTACATGGGGTTGCTCGTGCAGGGTTAGCTACCGTTTTTCCTCAGCCTATAGGTATGGCTGCGTCATTTAGCCCCGAAACGGTATATGATGTATTCACTGCCGTGTCTGATGAGGCGCGTGCCAAGAATACTTATTATTCATCTAAAGGCAGCCGTGAGCGTTATCAGGGATTAACTATGTGGACGCCTACGGTCAATATTTATCGTGACCCGCGTTGGGGGAGAGGTATCGAAACCTATGGCGAAGACCCTTATCTTACAAGCCGGATGGGAGTAATGGTAGTAAAAGGGTTGCAGGGCCCTGCAGACGGAGACTATGATAAGTTGCATGCTTGTGCCAAGCACTTTGCCGTACACTCCGGTCCCGAATGGAACCGCCATTCTTTTAATGCGGAGAATATCAAACCTCGCGATTTGTATGAAACATATTTGCCACCTTTCGAAGCCTTAGTGAAAGAAGGAGAAGTAAAAGAAGTGATGTGCGCTTACAACCGTTTTGAAGGTGAACCTTGTTGTGGCAGCAACCGCTTGTTAATGCAAATCTTACGCGATGAATGGGGGTTTGATGGTATAGTTGTGTCCGATTGTGGTGCCATTGCCGATTTTTATAATGACCGTGGACACCACACGCATCCGGATGCTGAGTCTGCTTCTGCCGCAGCTGTAGTGAGTGGTACTGATTTGGAATGTGGTTCCAGTTATAAAGCTTTGGTGGAAAGTGTAAAAAAAGGATTGATCTCTGAAGAAAAAGTAAATACTTCCGTGAAACGTTTGTTGAAAGCCCGTTTCGAGCTGGGAGAAATGGATGATTTGGAAAAAGTATCTTGGGCAAAAATACCTTTCTCTGTAGTCGCTTCTGCTGCCCATGATTCATTGGCATTGAAAATAGCCCGTAAGTCCATGACGTTACTGATGAATAAGGATAACTTTTTGCCGTTGAGGCGTGGAGGGCTGACAGTAGCTGTTATGGGCCCCAATGCCAATGATTCTGTCATGCAATGGGGAAATTACAATGGAATGCCGCCGCACACTGTAACTATTCTGGATGGAGTGCGGAATTTGCTCGGCGCTGATGATAAACTGATTTATGAACAAGGTTGCCCGTGGGTAGAAAGAACCTTGATTCATAGTGCATTCAGCCAATGTAAGTCGGTGGATGGCCCTGGTTTTACTGCCCGTTACTGGAATAATCTGACGCGTGAAGGTAGTCCTGTGACTACTACTCAGGTCACCACTCCTTTCCGTTTCTGCACTTCGGGTGCCACGGTTTTCGCTCCGGGAGTAAATCTGACGGACTTCTCTGCTACTTATAATAGTGTATTTACTCCTGTACAATCCGGAGAAATCGTACTTGAAGTATACTGTTACGGAAACGGGCGTCTTCGTGTAAATGGAGAAGAGGTGAAAAGTTTCTCTAATAAGCATGGTGCCCGTAAAACGACTCATGCCATGAAAGTACAGGCCGGTCAATCCTATGATATAGAACTCGATTTTGAATATCTTCGGAGTGATGCTCAGTTAAACTTCGATCTTGGCTTCAAGAGAGAGGTCGATATTCAGAAATCCGTCGAGCAAGTGAAGGAGGCAGATATCGTTATTTTTGCAAGTGGCATATCTCCCAGTCTTGAAGGAGAAGAAATGGGAGTCAACCTGCCTGGCTTTAAGAAAGGTGACCGTACGGATATTGAACTTCCGGCAGTTCAGCGTGAACTGATTGATGCTTTGTACCGTGCCGGCAAAAAGATTGTCCTGGTTAACTGCTCCGGATCTCCTATCGGATTGGAACCTGAAACTAAGAAATGTGAAGCCATTCTGCAGGCTTGGTATCCGGGACAACAAGGTGGAACAGCAGTTGCCGAAGTGCTGTTTGGCGATTATAATCCGGCGGGTAGATTACCGGTAACATTCTATCGAAATGTATCTCAGCTTCCTGATTTCGAAGATTATAATATGGCCGGGAGAACTTATAGATACATGCAGGATACCCCGTTGTTCCCATTCGGATATGGGCTGAGTTACACTACTTTCAGTTATGATAAAGTTGTTCTTGATAAGAGCGAGGTTACTGCCGGACAAACTTTGAAGTTAACTGTTCCGGTCACAAATGTGGGAAAACGCGACGGTGAAGAAGTCGTTCAGGTTTATCTCAAAAAGCAAGGTGATGCGGAAGGTCCTGTAAAAACACTACGTGCTTTCAAGCGTGTATTTATCCCAGCCGGACAGACTACTAACATAGAGTTCGATTTGAAAGATAAGGAACTGGAGTGGTGGGATGAACAAACCAATACAGTGAGAGTCTGTTCGGGAACTTATGATATTATGGTAGGTGGTAGTTCGGAGGATGAATCTTTGCGACGAACTTTAGTTACCATAAAATAGTAATAAAGAGTACTTCTTGAATATCAGATTACGCGGGTCACTTAAAGATCCGCGTAATTTGTATATCATCTGTTGGAAGTTATTTTCTCATGATCTGTGTGGAGTCACAATGAATGATATTCACATTCTCCACATCCTTCTCTATATTTACTACCGGCTGATTGTCAATCGGCTTCTTTGAACGTACATCATTTAAGAATATGCCATTGCATTGTCTGAAGTCGAATGATGGTCCTTCGTCCACTGTAAAGCTGACATTGTTAAATTGTATATCTGTTGCTGTTTCCGCTTTAAATCCTTGTTCGGCTACTATATTCATATTGGAAAAAGAGAGTTCGGATACAGGCATCTCTTCAATTCCTTTTATATATCCTATTCGTTTTATATCATTTCCTGTGACATTACTCAAATGAATATTGCGGAAGATAGGTGTACGTTCACTTACAGGCTCCACTTTCGATAAACGGTCATAAAACAAGTCGAAGATAAAGGCATCTCCCTGAATATTCTTCATTACAATATTATCTACCCGGATATCTTCTACTACACCGCCGCGCCCGCGGGATGCTTTTAACCGGATACCGGCATTAGTTCCGTCGAATACACAATTG
The DNA here is from genome assembly GCF_003471885.1 of Bacteroides sp. AM16-24. Taxonomy (NCBI): domain Bacteria; kingdom Pseudomonadati; phylum Bacteroidota; class Bacteroidia; order Bacteroidales; family Bacteroidaceae; genus Bacteroides; species Bacteroides sp. AM16-24. The sequence goes on from NZ_QRKI01000006.1 coordinate 96,127, forward strand.
GATATTGCCACTCTTTTTACTCCACCTGACATTTCACTACCGATGACTACTCCACCATGCCCGGAAAGCATAATACAGTTGGTGATTGTAATGTTCTCACAGGCTTTTCCATATTTACGTCCATCAGCATCACGTCTGGATTTGATGGTGATACAATCGTCTCCAACGCTGATAAGACAATCGGAGATGCGTACATTTCGGCAGGAACTCGGATTGATGCCATCCGTATTGGGGCCTTTGGGATCGCTCGACGGATTATTGATAGTAACCCCGTGTATTGTCACGTTATCACAAAATGCCGGATTGATAGTCCAGAAAGGAGAGTTTATGATCTTTACATTTTCGATAAGGATGTTGGTACATTCGTAGAACTGGATAAAAGGCGGGCGGAACATACGGCGTTCTAATGAGGGTTTGTAATAGTCGGATATTTCCAGATCTTTATTAGCGTCCACCCACATCTGCTGCAGTTTATCCAAGGCAGGGAGTTTGCCGCCGTTTTCTTTTATCACTTTCCGGGTATCAAATTCCCACAGCCACCACTTTAATCCGTTTCCATCCAGTGTACCGCGTCCGGAAATGGTTACGTTATCTGCTGAGTGTGCATAAATCAGTGGTGATAAACTTTTCATCACAGTACCTTCCCAACGTAAGGTGACGAAGGGCAGATAATCCTCAAACTTGTCGGAGAAACGCAAAACTGCACCCGATTCCAAGTACAACGTTATGTTACTTTTCATGTGAATGGTAGCAGTAAGGTAAGTTCCGGCAGGGAAATAAATAGTTCCGCCACCTTCCGAAGCTGCTTTTTCAATGGTTCGGTTGATCAGTTCCGTACAGGACTTGATACCTTTGGCATCTGCTCCCAACTGTTTCATGTCGAATGTGCGGGACATGGCTACCACAGCCACCATTATTCCCACAATAAAAATAGATAAACGTTTCATGGGTTGTCTTATGTTCTTTGATATGTGATAAAATATGAATACGTGGACAAAAGTACGGAATCATACAACGGTGAAGGGGGATTTTTTGTGTAATAAGGAGTATTTATAGATTGAAGTCAAGGAAAATTGCTAACAAAAAAAGGGCTGTACATTATGTACAACCCTTTTGGCTTTTATTTGTCGGAAATTTTAGTATCCGAAGATATCTTCCTGTTTCAGTTCAATCACCGGACCTACCTTCTTCAGACTTTCCATATCCAATTCTTTCTTGTCACCAAGAATACAATAAGTATATGTACGTCCCTTGATCCACTTGTTCTGGTAGTCGATAACATCCTGCAACGTCATGTTCTGCACATCATTGTACAGTTTGATGCGGCTATCCACATTCTGTCCCAAGTATTGAGCACTGATGTAATCCCAGATGACATCCATCTTGATGGTACGGTCAGTACGCATGCGGGCAATCATACCATCTTTAGCAAGTTTAAAAGCAGCTTCTGATTCAGGCATGTTATTGATGATATCATTGAATGTATTGATTGCATCTATCATCTTATCGTTCTGCGTAGCAATCTGCGTACGGAGAGTGTAGGGATCAGTCAGGTAAGACGGTTTCAGCATACCGGCCCATGCTGAGTAAGCCAGACCGCGGCTTTCGCGCATTTCCTGGAATACGATAGAATTCATACCACCACCAAAGTATTCGTTATACAATTGACGGCCTGATTCTGCAGCAGGATCAAATTTCTCTCCCTTATTGGAGACTTGTGACATGTAAATTTGCTTAGCTTCATACGGAGCAATGAAAATCTTCGTTTCCGGTGTGAGCAACGGTTCGAAGTTATTTCCTTCCGGAATTTCGTTCAATGTTTCCGGAGCCTGATGTTCTTTATTGATGATGGCAAGTAATTCATCCTGATTATTGGGGCCATAATAAAGAATACGGTGTTTGAAGCTGTTCAACTGCTTGATACGGTCTACAAGTTGCTGTGGATCCATAGAAGTCAGTTCAGCTTCGGTCAATATGTTGGTTGACGGAGACTTCGGACCATAAGTGGCATAAGTCACCAAGCGTGAGAAGTTTTGCATCTGATTCAGCTTGGCATCCTTGCGTGATTTCAGGATATCATTAGCCATATTGGTGTAAGCTTCCGGATTAACTTTGGCATTTGCCATCAGTTTTTCGAAGAGAGCCATGGCAGCAGGCATGTTCTCGCTGAGGCCGGAGAGCACTACATAAGTACGTTTTGCACCCGGAGATACGAAGAATGAACAAGCAAGGCGGTAGAATTCGCTTTTTACTTCTTCCGGAGTCATGTCGGCTGTGCCGAGGTATTCCAGATATTGAGCAGCAGTACCCAATGCCTTGTCATTGTTGTTACCCATATCAAAAAGGTAAATCAACTGGAAGATGTCATTCGTTGTATTTTGTTTGTAGAGTACAGGAATATCCGATTTAGCCTTCAACTGGGTGAGGTCTTTGGAATAATCCAGGAATACCGGTTCAATAGGAGTCACTACGCTTGCCTGAATTTCTTTCAGGAAAGTGCTGACTGTATCGCGGTTCATCACGATAGGAGTGATTTCAGGCTTCGACATCTTCTTCTCATTCGGGTCTTTGCCTTGCTTCTTGTAGATAACGGCATAGTTATCATCTTTCAAGTATTTGTTGGCAAAAGCTACGATGTCATCTTTTGTCAGTTTAGACATGCGGTCGAGAGCAGTCACTTCATCCGCCCAGTCGCTACCGTTTACGAATGATTCAACGAACATATCTGCACGTGCATCATTGTTTTCTAACTGTTGCATCTGATACAGCTTGAAGTTGTTGATGTTGGCTTCCAGCATCTTTTCGTCAAAGTCACCCTCGCGGAGTTTCTTCAATTCGCCCAATAAGAGGTCTTTGACTTCGTCCAATGTCTGCCCTTGTTTGGGGCGTCCCTGCATCATGAATGCACTGTAGTCGCTCATAGTCATCGGATAACAATAAGCGCTCAGGGTCTTTTGCTGTTGTGTCAGATCCAGGTCTATCAAACCGGCCTGTCCGTTATAAAGTATTTGGGAAACCACTTGTAAGGTTTCTACGTCTTTGTCTGCTGCTCCGGGAAAACGCCATGCCAAGGCAACGCTTTCAGCATCCGGACCTAAAATTTCACGTACAACAGGTGCTGTAATTGGAGTTTCCTTCGGTAAATCCAGTTTCGGCAGATCAGGATTCGGTTTCAAACCACCGAAATACTTATCAATGGTTGCAATCATCTGATCGGGATCGAAATCACCTGAAAGACAGATAGCCATGTTGTTGGGCACATACCATTTCTTATAATATTCCTTGATATTGGTGATAGAAGGATTCTTCAGGTCTTCTTGTGTACCAAGTACGGTCTGTGTGCCGTAAGGATGGTGTGGGAAAAGAGAAGAAAGTACAGCCTCGTATACCTTACGCGGGTCGCGGGTCAGTGACATGTTCTTTTCCTCATAAACTGTTTCCAGCTCAGTATGGAAACCACGGATTACGCAATTTTCAAAACGTTCTGCCTGGATTTTGGCCCAGTTGTCAATCTGGTTGCTGGGGATATCTTCTGTATAGCAAGTTACGTCGAAGCTGGTATAGGCATTCGTTCCGTTGGCACCGATGGCAGCCATCAGCTTGTCGTATTCGTTAGGAATGGCATACTTGGAAGCTTCGTAAGAGATACTGTCTATTTTTGCATAAATAGCTTTACGCTCAAGACTGTCGGTAGTCTTACGATAGATTTCAAACTGTGCTTCGATCTGGTCGAGCAAAGGTTTCTCAATCTCGTAGTTTTGGGTACCGAAGTTTGTGGTACCTTTGAACATCAGGTGCTCAAAGTAGTGAGCTAACCCGGTTGTTTCTGCAGGGTCGTTCTTTCCACCTACACGTACGGCAATGTACGTCTGTATGCGCGGTGTTTCCTTGTTGACGGTCATGTAAACTTTCAGACCATTATCCAGAGTGTAGATACGCGCTTTCAGCGGATCGTTGGGAACTGTTTCATAACTGTACTTTGAAGTACAACTTCCTAAACTTATCGCTACCAGTAGGATAAGCATTAAACCAATTTGTCGGAATAGTTTGTTCATAAGCTGACTTATTAGATTGATAACTGCAAAAATATGCGTTTTTTTCATACCTTTGCACGCAAAAAGTAAATATTTTAACTAGAAGGTTTATTTTCATAGATTATGATTACCATAGAACAGCTGAAAGACGTAAAGGAGCGCACCGAAGCCCTCTATCGCTATTTGGATATAGAAGGAAAGAAAATCCAGGTAGAAGAAGAACAGTTGCGTACCCAGGCTCCCGGTTTTTGGGATGACCAGAAGGCTGCCGAAGCGCAGATGAAAAAGGTGAAAGGTTTGCAACAATGGATAGCCGGTTATAATGAAATAAAGACATTATCGGAAGAGTTGCAACTGGCTTTCGACTTCTACAAAGACGAACTTGTTACGGAGGAAGAAATAGACGAGGCTTATGCCAAGGCTTCCACTGCTATTGATGAGCTTGAATTGAAAAATATGCTTCGTGATGAAGCCGACCAGATGGACTGTGTGTTGAAAATCAACTCCGGTGCAGGTGGTACGGAAAGCCAGGACTGGGCAAGCATGCTGATGCGTATGTATCTGCGTTACGCTGAAACCAATGGTTATAAAGCTGTGATATCCAACTTGCAGGAAGGTGATGAAGCAGGTATTAAAACTTGCACCATCGAAATTTCGGGTGATTATGCTTATGGATACCTGAAAGGAGAAAACGGTGTGCATCGTCTGGTACGTGTATCTCCTTACAATGCGCAAGGTAAGCGTATGACCTCTTTCGCTTCGGTCTTTGTCACTCCACTGGTAGATGATACTATCGAGGTGAACATTAATGTTGCCAATATTTCTTGGGATACTTTCCGTTCCAGTGGTGCCGGCGGTCAGAATGTGAACAAGGTGGAGTCTGGTGTTCGTCTGCGCTATCAATTCAAAGACCCGTATACGGGCGAGGAAGAAGAAATCCTGATTGAAAATACGGAAACCCGCGACCAGCCCAAGAACCGTGAAAATGCAATGCGTCAGCTGCGTTCTATCCTGTATGATAAAGAACTTCAGCACCGCATGGCTGAACAGGCTAAGGTGGAAGCCGGTAAGAAGAAAATCGAATGGGGCTCTCAGATACGAAGCTACGTATTCGACGACCGTCGTGTAAAAGACCACCGTACTAACTTCCAGACTTCGGATGTCAATGGAGTGATGGATGGCAAGATAGACGGTTTCATCAAGGCGTATCTGATGGAGTTTGCAGGACAAGGAGAATAAATCAAAACTCTGCTATACAGTAAATGGGTATCACCTGATGAAGGAAAGGTGATACCCATTCTTTTTTTAAGTGAATCATATTTGATAGGTAGGGAGAAGATATTAAGTTGATATGAATAAATTTTCTCTTTTATTTTGGAAACTTCCCGAATTTCATGTTACTTTGTTATCAGTTGAACTTTAATACTAAAAGCACATTATGGGAAAGAATAAGAAAAAGGTTATGCATAGCCGTAAAGAAGAAGAACAAGCTAAGAAAGTGTTGTTGATTATTGGTGTATCTGCATTGATATTGGTGCTGGTAATGCTGATAGGATACTCTTTCTTGGGGAAATAAGAAATAGATGTCACAAGAAATAGAACGGAAATTCCTCGTGACGGGGGATTATAAATCGAGGGCGTATGAACAAAGCCGTATTGTGCAAGGTTATATCAGTAGCGCAAGGGGCCGAACCGTACGGGTACGTATCCGTAGCGGAAAGGGATACCTTACGATAAAAGGTGCTTCCGATGCCTCAGGCCTCAGCCGTTATGAGTGGGAAAAAGAAATTCCACTGAATGAAGCGGAGGAGCTGATGAAGCTCTGTGAACCGGGAGTTATAGATAAGACCCGTTATCTGGTACGGAGCGGGCGGCATACGTTTGAGGTGGATGAGTTCTACGGTGAGAACGAAGGGCTGGTAGTTGCTGAAGTAGAATTGGCTTCGGAAGACGAGGCTTTCGAGAAACCGGACTTCATAGGTGAGGAGGTGACGGGTGATATTCGTTACTATAACTCACAATTGAGGAAGTGTCCCTATACGACCTGGTGAAGTGTAACAGCCTGTCGACAGGAAGTTAATGCCTTGTCCGCAAGAAGTTAAGTTCTTGTCAACAGAAAGTTAACTCTTTGCAACCGGCTGCTAATTAGATATATTTAGAGCAGGAAATGGAGAAACTTTATGAATATCTGCCGAGAGAATTGGTAACTTTTGTACTGGTAACCTTATTCTCTTTATTGATAGGTCTTTCACAGCGGAAAATCAGTTTGAAGCGTGAAGGTGAAACGACCTTGTTCGGTACGGACCGTACGTTCACTTTTATAGGTATTCTGGGTTATTTGCTTTATATTCTCGATCCGGTGGAGTATCGCTTGTTTATGGGTGGAGGAGCGATATTAGGTCTGTTGCTCGGACTGAATTATTACGTCAAGCAATCTCAATTCCATGTATTCGGAGTTACTACCATTATTATTGCACTGATTACTTATTGCATTGCCCCTATTGTAGACACGCAGCCCTCTTGGTTTTATGTGATGGTGGTGGTGACGGTATTGCTTTTTACAGAATTGAAGCATACTTTTACAGAACTTGCGCAGCGTATGAAGAATGACGAAATGATCACTCTAGCCAAGTTCCTTGCCATCAGTGGTATTATCTTACCCATGCTGCCCAACGAAAACCTGATACCGGATATAAATCTCACTCCTTATACCGTCTGGCTGGCTACGGTGGTGGTATCCGGCATCTCTTATTTGTCTTACTTGCTGAGGCGGTATGTTTTCCATGAATCCGGTATTCTGGTATCCGGTATCATCGGTGGTTTATATAGTAGCACGGCAACCATTTCCGTGCTGGCACGCAAGAGCCGTAAGGCGCCTGCGCAGGAAGCGCCGGAATATGCAGCAGCCATGTTGCTGGCTGTAAGTATGATGTTTCTCCGTTTCCTTATATTAATAGGTATATTCAGTAAGGAAATTCTTGCGGCTATCTATCCATATTTGCTTATTATGTCTTTAGTGACGGCCGGAGTAGCTTGGTATCTGCATCGGAAGCGTAAACAAGTTCCGGCAACAGATGAAGAGGCTGAAGAAGAAGATAGCAGCAACCCGTTGGAATTTAAGGTTGCACTTATTTTTGCCGTTCTGTTTGTGATATTCACTATTGTGACGCATTACACTTTACTTTATACGGGTACTGGTGGATTGAATGTGCTGTCGTTTATTGCCGGGCTGAGTGATATTACTCCGTTTATTTTGAATTTATTGCAAGGTTCGGGAGTTGCTGTTATGGTGGTGACGGCTTGCTGTATGCAGGCTATTGTGAGCAATATTGCTGTAAATATGTGCTATGCGTTGTTTTTTGCAGGTGGGAAGAGCCCGTTGCGCCGGTGGGTATTGCGTGGGTTTGGTGGTGTGATTGCAATCAATGTCTGTTTGCTTCTTTTCTTCTATTTGCTATAGATTTTATTAGGATACTTACAAATATTCTCTATTATCCCCTTTTCTTTGTGCTTTTTTAACTCCGAAATTCTCGTAGATAAAGAAAAAGAGCCTATTTTTGCTGCATCCATGTGACAAAATGACTACATTATACGTCTAATACAAAAACAGTCAACTAAATATTCATCAAACAAACAAAAACAGAAATGAAAATTAAATGCTCTTTGCTGCTCATTATGCTGGTGGTATCCTCATTGGTAGCGGCACAGAATGCGGCACCTACGTTCCAGATTAAAGGAGTCTTGCTCGACTCGCTGACGCAGGAGGGAGAACCTTACGCCACAATCAAAATCGTAAAAAAAGAAGCTCCTGCGAATGCTTTGAAAATGCTGGTTACGGACATGAAAGGTAAGTTTCAGGAGAAAGTGCCTGGAACAGGTAATTTTGTGATGACGATTTCTTCCATTGGTAGAAACACGATTGTGAAAGATTTCACAGTGAAAGCGGGCGAGAAGATCGTTGACTTCGGAACATTGTATGTTACGGATGCTTCCAATGAATTGGGACAGGTGGAAGTTGTTGCCCAAAAGCCTTTGGTGAAGGTGGATGTGGACAAGATAGAATATAACATCGAAGATGACCCTGACTCAAAAACCAATTCTGTGATAGAGATGCTGCGGAAAGTGCCTCTGGTGACGGTAGACGGTGAAGACAATATTCAGGTAAACGGTAGCAGTAGCTTCAAGATACACGTCAACGGCAAGCCCAACAATATGATGAGCAATAATCCCAAGGAAGTGTTGAAGAGTATGCCTGCCAATACCATCAAATACATTGAGGTTATCACTTCGCCGGGAGCAAAGTACGATGCAGAAGGAGTGGGGGGAATTCTCAACATTGTAACCGTTGGCAGCGGATTCGAAGGATATACCGCTACTTTTAGCGGCCGGGCCAGCAATATGGGACTGGGAGGCGGTGCTTACGCTACGATCAAGCAAGGTAAGCTGACGCTGACAGGCAACTATAATTACAGCTACAATAACCAGCCTACCAGTTATTCGGACAGCTACCGGGAAGATTACAATTCTACCGACCAAAAGTATTTGGAGTCTACCAACGAGTCGGATTATAGCGGACAATTCCAACACGGCAATGTGGAAGCCAGTTATGAGATAGATACCCTGAGGCTCATTACCATGTCTGTGGGCATGTATGGCGGCGGAAATGACAATGAATCGAAGGGGAACACCGATATGTGGAATGAAGCACGTGATGCAAAGGCGTATAGTTATCGTACCTTAACGGAAGGTGATGGTTCGTGGTATTCTATCCGCGGTAACATCGATTACCAGCGTACTTCAAAAAAGAACAAGAACCGTATGCTCACTTTGTCTTACAAAATCAACACCCAGCCACAGGAGAGTGACAATTACAACCGTTATCTGGATCGCTATCAGGTGCCTGAAGCTTTCCAACTTTACAATTCGCACACCTTTGGCAAGACCAATACTACAGAGCATACTTTCCAGGTGGATTATACGACACCCATCGGCAAGTTACATACTATAGAGACGGGTGTGAAGTATATCATCCGTAATAACACAAGTGAAAACAACTTTGAGGAAGACAAGAGTAGTGACGGTAATGGTAACTATGTGTATAACGAGGACCGTAGCAGTAACTACAAACACCTGAACGACATCCTTGCGGCCTATTTGGGTTATACGCTACGTTACAAAGACTTTACCTTCAAACCCGGTGTACGCTTTGAACACACGGCACAGGATGTGCGCTACATAGTCGGTGCGGGTGAAGATTTCAAGGTAGACTATAATGATGTAGTGCCTTCCGTATCTATGGGCATTAAACTTGGACCGACGCAGACATTGCGTGGAGGATATGACATGCGAATCTATCGTCCTGGTATTTGGTATTTGAATCCTTACTTTGACGATCGTAACCCGATGTTTATTAGTCAGGGTAATTCAGAATTGAAAAGTGAGAAAAGTCATGCGTTCAATTTAAGTTATAGTAGTTTTACAGCCAAGTTTAATGTAAATGTATCGCTACGTCATTCGTTCAATAACAATGGAATTGAGAATGTAAGTCGTCTGATAGGTGAAGGTGGTGAATACTTTGGACCAGACCAGGAGCATTTTGCTCCCGAAGGTGCTCTTTACAGTACATATGAGAATATAGGTAAGAGTCGTAATACCAATATGAGCTTATATCTTAATTGGAATGCATCACCCAAAACGCGTATTTATATCAATGGACGTGGTGGTTATTCAGATCTCAAAAGTCCGTCGCGGAACTTACACAACTACGGTTGGCAAGGTTCTATGTATGGTGGTATCCAGCATACTTTCCCGTGGAAGTTGCGCGCTAGTTTGAATGCAGGTGGAAGCACACCTTACATCTCTCTGCAAGGAAAGGGTAGCGGCTATTCTTATTATAGCTTGAGCGTGAACCGTTCGTTCCTCAAGGATCGATTGACGGTGAGCGTCTATGGCTCGAACCTGTTCTCCAAATATATGAACTTCAATAATACAACTTTTGGAGACAATTTCTATTCTACCAGCAAGAGCCGTTATCCCAACCGCTCGTTTGGTATGAGTATCAGCTATCGTATTGGTGAATTGAAGGCCAGTGTGAAGAAAGCTGCCCGTTCTATCAGTAACGATGATGTGAAAGGTGGCGGCGGTACTCAAGGCGGTGGCGGTGGAGAATAATCTATAGCTAAGAAATATAAGGAGAGGAAGCTTTTGTGATAGGCTTCCTCTTTTTTTATGGGTTATAGCTGATTCTAACTCTTTTATATCTCTGTGTTACAATAATAAAACGTTGTTTTGTTTAAATTGCAAGAAAAATGTATATATTTGCATTTATAATACAAACGCAACTTTGATACTTAACACTCGCATTTTTTGAAACTCACATATTGTTAAACTTAAATTGAGGTGTTATGAAAGTAAAACTACTATTTCTCGTGCTTTTTGCGATTATTTGGGACGTTCATTCAGGGCATAACGTCATGAATTCATTCTCCTTCGCTTCCTTTGACAGATATCTGGAAAAGTCACAAGTTTCCAAGAAAGTGAATGGTGGATTTTCTATAAATCTTGGTTTATTTACTATTGGACATAAAAGAAAGATGACTGAGATTTTTAGTTCAACAGTAACCAATAATACGCAAGGTGTATTTGGAGAACTAAATGTTGCAATAGATCAAAATGTCTATGAAATGTAGTACAGCAGTAATATCAAGGCGGAAATAATGGAAAAATATCTGACTGCAACTTTTAAGGATGAATTATAGTATAATACACCGATGAATGAGTTTTAAAAATTATGGTGTTTTTGTTATTAGGAATGCAGTTTACACTCTTCCATCTATCGATATTTCTTTAGATGAACTGAGCCAATACACTCTCATTGCTCTCTGATGAAAATATTGATGTATTATTTATTGAAGGCAACTGGCTATGTATTGGTTAGTTGTCTTCTTATAAAGATCTTTGTATTCTATAGTAAATAGAAGAAATATTTAAAAATGAGTTCTATAGAATATTGGTGCTTTTGTGGAAATACTAGATGATTTTTGAAAGTGAAATAGATTTACCAAGTTCAAGAAGAACTTGGCGCTTTTTGTTTTCTTTTTTATATTAAATGTATATATATGTGCATATATACAAAGAAAATAAGCCACCTTATCGCTTGTAACTGATAAATGAGCTTTTTTAAGTTTCATTTAGCTTACGGTTACAAAGATATGCGTTTTTTTGTAAAAACAATACATTTATACTCTTTTTAACGTGACAAAAATGAACTTTGGAAGAATGTAATCAAACAAGTGAGTTTAGTACTATTAATGCTATCAAATAGAGAGTATTACTTGCAATGTAGTCAATGCTTATAATAAAGTGACTTCATTATATAATTCATTTATTTCCATATCTGGTTTTCTACCTATTTATTCTTAGGTTTGAGTCTAATCTGATTCAGGAGCATACAAATCGCTATTATTGAATGAAATTATCTTTTATATGTTATATTGGCACACTTTCTTTCTACCCCTTTTATGACTTATCAAAATATCGCCTCTGCAGAGTATATCGGTAAGATAAAAAGCGTTTTAAAAACGTTCTTCTTGAACTAGCTATTTCTAGCACTGAGATACTGTTTTTATTTACAAAATAAATGTAAGTAAGAAGTTGTATAAAATGTTTTGATGTGACTAATTGGAAGGATATGTTTAATAGCTTATTCACATTATAAAATAACGAATATGCCAAATGCAAAAAAAACGCTTTCATTGGTGAATTATTGCATTGTATTTATTGTATGCTGCTTTTGCAATAATTCAAAGTTAGAGGGTACTATCAGAGTATCAACTCTCTATAATGATGCCGCTTTTAATGATAATTTTATGCTATCACCTGTTCCTCCCTTTTGAAGATGTTCGAAAGGAGAAAGAATATCATTTTCACTCTTCTATTTGAAAGATACAATTGCTGGTTGTAAATTCTGAAATGTAGAAATTATGAGGCTGCTAGTATCTGTTATGTCTCAACTATGGACTGTATATTTATGATTCCCAGGACAATTTATGAAAAGAATAATTGATTACGTATAGAGGTCTTGTTTTGGCGAATTGGAAAATATAATGGATTGCTGATTCGTGTATTTATTAATTTAATTTGTTTGATTTATGAGAAAATTGTATCGATGTCTATTCCTGCTAAGTACATTTGTATTGGCTGGGGGAATGTGGAGTTGTTCTGACGACGATGATGAAACTGAAAGTGTTGTTATAACACAAACAAGTACGGATGAAACGAGCGAAGTATATGCAACTTCTGCTACGTTTAAACTGGCTACTCGAGGGGTGGAGTCTTTTGCCTATCAGGTAGTGGAAGGTGCTGATGCTACTGCTCCCGCAGGAGAAGTGATTTATGCTGAAGCACAGGAAAATAATATGGTCATTTCTGTGGAAGATGGTGATAATGAGGTTACGGTATATGGCTTGGAGGGGAATAAAACTTATACTGTATTTTTTGCATTGAAAAAGGGTGCGGAGTATATTGTAAAGTCGCAGACGATTACTACGCCTGCTTATACACGCCTTATAACAGTTATAGATACAAAACCTTATAGTATAAAAATACATATTGAGATGCCGGAAAATACTTACTATAAGTTATCTTTTGGAGCTCGTGATATGTATCAGGCACAAAAAGATCAATTTGGAATGACTGATGGTGATTATGTGTCATATGGACAATTGTATAAAGGTGCTAAGACTATAAACTTGGTTGATGGTGAATATTTGGAGGAAAATCCGGTACCTGATAAAGATTTTCCTATTCAGGTGTTACCTGGCTATCCTTATGTGATATTGGTTGCAGAATGTGATGCAGATGGCAATGTATTGTGTGAATATGATTATGGTGATGGCGGAGATGATTGGGGACCGATGAAAACTACCCGGTCGGCTACTGCTCCGATGACAGATGGCTATACGGAAGAGTGCTCTGACGCGGCAGTTACGTTTAATGGTAAGTATGCAAAGCAATATGTCTATGGTGGTTCAACATTGGTTGAAAGTAAGATTACCGTTGAAAAAACAAAAATAACGGAACGTTCGGCTACTTTCACGATTACTCCGGATGAAAACGTTGTCACCTATGTTGTAGATGCAATGACAAAGGAAGATTATGATTATTATGTTACGATATGTGGTGAAAGAGGTATACCTACTTTTGAACTTACTAATAATGAAATGTATACAGGCTCTCAGGTTATGTCTACCAATCCAGCTTATCTTCCTTTTGAAAAGGGGAAAACATATAAACTGATTGTTGTAGGTACATACAGTGAAGATTATAGTGTACAAAGTATTCAGATTATAGATTTCACCCCGTTTGAATCTACGAAGCCGGAAGCAAAACTGGAGATTACTGCTAAAGAAGACCCGGATAAGAATCCCTGGATGGTATGGTTTAACATCAAAGCTCCGGATAAAAATTGTTCATATATCAGATATCTGATGAATTATATGAAAGAGTGGACTCCTATGTTGAACTCGGGTACCACTAAAGAGCAACTGATGCAATCATATGGTAATTATGTTACAGAGGCCGAAATCATGAATGCAATTAATAGTAATGATGGTTATGACATCGGCTTTACTTCCTGGGAGCATACAGAGTCAATGCTAATGGTGGCTTCCTTTAATGAAGATGAAAAAATGGCGGTGTATGAAGGGAAGTCTACTTCTTTGCCTGAACCGGATAAAGAACGCGTGGATTCTCCACTTTTCGATGATTTGAAAGGGGATTGGACTGCGACATGTCAAGCCCAATGGCAAGATTATACCGGAACGTATGACCAAAAAGTCTCATTTAAGGTCACTATTGCTGGCGGACCCGAACAGGGACCTTCTTTTGTGAGTGCAATGGACTCGAAAGATTATGATGCACTTTTCAGTTATTTCAAGGAAAGTGCCATAAAGAATGGTCAGGATGAGGCTACTGCTGAAGCTTATGCAAAAACCAAAGTAGCAGAACTCTTTGATGAGTATAAATCGGAAGCTACACGCTATGCTGGGAAATACAGAGGACAGAACCGTTTGGTTGGTTTGAGATTTGATGCTGCACATGAATATATGAGTGCTTGGGACTTATTCTGTAATCTCGATTATTCGGCTTATGACACTGAAGAGCTATTCTACGATTATGGTCCGAAGTTATTCCTGGAAATCAGTAAGGATGAGAACGGTAAAGATAAACTTGAGCTGACAGCCGACCAGAGTTGTGTTGCTCCTGTTTCTGCATGGAAAAATTACGAAGTATTGTTCGTGGGATATAACTCTGCTGTTTATGATAATGCTCCTTTGGGACATTTCCCAATAACGGTTTCTTCTGATAAGAATACGATCACAATCGGAGGTGTTGAAGCTGACGATGTGATGTGCTATCCTTCTCCAGCTTACTATTCATTTGTTAATCAACCTGTTTTCATTTCAAAGATTACGTCACCAATCACTCTGACAAGAGGTTGGACAGAACCGGAAAAGAAGATGGCTCCTACTGCGAAAGCACTTGAGCAAACAACTGTTGGAGCTGAAAAGGTTGCATCTCATAAAGGAAATCGCTTTATGCGTACTAGTTTGCCTTGGACAAAGGATGGATTATTGCCGCTGATGCCGGAGACTACTATAAAGTCCATTTCTCTGAAAGAGAATATTCAGAAGAAAGCAGCTGAATTACATACTAAGATGCCTAAGAAATAATTGTAGGTAATTAAAAAACTATTTAAAGGATACACCGGAATTATTCCGGTGTACCTTTTCTGTTATTAATTAAGAAATACTTGATATGATGAAGAAAATCAGTTTCTTAATGGGGGTATTCTTCGTTTTTTCTACCCTTGTGACTTATGCTCAGGTATTGCCTGATGTAAAAGTCGAAAACACTCGAGGTGAAATAATTTCTACTAAAACATTGGTTGACGGAAAACCTTTCATCCTTTTTTTTTGGGGAGTGACTTGCAAGCCTTGTATCACTGAACTTAACACGCTGAATGAACTATTGGAAGAATGGCGTGAAGAAGTGGATTTTAATATTGTTGCCGTATCTATTGATGATAGCCGTTTTACGGCTCGTGCCCGGTCTATGGCCAAAGGGTTTGGGTGGGATTTTATCTGTTTGTTCGATAAGAACCAGAATCTGAAGCGGGCTATGAACGTATCTCTTACTCCACAAACTTATATTGTGGATGGGAATGGTAAAATTGTATATTCACATTCAGGCTATACTCCCGGTAGTGAACTGGAATTACTGGAGAAGCTTAAAGAACTACAAAAGAAATGAGAAAATTATATGCAATGTGGATGTTGGTCTGTTTTTCTGTAGCACAGCTCAATGCCCAGGAATCTAATAAAGGCCAGTTGACCGGAAGCCTGGAGAGTAACAGTATCTATTATGTGGAAGATACAGGTCTGGATGCCGGTTCTTCTGTAAACCCTGATGATCATTTTGGTTCAAATAACTATTTGAAACTGGACTATAGCTATGGTAAATTCTCTGCTGGTATTCAGTTGGAAGGATTCTTACCTGCTTTGCAAGGATATGATTATGCTGTTTACGGTAATGGCAAGCGTACGCTTTTAGGGGCTAAATATGTGAGCTGGCAAGATGAGAATTTTGGTTTTCGTGCTGGTGATATTTACGATCAATATGGTAGTGGACTTGTGTTTCGCAGTTACGAAGATCGGGCTTTAGGCTTTAATAATTCTATTGAAGGTGTGCAGGGGCGTTATGAGTATAAAGAGTATGTCCGTTTGAGCGGGCTGTATGGACGCCCCCGCCTTTATCTGGATTATGCAGACAGTTACGTCCGTGGATTTGATGCCAGTGTTTCACTTTCTTCACTTCTGGGTTTACAGAATATGAATCTGAATGTAGAAGGTAGTTATGTGAATCGTTATGAAGATTTGAAGGAGAATGCCGATTTAATCGATATTCTTACCACCTCCAATCTTGATATGTTTTCCGGTCGCATTAATTGGGACTGGAACGATTGGACTATACGTGCTGAATATGTGAGTAAAGGGAAAGACCTGCCTACTTCTGTCAGTGCAAATATGGTGGACGGGAATGCAATTCTGGTGGAACTGGGATATAGTCATAACCGTTTTAGTGTATTGGGCACATTCCGCCGATTGGAACACATGAATACGATGCTTACGTTGATGGGTGAAGGTGCCGGTAATGTATTGAATTACCTGCCTGCCCTGACTCGTCAATACACCTATATGCTGGCAAACCTTAATCCTTATCAGGTGAATGCCGAAGGTGAAGTCGGGGGGCAGATTGATGCCTATTACTCTATCCGTGGTGACAAGCTGCGCAACGATTACTGGAATTTCCATGCTAATTTCTCCACATTCTATTCGGATAAGGATTTGACCGGGGAAAGCCGTCTTTTGTGGCGTGATATCAATGCGGATGTAGAACACCAGTGGAATAAACGGTGGAAAACTGCTTTTCTGGTATCCGTGCAGGAATGGAGTCCCAGCCATGGTATGCAGGATGTAACTTACGCTTCAAATATCTTTGTACTGGACAATACGTATAAGTTTAATAAGAAGACGGCCTTGCGTGCAGAAGTACAATATCTCTACTCTACAGATTATGAGAAGGACTGGGTGGCTGCTTTAGTGGAATTGAGTCTGGCTCCCCGCTGGAGTTTCGCCGTAAGTGATATGTGGAACCATGGCACTACGGATAAGCATTATTATAATGCTTCTGTCAGCTATACGCAACACCGCACCCGCTTACAACTGAGTTATGGGCGTAACCGTGCCGGATTTGTTTGTTCAGGTGGAGTATGTCGTTACCAACCTGCCTATACCGGTGTTAACCTGACGTTAACAACCAGTTTCTGAAAACAACATGTAATATTAAAAGAATTATAGAAGAAATGATACATTTAAGTAAATACTTATATTGGGCAGCTATCATTGTAATAGTTGTCTTTTCCGCTTGTAGTGGAAATTCCAATGACGAACCGGAGAACGGTGGAGGTAACGAAACCGGTACTTTGATACTGCGTACTTCGGCCACTGTAATTGAAGCAAACGGACAGGATGCGACCGTCTTTACTGTGATGAAGGGTAACTCCGATGTAACGGACAAAGCTGTTATTTATAAGGCTTCGGCTGTTTATGGCAATACTTCCTTTTCTTCCGTTACAGAAGGAAGTTTTCAATTTTTTGCCAGCTATAACGGCGAGATTTCTGATAAAATCACAGTGCAAGCTGTAAGTGGCATACCTTCTTTGCCATCTGATCCGAGTGCGAACACTTTTGAAGGATTTAAGCAACGCGTATTGGCTGTGCAGGGCACCAGTACAGGATGTGCTTATTGTCCTTATATGATTTCCGGTATCAATATCTTCTCCGAAACAGAACGGGCAGCCAGCACTGTGTTTGTTGCAGTACATACTAATATTAATGAAACAGATCCGATGACTAATGAGGCTTCTCTGGCCATTATCAGTGCTGCGGGAATGAACAGTTTCCCGGCTATGGTGATAAATATGGATAAGAATATGTCTATCGGTTCCAATTACCCCCAGCAGATATCTAATACTATTTCTACAAATGTGAGGCTGGCTTTGGAAGATCCTGCCACTTGTGGAGTTTCAGCAGCCGTAAGCGGAACAGAAGCTTCCGGTAAAGTGAAAGTGCAGGCTAAAATAAAAGTAGGGGTAAATGCCGATTACCGTATTGCTGCCTGGCTGCTGGAAGATGGTATTCAACATGCACAAGCTAATTCTACTGATGTTACTTTGGATTCTCCGATGATCCATAATAAAGCTTTGCGTGCTGCTAATTCTACTTCTCCTGTAGCTGGTGTTTTACTGGGTGGACGCACCGGATGGACAAAGGGTGAAAAAGCGGATTTTTTCTGTGAGTTTAATATTGCACAGGCAGGCATCAATAATTTGAGTAAATGCCATGTTGTGATTGTTGTTTCCAAACCGAATTCAGCGAACCGTTTTATTGTTGACAATGTTATTGATTGCCCTATCAACGGGAGTGTTGCCTTTGAATACAAATAAAAACTTAATTTACCAGATATGACTAAAATGAAAAATCTCAAATTACTTTTCCTGTTCGCTTTATGCTTGCCTTTCGTGGCAGGTTGTAGCGATGGTGATGACGAAGCTCCTTACGTGGAAGTTTCGCAATCTTCGTTTACGGATCTGGATGCTACGGCTACTACATTAACCTTGAAGATAACATCGAACGCTTCCTGGACAGTGACTTCGGATGCTTCTTGGTGTGTACCTTTAAAAGCTGGTGGTGAAGGAACTGCCGATGTTCAGTTGAATATTGCCGAGAATATAGATAGAGGTACACGTACAGCCAGAATAACCGTTGTAGTAGCAGGTGGTGTGTCGTCTCAAACTGTTACGGTTAGTCAGAAAGTTGTTGTGCCTGATGATAATTATCACTATAAGTTACCTGTTGTTTTTCATGTCATCTATTCCAGTAAAAGTAATACGAAACAGTATGTGAAGACGGGCTGGTTGGAAACGATACTTGCTGATGTGAATAAACTTTATAAAAGTAGTGGTGTGGACTTGAATCTGGAATTTGTGCTGGCTACCGAAGATCCTGACGGCAATAAGATGGAGGAACCTGGTGTACATCGCATACAATGGGCCAATGCTCGGATCAGTTGCAGGGAATTTATGGGATACACTGCCAATACGCCTCAGAAGTATATTGACTTGATGTGGGATCAGGACCGTTATATTAATGTCTGTCTCTATACCTTCACTGAAGAAGGTATATTGGGAATCTCTACTTTCCCTTACACAATTCAACCGGACCATTTAGAAGGCCTAAGTGTGCTAGCGTATGAGGTTGATTATACTAATATCCCTTACCCGCATTGTGTCAGTATCAATAACGATTATATTTATGACCATGATGCGTATTATAGCAGTTCTGATATTGTTGCTACATTGACACATGAATTGGGACATTATTTAGGACTGCGCCATGCGTTTTCGGAAAATGACGAGGATCAGACGGGAAGTTCAGACTGGTGCATTGACAGTGACTTCTGTGAAGATACTCCGACATATAATAAGGCAGAGTATGATGACTACCTCCTGAAATATTTGGGAAATAGTGGCACAATGACCCAGGCAGACTATGAGGTTCTGGTGATGCGTAATGACTGTAAACATCCGGGTATGACTTTTCGCTCGACTAATGTCATGGATTATGCCATTTCTGATGCAGATCGGTTTACGGCAGATCAGGCAACGCGTATGCGTTATGTGATGTTACGCAGTCCGTTCATTCCGGGACCGAAGATTCGCACTCCGGAACAGCAACAACCATCCAGTCGTACTCCGATTCATTTTGAAATGAAAGCTTATGAGTAAATGAAAGGGTAGTATCCTTGTCAACTGATTCTTGATAATATAGGGGTTGTGTCACACATTTGAACACAACCTCTTCTTTTTATCAGTTATCTGATAAGTGGATATTCCAGACACATAATTGTTCCATCCATCGTCATCACAATTACCCTTCCTTTCCCTGCATTGATCAGAGAAGTGATTGCCGAATGAGAAATTTTATGAGACCACGCAATTCCGCTTCCATCTGTCTTCACAGCATGGAGCACGCCAAATTCGGTAGGAATAAAGACTAATTGTCCGGTCGTTTCCATTCGGGTGGGAATGAAATTACCCTTGTATGGCATCGAAGTACTCCAAAGTGTGGTGTACTTCCCGTGAGAGATATCTACGGCAGTTATGTTATCCTTAATCCCTTTCACATACATTGTTTTTCCGTCCGGTGAGAATCCGAGGGACTCCCGCCCTTTTGCTTTGTCGGAAGCCCAAAGAATTTCTCCATTATCGGGCTGGAAGGCACGTATGAAATAATCTGAACTGAGGACAATGACTTGTTCGGCCTTCTTGCTTTGATCGGTATAAGGTAGCACTATCGGCCAGCAGGCGCCCGGTGAAAAATATCTGCCCCGCTTGGTGTCGAACTCCCATACCTTTTTTCCCGTCTTTCGGTCGATGGCATAGAACATGGCTCCCCAGGTTCCTATATATACATGTTCTTTGTTTACGGCAGGGCGTGATTCTATGTATCCCTGCAAACCTTCGCAAACCCAGTTCAATGTGCCGTCGGCCAGTTTCAGTGAGTAGAACTTGCCGTTGCTGCTACCGATGTAAATGGTTTCGTTGGCAACCACCGGACAAGCCACAATAGGATAGTTGGTATTGTATTTCCAACGTACGGTTCCCCGCTTCTTGTCCAGCGCATAGACGAAACCGTCGCACGAAGAAACGATGACGAGTTTCGGGGTAATGAAAGGGGCGGAGAAGATTTTGTTTCCCGTAGTGTAGGTCCACAAGGTTTCTCCGTTGGTGGTATTGAGGGCATGAACCACACCCGCGGTATTAGTATAAACGTATAGGTTATCATCGATGCCGGCTTGTGAGGCCACGTCCGTCACATCTTTGAGTTTCCAAACCTCACGGATGGAAGGGTAGGTAGCATTGATGGAAAAGTCCGGGCGATAGTAAACCGTATCCTTCTTCCCGGCTGGAGATTGCAGTTGAATAGTGTTCCAAGCCGGACGGGTTTCGGTCTTGATGATCCGTTCGTTGAACTCCAGTGTATCACCACGCAGGTGTACCAGGTTATATCCGCCTATGGGGTCTTCCCTTCTTAAGGAAGAACGGCCTATAACGGCAGGAATTCCTTCTGCATCATAAGCATGGTTCACGTGTAGGTGTCCTCCGAGTATTGCCTGGATATTGCGTGTTTTGAGAATGTCGATAACTTCGTACCAGTTACTCAGGTCCTGATTGAGAGGAAAGTGATTGATGAAGATAATGGGTTGCTTTGCCGGAGTAGCACGGACGATGGAGTCGAGCCACAGAATCTCTTCGCGGGGGATGTGAGGCGGTCCCATACGTAGGCTTGGTCCGGCGCCACAGCCGATGAAACGAACTCCCTGCCAGTCATAACAAAAATGGGAAGCCTGGAAAATCTTGTCGAACATCGTGCATCCGTTTTCACTCCAGTTTACATCATGATTGCCGGGAATGAGGAAATAAGGCTTCCTGAAATCTTTCAGAATATCTTGCAGTAGATAGAATTCTTTGGTATCACCGAATTCGGTGACGTCGCCGCTGAGAATAGTGAAGTCAACATCTGGATTAGCATTGATGTCTTCAATGGATTGCCGCAGATCATCTTCGGCATAGGCGAAAGAATTGAGGTGTACATCGCTGAGCCAGGCGAAAGTGAAGGCTCGTTGGTTGATGCCTTGCCCGTAGGAGAGGACAGACAACGCTATCACGCAGATAGCCAATAAAATTCTTTTCATGATTTTTGGGGGTATTAGTAAGTGTTCCCCCAAAGATAAAAAGTTTCTGCGGTAAAACATTACTTTTACCGCAAAAACAAATCATTACGTTACATTCGCTACCAATACATATCCCTGATTTCTAACAATTCAAGGACTACTCATTTACTACTATTGTGTATTGCTTCCGGCTTTTCTATCTATCTATTTATTTATTGGGAATCCCAGTTTCTGCAATCCGTTTTGTATATCCGGATGGCTCATAAAGAGGTTCCATAGCAATCCGGTGCGATAGTTCTCTATCATGACGGCTATCGGGCCTTGGTCGATGGCGAGATATCGCTTGGGATACCAGTTATCAGTTTCGCTAAAGGCATCGTAGAAACCGTAAGGCCCGAATAGCTTATCGCCCATTCCGTAGAGGTGCCGCATCACAGCCAGCGACTGCTCCGGTGTATAGACAATGGATGAAAGGGCGGCAGTAGGGGAGATGACTCCCTGGTCGTCCCGTTCATTCGGCATGTGGGCGGCATATCCGTTGACGGAGTAGCTCGCGGTCAGTCCCCAGCAGTCCGGGCCGAAACCTTTGTAGTGCTTCGGATTGCGGATGCAATAAGCACGGTTCACAAGCGTCAGGTTGCGCATTTCGTCAAAGTAGCTGGAACAATATTCATCTTTCAGGTTTGTCGGATCCAATCCGAGGAAAGAATAATGTGCCCAGAAGAGTGGCCCGGCTTCACAACCTTGATAGCGCAAATGAAGTTCGATGCCTTCTACTTTATGGGGATCGACGATGGCACCGTTCTGTGCCCAACCGTCATGATAGACAGCGGCGGGAACACCATGTGTGGGAGAGGCTGCGGCAAGCAGGTACATGATAAGGCATTCATTATAACCATGTACAGGGAAATCCATTGCCCAGCCATATTCGGGACTCCAATGCCAGTAGAGTACATTCTGATCGCCTTGGCGATAGAAATTCCAATCGACATCGCGCCAGAGGATATCGATGCGTTTGGCAAGTGCCTGCTCTTCCGGCGAACCATTGATGTAATACTGGTGTACAGCCAGTAATCCTTGTATCAGGAAGGCTGTTTCCACAAGGTCTCCACCATTGTCTTTTTGTCCGAAAGGTTTCACTTTACCGGTATCTCCATACCACCAATGTGGGTAGGCTCCATGAAAACGGTCAGCTTTCTCAAGGAAAGAGACAATCTTTTCCATACGTGCCAGACCTTCTTCACGGGTGACGTAGCCGCGGTCGATACCTGAAAGTATAGTCATAATACCGAAGCCACTGCCACCGGAAGTGACAACGTTCTGGTCTTTCTCGGGATAGATGCCGTCCATGTGGATACGTTCGGGGGCAAGACCACTGTTAGGCTCTGCGCCTTCCCAGAAGTAATTGAAGGTTCGCCGTTGAACAGTGTCCATCAAAGCATCGTCCGTAAGTTGGGCAGTGTTGCCGGGATTCGTCAGCGTCAACTTTGCCGTCTTCACCGCCTGGCTGTTTCCACCAATCATAATATTGAAATCACCGGGTTCGGCTACGTAATTCATATCATAATCATAGAACCGGAGCAGGTCGCGCGTGATGGTGAATGATACTGTTTTACTTTCTCCGGCACGAAGGAAGATCTTATTGAAACCCTTCAGCTCGCGCACCGGACGGGTGATGCTTCCTACAAGATCACGGATATAGAGTTGTACTACTTCCGCACCATCGTATTTACCCGTATTGGTTACAGTAACTACGGCGGTAACAGAACCGTCTTTTCCCAGTGTAGGCGTGCTCAGTGCAATGTCACTATACTGGAAGTTGGTATATGATAATCCATAACCGAAGGGATACAATGGTTCATTATCCACATCCAGGTAATTTGAGCGGAACTTTTCGAACCATTTACCTTCTGCCAACGGACGACCGGTATTCTTATGATTGTAGAACAAAGGTATCTGGCCTACATTCTTCGGGAACGTCATTGTCAGTTTTCCACTTGGATTTACGTCGCCGAACAATACATCGCCAATGGCATAAGCTGCCTCGCTACCTCCGAACCATACATTGAGGATAGCAGGTACATGTTCCTGTTCCCAATTCAGTGTCAACGGGCGACCGGTAAACAGAGTAAGTACTACAGGCTTGCCCGTTTTCAGTAAGGCTTCCAGTAAAGTATGCTGCACATCGGGTAAGCCGAGTTCTGTGCGGCTTGAACTTTCACCACTCATTTCAGAAGATTCCCCCAGTGCGGCTACGATGACATCGGCTCCGGCTGCCACTTTCAGCGCTTCGTCCAATAATTCCTGATCCGTACGGTTGTCGCGGTTCAGTGAGCGACCGAACATGGTGGCACGTTCTTCGTAAGCAGCATCACCGATAAGGTTGCTGCCCTTGGCGTAGGTGATGTTGACTTTGCCTGCCATCATCTCTTTCAGTCCTTCGTACAAAGAAGGATAATCGTTGAGGCGTGCAGCTACACTCCAAGTGCCCGGCATATTGCTACGCGTATTGCCGAGAGGACCGATGACTGCAACGGTGCCTTGCTTCTTTAATGGAAGCACGCCTGCGTCATTCTTCAGCAGTACAAAGCTCTCGGCGGCAATCCGGCGTGCAGCATCCCGATGCTCTTTTGTAAAGATGTCCCGCTTCGGACGGTTCACATCACAATATTTATAAGGATTGTCGAACAGTCCCAATTTGTATTTAGCTTCCAATATCCGGCGGCAAGCCGTATTTAGCGTACCCATTCTCACTTTTCCTTCTTTAATGGATTTCATCAGCGTGCCGACAAAACCTTCACTTACCATATCCATATCCACACCTGCATTCAGGGCAAGTGCACTGACGGTTTGTAAGTCGCCGACACCATGTTCTATCATCTCCGCAATACCTGTAAAGTCTGTTACCACAAACCCTTCAAACCCCCATTGGCCACGCAGCAAGTCGCTCAATAGCCATTTGTTTCCGGTAGCCGGTATCCCGTCTATTTCATTGAATGAAGCCATTACGCTACCTACACCTGCCTCTACGGCAGCTTCGTACGGATACATAAATTCATTGAACATCCGGTTGCGGCTCATATCCACTGTGTTATAATCGCGTCCGGCCTCTCCGGCTCCATACAGGGCGAAATGTTTAACGCAGGCCATGATTTCATCATTACGGCGCAACTGGTCTTGCTGATTGGCACCCTGGTATCCGTATACCATTGCCTGTGCGATAGCTCCACCCAGAAAAGGGTCTTCTCCCGAACCTTCGCTGACACGTCCCCAGCGTGGATCACGGCTGATATCTACCATCGGACTGAATGTCCAGGAGATGCCGTCGGCACTTGCTTCGATGGCTGCGATACGGGCAGACTTCTCGATGGCGGCCATATCCCAAGTGCAGGACAGCCCCAATGGGATGGGGAAGATGGTTTCGTATCCATGTATCACGTCCATGCCGAATAACAGGGGAATGCCGAGACGTGATTTCTCTACTGCCAGCTTTTGCACTTCAAGAATGCGGTCTACCCCTTTCAGGTTGAAGAGTCCGCCTACCAATCCTTTTTCAATCTTTGTGGCTACGTCGCTGCTCTTGGCCTGTCCTGTGGTGATGTCTCCCGTGACGGGTAGGTTCAACTGTCCGATTTTCTCTTCCACAGTCATTTTCTTCATCAGCGCATCGATGAAGCGGTCCATGTCTTGGGGGGACTTTTGTGCCTGTACGGTTGATATGCCTATCAGGGTGCCCATCAACAACAGGCTTGTTCTTTTGAATATTGCTTTCATATATTTCTATATTTTAAGATAATAAAATGAGCATGGGTTGTCATAAGCAATCTGACTGCGATATTTAAGGATTTTCTTCCCTATTGCTAAGCCGCGCGGTAGTATTTGCTTATTCTTTCCACCATGGGGTTTCTTTCTTTCCACCGTGGAGGTTTTTTCTTTCCACCATGGTGGAAAGAAAGAAACCCCATGGTGGAAAGAATAGAATCTTGCCTCTTGACGCCTTAGCCTCCGCAGGCTTTTCTGATAAACTCTGCGGTTGCATGGCTTGCCGATACTTGCGGAGTTCGATTTGATTAATAATCGGGATTTTGCACCAATACACCGTTTGATTTATCTATTTCTGTCTGTGGCAATGGTAACAGTGCATTCTTGGGCTGGTAGTTCTTACCGGTAGCCTGAAGCACTTCTTGTGCGATGCCCCAACGTACGAGGTCATAGAAGCGGTCGGGCTCTAATCCCAGTTCTACACGGCGTTCATGGCGGATAGCCTCACGCAATACACTCTGATCCAGAGATTCCACTTTGGGCAGTACATTGGTCAGCGTGCCGCGAGCATGTGCACGTACCTGTTCCAGATAACCGCTTGCTTCACCCATTAAACCTTTTTCGTTGGCAGATTCGGCGGCCATCAGCAGTACGTCCGGATAGCGGATGAGACGGATATTTACCCAGAAGCCCATACGGGTATACTTGCGGCGTAATGCCGGGTCAGTATAGGCTTTCTTGTTGAAGTAAGCGCCCATGGCCGTGGATACGGGTGATTCACCGTAGGGTTCATTTATATTCTCTTCTGTGATAGGCTCGTCATCGCTGTGGCGGAAGTAAAGCAGTGTAGCATTCTTACGCGGATCGCCCGGTTCGTAAGCTTTGCCCATCAGGGTGGTGGCCATGTGCCAACCCCATCCTAAGTCCCAGTTGCCTGCTCCGCGCACACCCTGTACCTGGCAGAACTGGCTGCCGATGCTGCCGTCTTCCTTCATAGCGTCGGTAGATTCGCATTGCAGTTCGAAGATACTTTCGCCGCAATTCTCACCTTCTACGGTGAAGACTTTATCTACCGGAGTATTCAGGTTATAGATTCCGGAATTAACGACATCCGTAGAAGCAGTGTACATATTTTTCCAGTCGTTACGCATCATGTAGGTACGTGCGTGCAGGGAACGTGCGGCACCCCAGGTGAGCCGTCCCGTGTAGTCGCTGTCCCATCTCAAGGGCAGGCACTTTTCGGCTTCGGTCAGGTCTTTGTCAATCTGTTCGTATATCTTCTCGGCAGTGGTTTTGGGGACGTTGGCATCGGAGGCTTCCACTACTTTGATGGTCACCAGAGGCACTTCACCAAAGGCACGTACCAGGTTGAAGTAGCAGTAAGCACGGAAGAAGAGGGCTTCACCACGGTTGCGGATGGATTCGGTGTCGTCCTTATGGTCGCTGTTGGCGATGTCGTCCAGAATCTCATTACATTGGTAGATGATTTTGTAGTTCTGACCCCAGTAAGCGGCTAACGGACCGTTGGAGGCTGTGTACTCAAAATCATCCCACATGGCAGCTTCGTTACCGCCGTCGCCGGCATCACTGCCCTTTTCTGAATCCTCGCTGCGAACCATGTGTACCATGAAAGCGGGGATACCTGCGGTGATGTCATACGAACGCATCAGGTAGTAAACGTTGAATATCTTTCCGCCTACAAGGGCGTTGGGGGCGTCGTCTTCCGTGAACTGGCCTAACGGGTCACGGTCCAGAAAGTCATTACAGGAACTGAATGAGAGGGCGGTTGCGCCAATCAACAGGGACAGGAAATATTTTTTTATCTTCATAATCTTTTGTTGTTATGGTTATTATAATATGGGGTTATTCTTGTACGCCGCAAGGAAACCTTGCCGGGGCGCTACGCCCCTTTAGAACGTCAGATTAAACCCGAACGTATAAATCGCCGGCATCGGATAACTTCCGTCATCCACCCCGAAGGCAATGGCCGAGCCACCCAGTTCAGGTGTATATCCGGTGTTATGTTTCCACGTTTTCAGATTCTGAATATTCACATAGAGTTTCAGTGCCTGCATACCGATCTTGGAAATCAACGCCTTGTCAAAGTTGTAAGCCAATGATACGTTGCGGATGCGGAAGAACGAGCCGTCTTCTATATAGTATTCGGAATTCATATTGTTGATGCTGTGTTTCGTATTCAGCAACGGCTGGGTATTGCTGGTACCCTCTCCATGCCAACGGTCCATGCGTTGTGCCATGAAGTTGAACTGGCTCCAGTTGTAGTTATCCCAGGTACGGTAAATCTGATTGCCGCCTTGTCCCATCATGTCTACTGCCAACTCCCAATTCTTGTAACCTACTCCGAGAGTAATACCATAAGTAATATCCGGTGTCGGATTACCGATCATGGTACGGTCGGCTGTGGTGATTTCACCGTCACCGTTCACATCCTTGAACTTCAAGTCACCCGGAGTGACCGTTGCAAGCTTATTCTTCGGTGAATTATCAATCTCTTCCTGAGTCTGGTAAACACCTTCTACTTTGTAACCATAGAAGTAACCGATAGGATAACCTGCCATTGTATAACTTTGGCTCTTATCTCCGGCAATGATGGAGTATCCATCCTGTACAAGGCTCAATACCTTATTCTTAATGGTAGTCAGGTTGGCTCCGACGTTATAATTCCAGTCGCCGATCTGGTCGCGCCAACTCAGTGCAAGTTCCACACCCAGGTTTTCGATAGCCCCCAGGTTACCGATGCCCGGCACGGTTCCTGAAATACCGGGAACTTCTGCCAGCAGGTCTTTTGTTTTCTTCTTGTAATATACACCTTCAAAGTGCAGGCGGTTGCGGAAGAAGTTGGCTTCGGCACCTACCTCCCATGCTTCTACTTTTTCCCAACGCAGGTTCGGGTTAGGCAGATAGGCAAGCTGATAGCCCGGATAAATGGCGGACGGAGTACCGAATACTGCGGAATAGGCATTGGTCAGCAAAGGCTCCGCCGGATAGGCTCTATCCAGGTTTTGGTTACCCAGCGTACCCCATGATCCTTTCAGTTTCAACATATCCAGCCATTCGATACCTTTCATCCATTCCTCTTCGCTCATCAGCCAACCCAGACCTACGGAATAGAAATTCTGCCATTGGTTTCCTGTATAAGAGAAAGCGGAAGAACCGTCGCGGCGGTAGGAACCGTTGAACAGGTACTTGCCTTTATAATTATAGAGAATACGTGCCAGTACAGATACTGTAGAACGTTCCCATTGTGTACTACCGTTGGTTGCAGTGGCGGCATCGCCGATACTTACATACCATTTGTCGGGATTGTCCGGAATGATCAGACCTACGCCTTGCGTGCGTCCGGCATTCAGGTTTTCGAGTTTATTGTAATAGGTTGTGAAACCGGCGGTGGCTGTCAGGCTGTGATCACCCCATGAATTGGTGTAGGTCAACAGATAGTCGCTCTGCACTTTCATTTCCGTTTCTTTGGCCTGGGTGACTCCGGTCTTGCCGGTGCCCAGTGTAGCTATATCACCTTCGGCACTGGCATCATACACTTTAATAATCGGTGTATAAGTCCGTGTGTTGTTCGATGCATAATCCAGTGAGAACATGGCTTTGAACTGGAAATGTTTCAGGAAGTCCCATTGCCCGTATATATTGCCCGAACCACGGTAGTTCTCCGCTTTTGTAGTGTTCGCTTTCAAGTCAACGTCCACCATCGGGTTATTCATTTGTGCTTTCTGGAATCCGGGAAGGGAGGTATATAAACCATATTCCTTATTATATACCTCTGCCACCGGAGCTGCACGCAAGGCAGTGGCAACACTCTTTGAATCGGCCGGTAACATACGTGCACCGTTGAATTGGAAACCTACTTTAAAGTTGTCTGTTACTTTATAATCATTGCTGATGTTCAGTGTGATTTTGCTATACTTCTCATGCTTGATGTTTCCTTGTTCGTAAGCATAGCCCGCACCGAGGTAGAAGCTATGTTTGTCGGAAGCACCTGTGATGCTGATGTTGTTGTTAGTGATGAATCCGGTCTGGAATATTTCATCCTGCCAGTTGGTGTTGCCTGTCCAGTCGGAAAAATCGTATTCCGGATTACCTTCATTTCTTAATTGTTCGTTATACAGCAACTTGAAGCCATCTGCATCCACCATTGCAATCTTGTTGGTAATGGCTTTAAAGCCAAATGAACCATTGATGTTTACACGGGTCTGTCCTTCTTTAGCTTTCTTGGTGGTGATGATGATGACACCGTTAGCACCACGCACACCGAAGATGGCAAGTGAAGACGGGTCTTTCAGAATTTCCATAGACTCAATGTCCTGTGGATTCAAGAAGTTGATGTTGTCATTGAACAGGCCGTCTACTACGTACAATGGCTTGTAACCATTGATGGAGTTTGTACCGCGTACACGGATTTCCGGGTCGGCACCAGCCTTGCCGGAGTTGATGATTTGTACTCCGGCCACTTTACCTTGCAGGGCGGACAGTGGGTTGGCAACCGGTTTGTTGGCAATCTCATCCCCTTTGATATTAGTGATAGATCCTGCCAGGTCGCGTTTTTTTGCGCTACCATAGCCGATGACGACTGTTTCGGCGAGCATTTGCGAGTCTTCTTTCATTTGTACATTGATGACATTGCGGTTGCCTACCTTGATGCTTTGCTTCTCCATACCTACGTATGAGAATTCGAGGGTAGCATCTGCAGGAACTTGGATCGAGTAATCGCCATCCAGTCCGGTCACTACACCGGTGTTGGTTCCTTGTACCACTATGGATACACCAATCAACGGTTCTTTAAATGAATCGGTAACAACACCTGTTACAGTGTGTTCCTGGGAGAATGCGGCAGTGCCTATCAACAGGAAACATGCCGTCAAGAATAGATTTTTAAGCCTTAGGGCTCTCTTCATAGGAGGGTTCAGGTTTCTCTTCATTGCATTAAATTTTTATGTGAATGATATATTGCATCAGAACAATGCAAATGAAAAAAAGATTTTGAGGGCTTTTAAATCTTGGGTTTTTAACACAATTGGGGGAGGAAGGATCTTTAAGGTATTTATCTTCTCTTCCTATGTTTCATTTAGCCAACATTGCCTTTTCGTTAAAAAAATGTTAAATATGAAGGTAATGTGTTTGTTTTATTTATAATTTCACTATAATTGCAATCGATTGCAATGAAGTAATAGCTTTCAGTGCACAATAGTATTTTCATATAGTGATACAATATAATGATGGATAAGAAAAAAGTCTCTATTTATGATATTGCTAAAGAATTGAAGATCTCGGCTTCAACAGTTTCGCGTGCGCTGAATAACCATAAGGGAATTAGCAGCGAAGTAAGTGAGGCTGTTCATAAATTGGCAAAGGAGCTCAATTATAAACCGAACCAAATGGCAGTGGCCTTGAAAACCGGTAAAATTAAGACGATAGGAATGATTGTGCCTCTCATTGATCGTAATTATTTTGTTCAGGCTATTGCTGGCGTTGAAACAGAGATATATAAAGCTGGTTATAACCTAATTATAGCTACTTCCGGTAATTTGTTCGAGCGTGAAAAGAAAATTATCGCTTCTTTGAGTCAAGGTAAAGTTGTAGGCATAATTGCTGCCGTTGCTGCTGAAACGACTGATTATTCTCATTATGTATCGCTGGTCGAAAGTGGAATTCCTTTGGTTATGTTCGATCGTAAGATGGCTATTCCAAATACAAGTAGTGTTGTGCAAGATGATTATAATGGGGCCTATGAGGCTACGAAGCATCTTATAGAGCAAGGCTGTAAACGGATTTTCTTTTATCGTGGTCCACAAAATGTTTCGATATGGAGTGAGCGGGATAGAGGATATAGGCAAGCTATGAGTGATTATGGATTAGAAGTTACGAATAAACATATTCATACAGCTTTAACCACTGAAGAAGAAGGACGGAAATATGCAATTAAATTGTCGGCTCAAAAGAACCAGCAGTTGCCTGATGGTATACTCTTTTCGGGAGACTTTGCAGCTAAAGCGGCAATGGAGGTTTTTGTTGAGAAGGGAATTAAAATCCCACAGGAGATTGCCATTGTAGGATTTGTGAATGAGCCATGGGATGTCTTATTGAATCCACCTTTGAGTTCTATTGAACAATTTAGTTATCGTATTGGAAAAACTTCCGCAAGATTAATGTTGGAGGCTATCTCTGGTATGCCTTATCAAGATATTGTATATAAGCCACAGCTTATAGTAAGAGAGTCATCTTTAAAAAGTAAGTACCTGTAATCAAAATTCAAACCTCATAAGTATTTGATTAACCGTGAATTACCATTAGCAATTTAATTTAGGCCACAATGCAATCGATTGCATAAATTGCTAACCGTATATTAATTTTAAAACTAATAGAAACATGAAAAAGATTATTGAATGGTTTATTAACCTTTATGCTATCTGGATTATTCTGGCTTTTATAGTCGGATATTTATATCCAGGTGCATTTATGTGGTTTACTAAAGGGAGTTGGATGACCTTGGCATTGGCGGTCGTTATGCTCAGTATGGGACTTACACTTCGGGTTGAGGATTTCAAAGCTTTATTTGCTACACCACGTGTGGTACTAATAGCTGCTATTTCACAGTATACTATCATGCCACTTTCTGGCTGGCTTGTTGCAATGGCGATGGGATTGCCTGCGGAATTTGCTGTAGGTCTTATATTGGTAGCATGTTGTCCGGGAGGTACAGCTTCCAACATGATTGCTTATATTGGCCGTGCGAACATTGCATTGTCGATAATTAGTACAGCCGTATCTACTGTCTTAGGCATTTTTATGACTCCTCTGCTCTGCAAGTTGCTGGCAGGACAATATGTTGATGTAAATGCATGGGGGATGTTTCTCAATGTGGTTCAGGTAGTATTGATTCCTGTATCATTGGGGGTCTTTATAAAGTATAAATTTCCAAAGTTTGTAGAAAAGTTGGGGCAAACCGGTCCTGTTGTTTCAACATGGGCTATTGTTTTCATATCCGGTGCTATTATTGCTCCCGCTATGGTTGACGGAAAAGAACTCTTGTTTCAATATGCTGGTCAATTAGCCCTTGCCGCATCATTACTCCATTCGCTGGGCTTTGGCCTTGGCTATGCTTTTGGGCGAATCTTTAAGTATGATAAACCTATGTCAAAGGCTATCGCATGTGAAACTGGCATGCAAAATGGAGGCTTGGCTGCGGTACTTGCTCGTAATAGTTTTCCTGCTTTTATGCCGCTTGTAGCTGTGCCTGCTGTATTTTGTTCGATCATGCAAACTGCTATCGGAGGAATATTAGCTACTATCTGGCGTTTTACATCGAACCCTGAAGAACTTGAAGCATCCAAACATTGATATGGGAACAAGAAAAAATATTTATTATTGGAAGTGTGATCGTCCTTCGGCCTTTTTTGCAATCAAAGAAGGTAATGAGGGGAATGCAAAAGAGGTTCAGGAAGAACTGGAGGTGTTACTAACCAATTATTTCGGAAGCGAACATTTTTCTTTATCCTCAGCTGGAGGACAAGGAAACCATCTAACGTTTTTAGCTTCAAGGAATAATGAAAGCTACTTCGTGAGAGTTGAGAACGGACCGGAGAAAGATGACTATATGGAGGTTGAAACCACCATTATAAATAGAGTGCATGATATTGGAATTCCAACCCCTAACATATACGCTGTAGATTCATCTCGCATTAAATATGATTTTGCCTGGCAGATTATGGAAAACGTCGAATTCTCAGATTTGAATAAGATTTATAAATCTCATAAACTGCAAACGAGAACTGTGATGCGTGAACTAGGTACTTATATAGCCCGATGGCAAAGTATTTCAACGGACGGTTTTGGGCCATACAATTCTGATATTTTGCGTGTCGACGGACGTTTAGAAGGACTGCATTCCACTTATCGTGACTATTATATGCTGAATATAGAGAAGCATTTTGATTTCTTGGTGCAGCACAGTTTTCTGACAAAGGAGAAAGCTGATAGCTTTTTAGGAGCAGTTGTGGCTAATTTGAAATTCTTGGATATTTCACGTGGATGTCTTGTACACAAAGATCTGGCTTTATGGAATGTGCTTGGTACGGAAGATTGCATAAAGGCTGTGATTGATTGGGACGATACTATTTCAGGAGATCCTACTGATGATATTTCACTTATGGCTTGTTTCCACTCAAAGGAAGAGATGAATGCATTAATAGAAGGATATCAGGAAATAAAACCTCTGCCGGAGAATTTCATACCACGTTTTTGGCTACATCTGATGCGTAATATGCTGTTTAAGGCTGTGATAAGGGTTGGGGCGGGATATTTTAAAAAAGATAGTAACTATTTTCTGATAAATTCGGGATCTGAAGGAGGTCTGGGATTGCATAATTTTACATTGAGTAGATTAGAACTCGCATATGAAGGGCTTACAGAGCTGAAAAGTATGGATGACTTGTGAAGAAATAAGGTAATAGCGAATTAAATTAATAATTTACGTATGAAACAGAATATAGAAAATAAGGCTCGTATACTTGGTAAAGGTACGTGGATTTCATTAGGTTCCCCCATTGTTACCGAAGTAATATCGATGATGCAGTTTGACTGGTTGCTGTTCGACCTTGAACACGGCTTCATGCAGGAGCATGACATTCTGCCTAATCTGATGGCTGTAAAATCAAGTGGTACAAAAGTGATTGTACGTGTAAGTGAATTCCGTAGTGGACTTATTGCGCGTCTGCTGGACTGGGGAGTTGCAGGTATTATGATGCCGCATGTTTCTTCATCTGAAGAAGCTGCCCGGGTGGTGGGTGCAATGCGTTATCCGCCTTTCGGGAAAAGAGGATTCTCGAGTTCTTCCCGGTCGTTTGGATACGGGGAAAATGCTCCCAGGAATATCACAGAGTGGGAACCACCTTTGTTTATTGCTCAGATTGAAAACTACGAAGGCGTACAAAATGCTAATTCTATAGCGGCAACAGAAGGAGTGGATATGCTTTTTGTTGGTCCGCGTGATTTGCGTCTTGATTTATCAGTCAGAAAGAGTGCTGATGAAAGAATACCTTTTCAGGAGGCCATTTCTTTAACTGTTAAAGCAGCTATATCCTCCGGTAAACAAGCAGGGATATTGGTCTCTCCGGAAGAAGATATTTCTGATTTGTGTGTGATGGGGTTTAGTGCTTTTGCTATAGGAGCTGATTTGGCTGTATTACGCTCAGGATACAAAAGAATTAAAGTCTGATAAGAAAGTAACTTATATTTAAATTTAAATTTATATTGCCATGAAAAAACTTAATATTTTGTACACAATGTTTTTCATATTTTGTGCCACTCATACTGTAGTCGCGCAAAACCAAGAGCTTATACGCATTTCAGACAGTTTGGCTATGATACCGCCGCTGGTTAATACCAATCCTGGTAAAAAATATAATGCCAAGAATTTGGATTATGGTATGACTATAGGAATAGAACGTACGCCGGGCGGACGTATCTGGGCTTGCTGGGTTGGTGGCGGAGATAATGCGAATGCTTTTTTTGTGCTGGCTTGGAGTGATGATGAGGGCAAAAAGTGGACAAAGACAAAAGTAGTTATTGATCCTCATGATGAATCACTGCCTCTTAAACGCAGAACTATTGTAGGCCAATTATGGACAGATCCGCTGGGACGCCTTTGGCTCTTTTTCGACCAGGCAATGACTTACTATGACGGACGTTCCGGTAACTGGTATACGCTATGCGAAAATCCGGATTCTGAGAATCCTGTATGGTCAGAACCTGTTTATTTAGGTATTGGTTGTACACTCCAAAAACCGACAGTGATGAGTAGTGGTGAGTGGGTACTTCCTGTAAGTATCTGGCCTCGTAGTCGCATGGACATATTGTTAGAAAAGGGGTGGAAGGAGAATCCTTTGAAGGGTGCACATCCGGAATTAGATGCTAAACGTGGTGCTCACGTTATGGTATCAACAGATCAGGGAACAACATGGGAATTCCGTGGAATGGTGAAATATCCCTCTCCCAGTTTTGATGAACATCTGACAATAGAGAAAAAAGATGGTAGTTGGTGGATGACGGCACGTACAGGCGTAGGTATCTGGCAAAGTTATTCTACTGATAAGGGATTCACTTGGACAGAGCCCGAAAAATATCAGGAGCATGTCAATTCACGCCATTTTATTTTACGACTTAAGTCAGGCAATCTCTTGCTTGTACGTCATGGTATGCCTGATGAGCAACTTAAGTCTCGTTCTCATCTTCGTGCTTTTATTTCTACAGATGATGGCAAAACCTGGTCGGGTAATTTACTGCTTGATGAACGTTCCGGAGTTTCATATCCCACAGGGTTCCAGACACCAGACGGATATATTTATATTTCGTATGACCATCAGCGTACTCGTGAAGGCGATGTACTCATGGCACGTTTTACAGAAGAGGATATTTTAGAAGGAAAAATAATTTCAGAACGTGGCGATTTGGGAATGCGTATTAGTAAGCCCGGCAGAGTAAAGAAATCAGCTGCTAATATTGCTGCACGCAAAAAAAATAAAATGAAAAAGTAAAGGTGCAGATAGTTGCTGAATAAATTGATATTATGAAAAGTTCTCGGTTCAGTAACGAAATGGGAGTTATTAATGAAGTTGAATTATAATACATGTATGCCTATGAGAGATGTATAGATAAGAAAAAAAGTCATGGTGCTGCACTGCAGCATCACGACTTTGTAGAATGTTTTTAATTAATTAACGTATCCTTTGTCTCGCAAACAAATTGTATACTAAATTTTAATCTATCAAAAACACGTAAAGATATGAATAAACCAGCAAAGTCGTATGATTTTTTATGGCTAATTATAAAATCGAGCTCCATTTTCTTATTGTTGGCTGTTTATAATAGTTTGACAATAGGTGCTTATGCCTATAGTGGCACACAAGCGGAGATGCATATTGAGGTGCCTGGAAATAGTGCTGCAACTCAGCAAAAGAAGCAAATTACCGGAACAGTCACTGATGAGCGGGGAGAAGCTATTATCGGAGCAAATGTAGTAGAGAAAGGCACTATTAATGGTTCGGTTACAGATGTGGATGGGCATTTCAAACTGATTGTAGAAGATAATGCAATGCTTCAGATATCATTTATTGGCTTTTTACCGCAAGAAATAAAAGTTGCAGGAAAGAATTCCTTTAAAATAGTTTTAAAGGAAGATGCAGGCCTTTTGGAGGAAGTTGTAGTGGTTGGCTATGGAAGCCAAAGTCGGCGTAATGTGACTGGCTCTGTAAGTAAAGTGAATATGAGCGATATGGAAAGCCGTCCGAATACTAATGTTACTCAGGCATTACGTGGTCAGGTGGCTGGAGTTCAGTTTACAGATAATGGGCGTCCGGGGCAGAACGGTAGTATCCTGGTGCGTGGTCCTCGTTCGTTGAGTGGTGGAAACGATCCGTTGATTATTCTGGATGGCATTTATTTTAATGGAAGTATGATTGATATCAATCCGAACGATATTGAATCTATGGAAGTACTCAAAGATGCCAGTTCAGCTGCAATTTATGGTTCTCGTGCCGCGAATGGAGTAATCCTTATCACTTCTAAAAAAGGTAAAACAGAGAAGCCTAATATTAATGTAAGTGCATTTTATGGCTTGTCGGATTGGGCTTCTAAATTGAAGTTGTTGACCCCGGAACGTTATCTGGAAAAATCAATGGAAATTCGACGGCTTAGGGGAATCCCATATGATCCGAATGATGTTTCTACATATCTGACTTTAACGGAGGCCGAAAACTATCGAAATGGCCATACTATTGATCCGTTGGATTTGATTTCTCAACAGGGGCAGCTTTTATCAGTGGATGCAAGTATGTCAGGAAAGTCCAAGAATACTAACTATTATATTTCTGCCTCTATGGCGCAAGAAAAAGGATTGATACTTGATGACAACCTGACCCGAATGTCCTTTAGAGTGAATTTGGAAAGCAAGATTACTGATTGGTTGAGCATCGGTACCAGTACTATGTTTTCTCAAAACGACCAGTCAGGTGTACCTGCATCGGTCAATCTGGCCAAGAGACAAAGTCCATACGGCACGTGGTATCGTGAAGATGGGTCACCCACACAATATACTGTACCCGAAGACCAAGGCGTTTCTGAAAATCCTGTGAGGAGTAATAGCCTTTCTCAGAAAGATTATTACCGGAATAATTTATTCGCAAATTTTTATTCAATAGTTAATATTCCATGGGTTAAGGGTCTTACATACCGGATAAACTACTCAATGAACTATCGTTGGATTCGTGATTATAACTCTACAAAGAATGATGTATATGTTGATGCAAATACTTCATCAGCTTCCAAGCGCAACTGGATGTCGCGCGATTGGGTTGTTGAAAATATTTTAGACTATAAATTCCAATTGGGTGAAAAACATGCATTTGATGTAACTTTAATGTATGGTGCAAACCGAAGTAACGAAGAAAGTACCACAGCAAGTGCAGATCAATTAGAGTTTGACACATTTGGATGGAATAATCTTGGTGTTGGCGGGTTACAAGAAACAACTTCCTCGGCTAAGAAAGTTTCCGGTATCTCTTCTATGGCAAGGTTAAACTATAGACTCATGAATAAGTATTTGTTCACCTTGACAGCCCGAAGGGATGGTAGTTCTGTTTTTGCGGCTAATCATAAATATGCAACATTCCCGTCTGCGGCTTTTGCATGGATAGTTTCTGAGGAAGACTTTCTGGATAATGCGGCATTTCTGGACTTGCTGAAATTGAGAGTGTCATACGGTGCTGTAGGTAATCAGGCTATTTCACCTTATCAGTCATTAAGTTTGGCAACCACCAGCCGTTATGTGTTTGGCGAAGAGTCAGCATTGGGCATTTATCCGTCTAGAATTGCCAATACGGATTTAAAATGGGAAACAACCTATACAGCTAATATTGCATTAGATTTTGAACTGTTCAATAAGCGAATCGGTGGTACGGTTGAGCTTTATAATATGGATACGCGCGATTTGTTGGTAGAGCGGTCTATTCCTGTAATGACAGGATATTCATCTATATGGACGAACTTAGGAGAGGTAAATAATAAAGGTATTGAATTAACTTTGAATACAGTGAACATCCATAATAAAGATTTTGAGTGGAGTACAAGTTTTGTATTCTCACATAACAAGAATAAAATTGTAAGTTTGTATGGTGAAGATGCTAACGGGGATGGTAAAGAAGATGATGACATTGGCAACAGGTGGTTCATAGGGAAGCCTATTAATGTATATTATGATTATGTATTTGATGGTATTTATCAGGAGGGAGATGAACTCCCTGCAGGATATGCATCTGGCTATGCACGATTCAAAGATTTGAATGATGATGGTAAGGTTGAAGCTGAACATGACCGTACAATTATTGGGCAGGGTAGCCAGCCTAAGTACCGTTGGGGTATTACTAATAATTTCAGTTATAAGAATTTTGATTTGTCCATCTTCATCAATGCAATGCAAGGTTGGATTGGAACATTCAATGATTTGGATTTCTATAACAATAGTCTGGATCCTGTCCGTCCTGTTAATATGTATGATGGGGGATGGTGGACTCCGGAAAATAAATCAAATTCCCGTCCTTCACTTGAATATAGAAGAAGCGTACTTGGGCATAATTGGTATTCCGACCGCAGTTTCATTCGTGTACAGGAAGTGTCATTGTCCTACCGTTTCCCTCAGAAATTCCTGACTAAGTATCGTTTATCTAATCTCAGTGTATTCTTGAGTGGAAAGAACTTACTGACATTTACAGATTGGCTGGGTACTAATCCTGAATCAATCTCATCAGAAAGATATCCTATTGCCCGTACATATACATTAGGATTTAAGTTAGGCTTTTAATACTAATTTATTTGAGTAATATTGAAAATACTAATACAAGAAAAAAATGAGAACACTCGTCAATCTAACAAGTAAAATACTGTGTGCCGCACTGTTAATAGTTACCGGCCAATCATGCAGTTCGGATTTTCTTAATGAAGTGCCTCTTTCTAATTATAGTACAGAAGGAGTCTTGACCTCCGAAATAGGTTTTGAAGCCTATATGACTGCTATGCATAAGGCTGCCCGTGATGAGATGGCTGCTCGTGATGCCTCCCGCTATTTTTATATAATGAGTGCATCAACAGACATAGCGTCGTTTGGCAATAATTCAGCTTCCAGTAATAATTATAATACCCTGCTTACTCCAACTAGTACCGTGACTAAATATGTGTGGGATTGGGCTTACGAGAGTATGTTTCCTATAGCTAATACCATCATTGCATATGCCAGTAAACCGGAGTTGGCTGATATATGGAGTAGTGAAGAAAAAAAGAATGCAATGATTGCCGAAGCTAAGTTTTTCAGGGCTTATACGCATAATATGTTGGCTAATCTGTATGGGGGAGTACCTATTATAGATACCATTTATGTTAGTCCCAAAACTGATTTTGTGCGAAATACCCGTGAAGAGGTCCTCCAGTCTGCGCGTGCTGATCTGGAATATGCTTCTAAATGGCTACCTGCAACGGTGAAAAAGCAAGGCCGGATTGTGAAAGCTGCTGCTGATCATCTGTTGACTGAAGTTTATATTAGTCTTGGAGAGTATCAGTTAGCTGTAGAAAGTGCTAATAAAGTTATAAATTCCGGTTTATATAAGTTGATGGATGAACGTTTTGGTACCAAAATGAATGAGCCGGGAGATCCCTTCTCTGATATGTTCAAAGACGGTAATCAGAATCGTGATGCCGGTAATTTAGAGTCCATTTATGTATGGCAGTTTGAGGACATGACATTAGGTGGACAAGGCGGTAGTAATGGCAATAATCGTTTGAGAAATTGGGGACCTTGGTATGAAAGACTTACTGATCCTGCCGGAAAGTCAGGTATGATTGTCGTTGATAGTATGGGAAGAGGGACCGGACAAGTACGTCCTACGCCTTATTTCTTATATAATGTCTGGAAAGGAAACTGGGACAATGATATGCGTAATTCGGTTCATAATATGCGTAGGGAGTTCCGTTACACAAATCCGAAATCAGCCTATTTCGGGCAGTTGGTAGAACCAAGAAAAACAGAAATCGATACTATGCAAAATGTTTATCCTTATCCTCGTAAGATTGAGGGAGATATAGGTACATTAACCAACACGAGTACGTCTTGGTCCGGGCGTACCTATCAGGATTTCATTGTGTACCGATTGGCTGAAACTTATTTGTTGCGTGCCGAAGCCTACTTTAGGTTG
The DNA here is from genome assembly GCF_003471885.1 of Bacteroides sp. AM16-24. Classification (NCBI taxonomy): domain Bacteria; kingdom Pseudomonadati; phylum Bacteroidota; class Bacteroidia; order Bacteroidales; family Bacteroidaceae; genus Bacteroides; species Bacteroides sp. AM16-24. The sequence continues at coordinate 136,547 of NZ_QRKI01000006.1, forward strand.
AATGATTTGGAAAATGCAGCTAAGGATATTAACGTGGTACGTGAACGTGCCAGAGCAAAACCGATTCAAGCATCCGACGTAACGGAAGATTACATTTTGGATGAACGTGCCAGAGAGTTGATTACTGAGGAACCTCGCCGCAGAACATTGGTGCGAATGGGGAGACTAGTGGATAGGGTAAGGAAATATAGTATACGAGAGCTTACCCGGACTTCTATACAAGATTTTCACCAGTGGTGGCCTATTCCGCAGACAGCTATTGATAGCAATGTTGGTGCTAAGCTGGAACAAACAGTTGGCTACTAAATAAAAAATATTATGGATAATTTAAAAAAAATATCGATAACTGGCTTGCTCGTTTTTATTCAGCTATCCAATATTTGTTGTCAAACGTCTTCAGAAAAATCCTCTCCGGGTGGTGACAATCAAGGTGAGATTGAAGTGAAAGTAGGAACAAAAAACTTTAAAACGAATAAGGTTACTAAGCAGGGGACACCGGTTGTACCAATGTGGAATGCTCAAATGCCAACTGTTGATCTTTCTGCTGGTGCGGGATTCCCAGTATTATCCAAGGCTGAACATGCAGTAGTGTGGCAACCACCTACTCGGGAAGATGGTGCTTATAATCATTATGCTTGTCTGATTAATCATAAAGGTAAGTTTTATGCAATGTGGGGAAATCATCCTTTAGGTGAAGATGCTCCCGGGCAACGTGTGTTATATGCCACTTCTGATGCGTGGGGAAAGTGGTCGGAGGCAAAAGAATTGTTTCCTGCTCCCGGTCCGGTCTTGCCTCGTACAGAGAAAGGCATTCATCTGAAACCCGACAGATGGGCGGTTATTGATGATGTGCTATATGCCATTACCTACGTGCATGGTGCCAAAGTATATCCGATTGCTCGTACTGTGAACGAAAAAGGGGAATTCGGACAACCATTCCTGGTTGAAAACTTACCTGATGGTGGAAAATTGCCTGTATACATGCAAGATCTTGCTTCAGCTACGGCTCCACCTATAGGTATCCGGCTACGCAATTGGTATCGGGAGAACGATCAAATCAGTTGGTGGGCGGCAGACACATGGGGAGTATTGCGTACGGCGATTGACAGTCATAAACTAATAGAAAGTTTTATCTATCGGGCTAAAGATGGAGGGCTGGTACTCATGTTACGTGACTGGGGAACCTCACAGAATCCGGTACATGATAATAGAATGTATGTGAGCTTCAATGATGGAGCAGGTGGGTGGGGAATTCCTTATCCGACAGATATTCCGGATTCACCAAGCAGAGCGCAGGCTATTTCATCAGGAGACGGGACTGTGTTGCTGATAGGCAACCAAAATGCATATAGTTTTGATCAAGCGTTATATTTAGACCGGGATCCGATAACTGTGTCAGTCAGTAAGGACGGATATAAATTCGATTGTGTATATGCTTTACGTATTGATGCTCCTAAGAAATATCGATTTGCGGGTATCAAAGGGCGAAATTTAGGCTATGCTTATCCCAGTTCTATAATATTAAATGGATGGCTGTATACTTTATATTCTGTGGGCAAAGAGGATATGGCGATTACACGTGTTCCATTAACTGCGTTGGGATTATAGTTTAAAATACGAGATTCAGTTGGGAATCCCGTATTTAGAATATAATGTGAAAATAATCTTATAAAATGAAGTTACAGAGACTTTTATTGATTATACAAAGGGCATTTATTGTGCTCTGCGTGTCTATTACAGTGTATAGTTGTACAAGAAAACAGATGTTGATGCAACCGATTGTACAAAATGCTGACGCTGAAGCCAGAGCCTTCTGGGAAGCCTTGAATCCATCATTTGCAACAGTTTTCCATTTCATAGATACTACTGATCTAATCAATGTAAAACCAGGTACTTATATCTTGGATGATGATAATGCTTGGGTGATTATAATGGAGTGTGATATGAAAGAACAGGAGAAAGCATTGCTTGAAATACATGATAATTATCTTGATTTACAGATGCCTGTTTCAGTAGCTGAAAACTATGGTTACAAATTGCGTAGCGAGTGCAAATTTCCGAAAGCTCCGTTGGATACAATAAAAGATATTCAGTTTTTTGACGATCCTATTAGTGAACTTATCGAAGTGCAACCCGGACAATTTGTTGTTTTTGATACTTGCCATGCACATGCTCCTACGATAGGTTTTGGCTCCATCAAAAAGTTAGTAGGTAAGATAAGGAAAAGATAGTTCTGACTTTGAAAAGAAAAAGCCTTCGGAATTAAGTTTTCCGAAGGCTTTTTTAAATCTATGTGCGGGTGATAGGACTCGAACCTACACGCCTCTCGGCACCAGATCCTAAGTCTGGCGCGGCTGCCAATTACGCCACACCCGCAGTGGCTTTCTTGTTAAGCGGTGGCAAAGATAGAAAGTTTTTTCTTTCTGGCAAACAGTTTGGCATAGAAAGTGTTTATTGGACTACTTTTAAGAGTTCCCGTGCCCGTTCAATAATGGCATCGCTCTTGGTATCATTCTCATCCATATCTACTTTCTCATCCGGATCAATGCCGAATTCGATATGTTGTTTGTCTGCATCCAGGTGGGGGCTGGCAGAGAAACGTACGCCCCAACCATTCGGAAGCTCTGAAGAGAAAGGTAATCCCGAACCGCCACCGGTTTTGTCACCTACCAGAGTAACGTTAGGAAAATAGCGCATCGCATTTACGAAATCATTTGTTGCGCTATAAGAGTGACGGTTGATGAGAAGCATTACTGGTTTTTGCCAACGGATGCTATTGGAGGGCTCCAAATAAATGGGTTTGGGATCAGAGAAGTCACTGTGTCCCTTTCCCGTCTTATGCTGGATATATCCCGTCAACACTTTCTCATTAGTGAAGCGGGCCGCTATACGCTCTGAATTAGTCAGATTTCCGCCACCATTGTTGCGAACATCCAGAATCAGGCCACTACATGGAGCAAGGTAAGAAAGGACTTCATCCAGATTGCCGTTACCGACACCACTGGAGAATGATTCATAATAGATATATCCGATGTTGTCATCCAGAATCTTATATTTCATGCCGGCAGCGATACGGTACGTCTTTCCGAGATATTGCCGTTCGATAATACCTTCGTTGAAGTTGCGGGGATAATCCAGATACCAGTCCCAGTAACGGGCCACATTTGAAGAACTGTACAGATTCACATGACCGTCTTTCAGTTCCGCCAGCATACTGTCAAGCAATTGGAACAATCCGTCATTACCCATGTTGGATGTAATGAGAGGTTGGTATTTATCGTGGATGGCATCCCAGTCTATTTGTTTGTAATCCAGGAAACAGTATTGCTCGTCAATGATCTTCCACAAAGCTTCGAAGTTTCCCTGTGGTGAATTGTTGAACTCTTCCTCCCGGATACAACTGGATAGCAAAGGCAGTATCATGAGCGCTACTCCCAGCCATCTAAACTTACTATGATATATTTCTTTTATTCCCATTATTCTATCCCCTTATCACGATGTTATCGCTTTATCACTCTATTTTTTCTTCTTGTCACGAATGAGAAACAATTCTTTTACGAAACCTACCATAAACACATGCGAATAGGTATGCGTCTTTATATCATTTACTTTGGATTGTTGTGCATCCCAGAGATAGGCTAAACGCATTTTGGCTCTTCCTACCGGGAAATCAACAGTCAGCATCTGCCGCAGGGATGGCTGGTTGTGTAGGGAAGTGAAATTAATTACCCCGTTCCAGTTGCCCAACGTAAATATTTCGTAGTACGACTGTCCGTAGTTGGGTGAGAACATAATACCTGCAAAAGGCAGGTTAACCTGATAGCGCAGACTAATCGGATAGTTTTTGATTCTTAAATCCCATATTGCCATTCCCGATGCATCCAGATTGATGTAAGCGCGTGCCTGTGCCGGGTTGTTGCCATTGCGCAGATTGTAGACAAAGCCGCCATTTAAGTCGATAAGTCCTCCGGCAAGTAATTTGAAGTTAGAAGTAATCGGAAAATTATAATGCAATCCGTAATTCCAGTTTGCCAGACCGGAGAACATATTGTTGTTGTCCACCCGGTTGTGTGTATAGCCTAAGTCTGCCTGGAAGAAACTTTGCAGAGATACATTACCGTTCATCCACTTCGTCATGCGCATACTTTCGCGGGAAATACGGAAGTCAACGCCTTTGTATTCCTGCGGTGACAGGTAGGTGTCGAATACATTCGTGAAGCCGACACCGTACATTGTGGCGCGGGTTATAAAGCGTGTCCTTGCAGAAGAGTCCGCCCTCAGCTCTTGCAGCGCCTTGTCTTCAACACTTTGCGCTTTTATACTTCCACCTGACAAAAGCAGGCATCCTACTATTACAACAATCTTATGTAACTTCATTGATATAGTTGCTTGTCACTAATCGCTAATCGTTAATCACTTAGAACAGCTTCATCTGCCCCGTTATTTCATCCCGGATATCATCTTCACTCTTTCCATGATCGGGGTCCAGATTTTCCGGCTCTTCTTCCTCCTGATCTTCTGTGTCCTGCGAAACCTCCGGCTGTCGTGTAGGTTCCAGTTCATTGACAGTTTCCATTGTGAACGTAGTGATACGTTTACCTTTTGCCTTGAAACCTTTTACAGCGATAAATTCATCAGCCTCTATAATCATAGGTTCACGGAAACTGTCGTGTCCGCCGAATATGATTTCCAGGCGGGGATAGCATTCATCCGTCAGTAAAATCAGGCGATTGTTCTTGTTCTCTCCCAGATAGTTCTGCTTGCGGTTGGTTGCCTCCATGCAGAAACGTTTGATATATGGGAAATTTTGTTGGTCCGCATCATAAAGTACGGCTGTCCATATCTTGTTCGGGTCAAACTTCTCTAATATACGGATATTGGCTTCATAGTGGTTGCTTAGGTCGAAGTTGGTGATGTAGAAATCCCCGTTGTCATGTACCACCAGGATGCTGTCATCACTTTGGAATTCTCCCAGGTATTCGCCTCGTCCGTCATAGTTAAGGCGAAGCACGTCACGGTCGAACCAGACTTTTCGTCCGCCCAGAGTAGAACCGCCACGCTGTTTCAGGGCGATCTTGTGTACCGGAAGCTTGGTTAGAATGTTTCCTCTTGCCTGGCGTCCTTTAATGCCGACGGCACTAAAGTCTTCTTCGAAGATAATGCGTCGTACCCGTGGATTGGGTTTCAGGGTTACTTTGATGACTTCCGCTTCACCGTTGGGGTTGGCAGTGAAGTACATGATGCGTGAATCGGGCGTGCCTTGCGTCACATCATATTCGCGATCACGGATAATGCTTGTCACTGCAAAACGCTTGATATAATGTGTACCCTCTTTTCCGTCACGGTAAACCACATTGTAGATGGTACGCTTATCGTTTTTCTTGAATACATTGGCATAAAGAATATTTTTACCCACAAATTTCTTGTCGGAAACAGGAGTAACTATATACCGCCCGTCGCGGAAGAAGATAATGACATCGTCGAGGCTGGAACAGTTTGAGAGGAATTCATCTTTCTTCAGACCTGTGCCGATGAAGCCTTCTTCGCGATTGATGTATAATTTTTCGTTGGCTTCCACTACCTTGCTTGCCTCGATGGTATCGAAGTTGCGCAATTCTGTACGGCGCGGGAAATTCTTGCCATATTTGTTTTTCAGCATCAAATACCAGTCTACCGTATATTCCACGATATTAGCCAGATGATGGTCTATTTCCTCTATGTCCGCCTTCATGCGGGCAATGAGTTCTTCCGCTTTGTCGGAGTTGAACTTGAGGATGCGCCCCATCTTTATTTCCATCAATTTGAGGATATCTTCTTTGGTTACTTCGCGTACGAATTGTGGATAATAAGGCGTCAGACGTTCGTCGATGTGTTCGCAAGCGGCATCCATATTTTTGGCCTGTTCAAATTCCTTGTCTTTATAAATGCGTTCTTCAATGAAGATCTTTTCCAGTGAGGCAAAGTGCAGACTTTCCAGTATTTCGTCTTTGCGTATTTCCAACTCCTGGCGCAGCAGGGATAAGGTGTTATCTACTGATTTTCTCAGTATATTGCTCACGGTGAGGAAGTGAGGTTTCTGATCGTCGATGACGCAACAATTGGGCGAAATGCTTACTTCGCAATCAGTGAAAGCATACAAGGCATCTATCGTCTTGTCCGAGGAAACACCAGGCGCCAGGTGAACCAATATCTCTACGTTGCCAGATGTCAGGTCTTCTACCTTCTTTATCTTGATTTTGCCTTTTTCGCTTGCCTTTACAATAGAGTCGCAAACACTGGCTACCGTTTTCCCGTAAGGAATTTCTTTGATAGCAAGTGTCTTATTGTCAATCTTTTCAATTTTAGCGCGTATGCGTACCGCACCGCCACGTTCTCCGTCATTGTATTTAGAAACATCAATGCTGCCGCCTGTCTGGAAATCCGGATACAGTTTGAATTCCTCTTCATGCAGATAGTGGATGGATGCATCGCAAAGTTCATTGAAGTTATGGGGAAGTATTTTGGATGAAAGACCTACCGCAATACCCTCTACTCCTTGTGCCAGCAGCAAAGGAAATTTAACAGGCAGGGTTACCGGTTCTTTGTTTCGTCCGTCATAGGAAAGTTTCCATTCGGTAGTTTTGGGATTGAACACTACATCGAGGGCGAATTTCGACAGGCGTGCCTCAATGTAACGGGGAGCAGCAGCACCGTCACCGGTGAGTATATTACCCCAGTTTCCCTGACAGTCTACAAGTAAATCTTTCTGTCCTAATTGCACCAGCGCATCCCCGATAGAAGCGTCACCATGCGGGTGAAACTGCATGGTATGTCCTACGATGTTCGCTACTTTATTGTAACGTCCATCTTCCAAACGCCTCATGGAGTGCAGAATACGTCTCTGCACAGGCTTCAAACCATCATTTATGTGGGGTACGGCACGCTCCAGAATAACGTATGAAGCATAATCCAGAAACCAGTTCTGGTACATACCGCTAAGTTGGTATTTTGCTTTTACGTCTTTCGCGTCAGCGGGTTTATAATCCGAATGTCCTTCGCTCCCTTCCGGGAGTCCGTTTTCCAAATCGTCTTTTGGTGCTTCAAAGTCTTCGCTCATATCTGTTCCGGGAATATCTATTCTGAATAATCACTGAATTTTTCAGTCGAACGCAAAATTACTAAATTTCTCGGGAAAACCTGCAAATGAAGGTTTTTTAATTATTTGTAGTGATGACTCACTCGCGACATGATGCCTCGTATGCCCACCGCATTATCAATCTGTTTGACGGACAGATTGTGACGGAAGTGCAAAGTGAGAGTTTGTTACGATAAGATAAATTAATACCCCACCTGCCCGACTTATGATATAAATCCCTATCTTTGTGGCGCTTTTTAATAAAGAACAGGATTAAAATTAATAGATATAACAAAAAAATGGCACAAGAAGACGTTTTTAAGAAACTCGTATCACACTGTAAGGAATACGGTTTCGTATTCCCCTCCAGCGACATCTATGATGGATTGGGAGCAGTGTATGACTACGGTCAGATGGGTGTAGAACTGAAAAACAACATTAAACAATACTGGTGGCAGAGCATGGTGTTGCTGCACGAAAACATTGTCGGCATCGACTCCGCTATCTTTATGCACCCCACCATCTGGAAGGCTTCCGGACACGTAGACGCATTCAATGACCCTTTGATTGACAACCGTGATTCCAAGAAGCGTTATCGTGCCGATGTATTGATTGAAGACCAACTTGCAAAGTACGACGATAAGATTAATAAAGAAGTTGCCAAAGCTGCTAAACGTTTCGGAGAGGCTTTTGATGAAGCACAGTTCCGTAGCACAAACGGTCGCGTACTGGAACATCAGGCTAAACGTGACGCATTGCACGAACGTTTTGCAAAGGCACTGAATGATAATAACCTTGACGAGCTTCGCCAGATTATCGTGGATGAAGAAATCGTTTGCCCCATCAGCGGTACAAAGAACTGGACGGAAGTTCGTCAGTTCAACCTGATGTTCTCTACAGAAATGGGTTCTACTTCGGATGGTGCCATGAAGATTTATCTGCGTCCTGAAACAGCTCAGGGTATCTTTGTGAACTACCTGAATGTGCAGAAGACCGGCCGTATGAAGATACCTTTCGGTATTGCACAGATTGGTAAGGCATTCCGTAACGAGATTGTGGCTCGTCAGTTCATTTTCCGTATGCGTGAGTTCGAACAGATGGAAATGCAGTTCTTCGTGAAGCCGGGCACTGAATTGGACTGGTTTAAGAAGTGGAAGGAAATTCGCCTGAAATGGCATAAGGCATTGGGATTCGGTGATGACCACTATCGTTACCACGATCATGATAAGTTGGCTCACTATGCGAATGCTGCTACAGATATCGAGTTCCTGATGCCGTTTGGTTTCAAGGAAGTGGAAGGTATCCATAGCCGTACGAATTTTGACTTGTCTCAGCATGAGAAGTTCTCAGGTAAGAATATTAAGTACTTCGATCCCGAGACAAATGAAAGTTATACTCCGTATGTTATCGAGACTTCTATCGGTGTGGACCGTATGTTCCTCAGCATCATGTCTGCTTCTTATTGCGAAGAACAACTGGAAAGTGGAGAAAGCCGCGTAGTGCTGAGATTGCCTGCCGCACTGGCTCCTGTGAAGTTGGCCGTAATGCCGTTGGTGAAGAAAGACGGTCTGCCTGAAAAGGCTCGTGAGATCATCGACTCATTGAAGTTCCACTTCCACTGCCAGTATGATGAAAAAGATAGTATCGGTAAACGTTACCGTCGTCAGGATGCCATCGGTACTCCGTACTGTGTGACTGTTGACCACCAAACTCTGGAAGATAACTGCGTGACACTGCGTAATCGTGACACGATGCAACAGGAACGCGTGGCTATTGCTGAACTGAATAACATCATTGCAGACCGTGTCAGCATCACTTCATTGCTGAAAGGGTTGCAATAAGTACCGGAATTCGAAAGTTAGAATACAGAATAAAAAATAATTGAATGAATAAAAAACTCTTAGTATTTTTACCTTTCCTGCTGATTTTGGCAGGTGCGTTTGTCTCTTGCGAAGAAGTGGAAGAGGAAGGGAAATATGCGAACTGGCAGGAGCGTAACCAAGCGTTTCTGGATTCTATCAAGGTAGTTGCGGGAGATAATTATGTTCCTATGGACTTGGAAAAGTTGGATAAAGTAGAGGTAGGCGAAATATTCTATGTTAAGAATGAATTTGTCAGCACTCTTCAGACTCCGGAATATATATATTGTAAAAAGCTTGTGAAGAATCTGGATGGACAACGTCCGATGGCTACAGAAGCGGCTTATGTTTATTATTATGGTACACTGATTACTGGTACTAAGTTTGATGGAAGTTTTACGGGATATAGTGCAATAGATCAGGCTATCCCTAATCCTCCAAAGAATGAGCCGACAGATTTCGACTGGACTGTTATGTTTACTATCAACTCTTCTTCACTGACAAGTGGGTGGAGAACTTTCCTGCAATATATGCGCGTTGGAGAACGCTGGATGGTTTATGTTCCATGGGGTTCTGCGTATGGAACTGATGGTAGTGGATCGATTCCCGGTTATTCAGTATTAGCTTTTGATGTAATAATGACAGAGGTGGTTCAGTAAACTAACTTCTTCTTTAAAAAATAAAGGAGGCCTATCTATTTCTTGTGATTAGATAGGTCTCCTTCACTTTTTATACTCTATTTCACATCCTCTTTTTCAACGCTTTCACCCAAATTTTATATCCTTCTTCATTCAGGTGCAAGCCGTCACTGGTCAGTTCTTTGCGCAGTACATTCGTGCCTTTCGCTGTAAATAACGGGAAGAGGTTGATGAATGTAATCTTGCGATCTTTAGCTAAAATTTCCAGTTGTGCATTGATTTCGGGAACCATGTCGGTTTTTCCGGTTAGCTTTTTGTAACGTCCGAAGCTCTCATCGAAAGGCAGGAGACTTTGCAGGTAGAGTCTCGTATCGGGAGATTCACGCTGAATGCGCTCTACGGTCATGCGTATCATACTGACGATGCTGTCCACAGTGAGGTCGTGTGAGATGTCGTTGACACCGGCAAGGAGGAATAATTTCTTAGGGTGTCCCGGAAGTATCTGGTGCAGTCGGTCGTAAATACCCATAACTTCATCACCGATGATACCACGGTTACGGATGTTTTTCTTGTTGAGGCGGGCGTTCCAGTCACCGCCACCTTCTGTAAGGCTGTTGCCCACCATGACGATGTCTTTGGAAGTAATGGCAGGTTCATCCATGAATTGCAGGAAGCGCTTATAGTAATGGTCCGTATAAATACGTGGGGTGGGATAGATAGAAGCTGCAACAACATTGGCTACCAGAGAGCGCAGACGAACCATGCTGTGACCGTCTTCGGGATGCACGGCATTGACAAGCAGGATGACGGAAGTGTCGTTGTCCGGATCTATGATGATGGAAGTACCGGTGTATCCGGTGTGCCCGTAGGTATTCGGACCAAAATAATCTCCGTTATTGGAAGCGTAGGCGGTGAAGTTATCCCATCCTAAAGTGCGTCCTAATGTAGCGGTAGCACGAGGGACGGTACGCATAGTTTTTACTCCCAATGGGCTGAGGATGCGGCGTCCGTTCCATTCTCCGCCGTTTTGCAGAGCGGCGCAGAGGACAGCTATGTCTTCGGCGCAAGAGAATACACCGGCATTGCCGGAAATACCGCCATTCATGACGCGGGCGAGTGGGTCGTGTACTTGTCCGCAGAGGACGCTGCCGTCGGGTTGCTTTTCGGTGGGAGCGACGTTTTTCAATTGACAATTGACAGTTGACAGTTGACAATTGGCGGTGCTGTGGAGATCGGTTTTTGCCCAGTGGGGGAGGGCGCTGTTTATCCATTTTCCATCCTTGTCGCGCTTGCAGGGGAGATAGTCGGTATGGGCCATGCCTAATACATCAAAAAGATTTTCGCGAGCGAAGTCACGTAAAGATTGTCCGCTGACGGTTTCGATGATGCGTTGCAGGGTGATGTAGTTAAGGCAACTGTATTGGAAATCGGTCTGCGGCTTGAAGTCGCGGCGGCAGTTGGCTATGTACTCTATCATTCCGTCGGGGCTGGGAGAGCCATATTGTTTCTCCAATTCACTGGTTGGGGCATAAGGGGGGAGACCGGAAGTGTGCGTTAGCAGGTCGGCGATACGGATGATTTTCTTATCTTTTCCGTCTTCGCTCACCCAGGATTTAAATTCAGGGATGTAGAGGTTGACGGGGTCCAGGAGGCGGAGCTTGCCACGTTCTGCCAGAATATGGGTACAGATGGCAGTGGACATGGGTTTGCTGCATGAAGCCATATCGAAAATAGTGTTTACGGTCATAGGCTCGGTGTTAGGGTACACACACTTGTTGCCGTATGCTTTGAGGTAAGCCATCTTCCCGTTGCGTACTACAGCGAGCACGGCACCGGGAATGTCTTTATTGGCGATGGCGGTTTCTATCGCTTCGTCAGCGTATAGCAAATGACGGGAATCCATGCCTACTTGTTCGGGGGCAACACGTTGCAAGGATTGTGCATTGGCTTGCAGGGCAAGCAATACAAAAAAGAAAAGGGAAGGGAGGAGTTTCATAATGTTACCCCCCTATAAGCATCCACTGCCTTTTTCACTGAACCATGCATTAGCAACAGTGCCTTTGCCTTTCCATAGTCCAATCCCAGTTCTTCTACAATCATGCGGGTGCCACGGTCTACCAATTTCTGGTTACTCAGCTGCATGTTCACCATCTTATTACCTTTCACGCGGCCCAGCTGTATCATGACAGAAGTGGTAATCATGTTCAGTATCATTTTCTGTCCCGTACCCGATTTCATGCGTGAGCTACCTGTTACGTACTCCGGTCCTACAATCATTTCGATGGGAACATCTGCTTCTGCTGCCATCGGAGAGTCGGGGTTGCTGGTGATGCAGCCTGTAAGAATGCCGTGCTCGCGTGCTTTCTGCATGGCGCCGATAACGTAAGGAGTCGTGCCGGAAGCAGCAATGCCGATGACGGTATCTTTATCCGTAATGTTACGTTCAACCAACTCTTCCCAACCGCGACGCATATCGTCCTCCGCATTTTCCACCGGATTGCGCAGGGCTGTATCACCACCTGCTATCAGTCCGATGACGAGTGTAGGAGGCATACCGAATGTTGGAGGAATTTCCGATGCATCCAGCACACCCAGGCGACCGCTGGTACCTGCTCCCATATAAAAGATGCGTCCGCCTTGCTTCATGCGTGGAACGATTTGTTTCACCAGTTTCTCAATCTGTGGGATAGCTTTCTGAACAGCCAATGCCACTTTCTGGTCTTCTGTGTTGATGTCCTCTAATATTTCGCGGACAGATTTCTTTTCTAAGTCGTTGTAGAGCGAAGGTTGCTCTGATATCTTTACGAATGCCATGATGATGATGAGATTTATGATTTATTATTTATGATTTATGGAGGCTGGGATGGTTAGCTATGGTAGCTAATCAGGCCTTCCATAGGGCTTTGGAGAATGGTACCTATTTGAATGCCCATTTCCTGTGCGGCCTCGGCAAGTACCTCCTTATAATGGAATGCTACGGAGCCGATGAAATGTACCTTGCTATGCTGATAATCGTATTGCATGACGTTCCTTTTCAGGAAAGCCTTGAAACTGTTCAGCACCAGCGTGCGCACACAAGGCTCATCCAGATTCTGAGCGAGGAATGGAGACAGGCTTGCCAAGAAGCGGTTCGGGAATGGTTTGCGGTATACACGGTCGATGATGTCTGCCGGTTCCAGATTGAACTGTTTGAGGAACTTCTCTTTCAGTTCCGGAGTCATTTGATTCTTCAGAATATCACCTACCAGCAATTTGCCCAGGCAAGCACCGCTACCTTCGTCGCCAAGGATGAAACCCAGGGGGGAGACGTTGGCACCAATATGTTTGCCGTCGTAATAACACGAGTTGGAACCTGTGCCCATGATGCAGGCTATGCCCGGTTCGTGTCCGCAAAGTCCGCGGGCGGCGGCAAGCATGTCTGTATTTACTTCCACTTCGTCGCCCGAAACCTGGAGATGCTGGATAATGGCACGGTGTACCATGGCAATTTTGTCGGGGAAGCCACAGCCGGCACCATAAAAGTACACAGCGTCGAAGGCATGGGTCGTTAACTGGGGCAGCAGCGCTGTCGCAATTTCATTACTGATCTCCTCTTCCGACTGAAAGAAAGGGTTGATACCTTTCGTAGAAATCTGTTGGATGAGTTTACCTTTCTCTACAACACACCAATCGGTTTTTGTAGAGCCACTGTCTGCTATTAATATCATATCGTTTAATTTTAATTATTCATCGTTTATATTTATCGGTATTATAGTCTTTTGCCGATTTATCTGCTTGCTACTATATCTTGATATATATCTTCCGTTTATACAATTGATAGCCGATGCACCAATTGATGGCTACAAAGAGCAATGCATAGGCCAGTGAACCGCCTGTCTCACCGAATATCGGCATGAGAACGATCTTGTATAAGAACCCGTGTATGCTGATGCTGCCATCACCCCAGGGGAAGCTGATGCTGCCGAACAGAATGCTGAGTACTCCACCCAGAACATACATGAACAGGGGATTTACACCGAAAGCCTCGAAGAAAGTACACCATTTCTTGTATCCTTTTACATCGATGATCCAGATGAGCAGTGCCAGAAAACTGGAGGCTAGTCCGCAAGTGGTGAGAACGAAGGTGGGAGACCAGATTTTCTTGTTGATAGGACAACCGTAGCTCAGCAGGAAGCCTGCGAAGGTAAGGATGGTGCCAATCAGGAATAACTTGATCAGGTGAGAGTTCAATAACGTCTCGCGGTTCTCGGTTTTATTGCTGTCCAGCATCATGCGACCCACGCAGAAGCCCAGTAATACATGGGCAATAGAGGGGATGGTGCTTAAAAGACCTTCGGGATCAATGCCGTTATCCTTGTACATGTGTGCGGGGGTGAGGATGGCACGGTCTACTATGGAGAGGATATTGGTTTCGTTGTAAGCAAATCCGTTGCCACACATCAGCAGGATGAAGTAACCTACCAGCAATGTGGCAATGAGGTAAGGGATATGACGGTGTTTCATGGTCAGCGCAATGATAGCGGTAGCACCGTAGCAAAGGGCCAGACGCTGCATGACACCCAGGATACGGATGCGGTCGAAGGTCCAGACGGATGCCCAGAGTTGTTCGCCGAAGCTGAGTCCTTCATGGGAACCTGCCCAGTAGTAACAGAATCTGGAGAACCAGCCGATGGCAAGTCCGATCAGGAAGATGATAATGGTACGCTTCAATATCTTCATGGCGGCTGCATGGCTGAACTCGAAATTGTACTTCTTCAGGGAGATATAGGTAGAGATACCCATGATGAACATGAAGAAAGGGAAGACGAGATCGGTGGGGGTGAGGCCATTCCACTCAGCGTGGCGCAGGGGGGCATATATATGTCCCCAAGTGCCGGGGTTGTTCACCATAATCATGCCCGCGATGGTGACACCACGAAGGATGTCGAGGGCAAGAATGCGCTTGTTTGTCTTAGTCTGACTGTTCATTGTAATAAGTGTGTTAAGTTATTTATTCAATTGACAATTCTCTTCGTGCATTGGTCTACAAGATAGGCGATAGAGACGTAGGGGATACCTGAGTTGGTAGTCAGTCCTATTTCGCAAGTACGACTGTTGGAGTAGCCGATAGTGATACCCGATGCTTCTATCTGCGGACGGAGTTTGCGCAAGGCATAGGAATTCAGTTCAGGATAGGTGAATCCACGGTCGCCGGCAAAACCACAGCAGCCTACTTCTTCGGGTACGAAGACATGCGTAGAACAGAGTTTTGCCAGGGAGATAATCGTATCTGCCAGACCCATTTTGCGCATGGAGCAGGTGATGTGTACAGCTACGGGGCGGTCGGTCTGCGTGAAGACCAGTTTGTCTCGCAGGAAAGTGTAGATGAATTCTGCAGGTTCGTAGAGTTTCATCTTTTGAATGGTTTCGCGCATGCGGTGCAGACAGGGGCTCTGGTCGCAGAGAACAGGGTATTTGCCTTGCTCGCTGGCTTCCCAAAGGGCGGCTTCAAGTTCGGCGGCTTTGCGGTCGGCAATGTCGAGCATACCTTTACTTTCCCAGATGGTGCCGCAGCAGAGCTTGTCCATGTCCTTGGGGAAGATGACTTCGTAACCGCCTTTTTGTAGGAGGGAGATCATCTTGTTTACCAAAGGTTGCTCCACGGGGGATTTTTTCGGGAGGCCCATGGTTTGGTTGATGCAGCTGGGGAAATAAACTACTTTGTTTAATTGACAATTGACAGTTGACAATTGTGACTTGTCAATTGAATAAGCTTTCGGCATGGCAGACGTCCACAAAGGTACGCCCAATACATTGTGCATCCCTTTCGTAATGCTGCTCATGGCTTTGGTTCCTAATACGGAGTGTCCGAAATTGGCTAATGATAAAACGGGGCGTAGACTACTCTTAACACCGGCGAAGTGATTGGCTACGAAATCTCCTGCTTTATATCCGAGGCTACCTTTCGGCAGTATTTCCTGTCGGATGATGTGGGTCAGGTCGCCTGTATTGATATTCATCGGGCAAGACATGGAGCATAGTCCGTCTCCTGCGCAAGTTTGATTGCCCGGGTAGCGGTATTGTTTTTCGAGTAGAGACAGACGTTCCGGGGCTGTGCCGCTTTGTTTCAGACGTGATATTTCCCGTTGCAATACAATGCGCTGGCGCGAAGAAAGGGTAAAGCCGCACGACAGGCAGTTCACTTCGCAGAAGCCACATTCGATGCACTTGTTTACTTTTTCGGCAGGACTGGCTTCGTCGATAGGAATCAACGGCAACGGTTTGAAGTTCTTGATGTGGCATTGCGGGTCATCATTGAAGATAACGCCCGGATTGAGCAGCCCTTTCGGGTCGAACAACTGCTTGACTGCCTTCATGGCTTCAAAAGCTGCCTCTCCCCATTCATATTTCACGAAGGGGGCCATGTTGCGTCCGGTGCCATGTTCTGCTTTCAGCGAACCGTCGTATTTATCGACTACCAGAGTCTTTACGTCATTCATTAGGTCCTCGTAGCGCTTTACTTCGGCGTCGGTACTGAAGGACTGGTTCAGGATAAAATGGTAGTTGCCTTCCAGGGCATGACCGTAGATGCAGGCATCATCGTAGCCGTGGCGGGCGATGAGCTGTTGCAGGTCGGCAGTGGCTTCGGGCAGGTCTTCGATGTGGAAGGCTACGTCCTCGATGAGGCAGGTAGTGCCCGGCTGGCGTGTACCACCTACGGATGGGAATATGCCTGAGCGGATAGCCCAATACTTGGAATATTCTTCCGGCCGGTCGGTGAAGTGCACGGGGATGTAGGTGCTGAAAGTTTTCAGACATTCCTCGATTACTGAGATGTTCTGTTCCAGTTCCTCGCGGGTGCGGGCTTTGGTTTCGGTCAGCACGGCTGTGAGGCCGGAGGCATCGGCAACTTCTTGCTTATACTTTAAGTAGACAGGATCTTCTACCGAAGAGAGGCTCTTATAGTCCAGCAGTTCGGCGCCTTTTACTATCTTTCTGTCTGCTTCTGATGCGGAAGTATTGTCATTTGAGAGTTCTTTCATCGCCACCACCGCCCGGCAGGCATCCTTGATGTTGGTAAAATAGAGCATGGCGCTAGCCTTGTACGGATAGTCGTACTCTGTGCGCATGGTAATTTGGGAAAGGAACGCAAGCGTGCCTTCCGAACCTACCATCAGGTGGGCAATAATATCGAATGGATCATCGAAACGGACAAATGGCAGAAGGTTCAGTCCGGTTACGTTCTTGATGGAGTATTTGTAGTGGATGCGTGCAGCGAGTTCTTCGTTGGCACGTATCCGATCGCGCAGTTCGCAGATGCGGTTAAGGAAATCGGGGTGGGTGGCTTCGAAGGAAGCACGCGAAATGTCGTCCCCTGTATCCAGCACGGTGCCGTCCGCCAATACGATGCGGGCGGAGAGAAGTACCTTGTCACTATTGGCATGTGTGCCGCAATTCATGCCCGAGGCGTTGTTCATGACGATGCCGCCTACCATGGCCGATTTCACACTTGCCGGGTCCGGAGCAAACTTACGTCCGTAGGGTGCGAGAATCTCGTTAACCCGCTGACCGATGATGCCCGGTTGCAAGGTAATCTGTTCATGATCGGGAGAAATGCTGTACTTCTCCCAATGTTTTCCGGCTACTATCAGGATAGAGTCACTAATGGCTTGTCCCGACAAGCTGGTTCCTGCGGCACGAAACGTCACTGGCAGACCATAACGGTCGGCAAGTCTCAACAGTTCGGAGATCTCCTCTTCGCTGCTGGAACGAATCACGATTTGTGGGATAAGGCGGTAGAAACCTGCATCTGTTCCCCATGCTAACCGGCGCAGTTCGTCGGTGTATATCCTCTCCTGCGGGATGACCTGGGAGGCATCATGCAGAAAGGCCATATAGTTACTCTTTGCCATATTGTATATTAATTAAACTTCCTTTGTCCCCCCTGCCAGAATATGTTGTGGAAAGGGGCTAAATGAAGTAACGACTGAACCCTATTAAGGTAACGACTGAACTCTATTCAAGTAACGGTTGAATGGCATTCAGTCCTACCCTTTTTTGAGATTAATTTCTTTTGTCCTATTATTTGTATAAGTAGTACTTCTTCGACAACCGTCGGAAGTCTTCAGCATCCTTATACCAATAGTCGCGAACATCTTCCCAGCGGTTGCGTTGTGAGAACCGCTTGCGTATCTCTTCCGAGCCGCTTACCATATCGAACATACGGAAACGTCCTTTGTCGGCATGCTCAAATACAGCACGGTCAGGATAGAGCGCTGCGATCTCCTGCATTACCAGGAACTGGATGTCGCTCAGCGGGGCTTTTTGCACATCCATGATGTGTACCTGTACGCCTTGCAGCAATTCACCCTTACCCACGGAGTAGAAGGGTTTCAGATACATCGGCCTGAATACGACACCCGGCACATTCAATGCGTTCAGGTTTCCCGCCAGTTTTTCTGCTTCTACCCACTGTGCGGCGAACATCTGGAAGGGTATCGTATAGCCTACTCCGATGGACATGTATCCCAGTTCCCCCAGAATACCGCTTACTGGATAGAATATAGCCGAGTGCGGATGGGGGATATGCGGAGAAGAGGGTACCCATTGTAACCCCGTTTGTACATAGTCCATCTTGCGTTTCCAACCTTTCATCTTCACAACGTGCAGGTTGCATTGTGCTGCCATCATCTTTTCTCCGTTCAGCATCAATGCCAGCTCACCGCAAGTCAGCCCGTAAAGGTACGGAATCTTGAACTGACTGACAAAAGAAATGCAATCATCTTCTACCAGATTGCCTTCTATCTTGAGTCCACCTACCGGGTTGGGGCGATCCAATACGATAAATTCTTTACCGTTTTCGGCTGCTGCTTCCATAGCCAGTCCCATTGTACTGATATAGGTGAATGAGCGGCAACCGATATCTTGGATATCGTAGACCAATACGTCAATGTCTTTCAACATCTCCGGTGTAGCCTTGCGGGTTTTGCCGTAAAGGGAATATACGGGCAATCCGGTGGTGGCATCTTTGATGTCCGTCACGTGGTCGCCGGCATGTACGTCGCCACGAACCCCGTGCTCCGGACCAAAGAGGGCAACCAAATTTACGTTCGGTGCTTCATGCAGAATGTCAATGGTGGATTTCATCTGATTATCCACTCCGGTGGGGTTGGTAATCAGACCTACGCGTTTGCCTTCCAAGCACTTGAAGTTATGATCTTTCAGGACTTCGATACCTGTCTTTATCCGAATCTTTTGTGCCTGCGATGCACCACAGAGGAAGCAGAGGACACAGAGGAGAATATACTTTTTCATAATGAATCGTTCTTTTTTATCACTTTATCACTTATCACTTCTTCCCGTATGTCGGGTCAATCTTCCTGTCGGCAAACACCGTGACCACAATAGTGGCGGCACAGCAGAGTATTACGATCCAGAAGAAGTTGACATAGCCGACTGCTTCCTGAAGGTAACCTGCAAACATGCCCGGAATCATCATGCTCAGTGCCATGAAGGCGGTACAGATGGCATAGTGCGACGTCTTGAACTCTCCTTCGGAGAAGTACATCATATAAAGCATATAGGCCGTGAATCCGAATCCGTAGCCGAACTGCTCGATGGCAATGGCCGTGGAGATGGCAAACAGATTATCGGGTTGGCCGATGGCGAGATAGACGAAGGTCAGACAGGGGAGTGTCATGCATCCCGCCATCCACCAAATGGATTTCTTCAGTCCGATACGCGATGCAAACAATCCGCCCAGGATACCGCCTACGGTGAGGAATATCACTCCGATAGTGCCATACACAATACCTACTTCTGCCGTGGAAAGTTCCAGACCTCCTGCCTCTTTAGAAGCTACCAGGAAAGGCATACACATCTTGATGAGGAATGCTTCGGGCAGGCGATAAAGCAGCATGAATGCGATGGCCAGCCATACGCCGGGTTTGGTGAAGTAAGTGGCAAATGTGCGCCCGAACTCTTGGAATATGGCTTTTGCACTGGCTGTTCCCGGTGTCAGCACAGACTTGTCAGAGGTAGGCTTGGGTATTGCAAAGAGGTGATAGAAAGTTACCAAACTGAACATGACGGCTGTAACCAGCATTGTGATGGTCCATGACAGTGGAATGTCTTTGTATCTCAGCTCGATGGCACCGGCTATGGCTACGAGTACTCCTTGTCCGAAGATGGATGCAAGGCGGTAGAAGGTGCTTCGGATACCGACAAATGCAGCCTGGTCGCTCTGTCTTAATGCCAGCATGTAGAAGCCATCGGCGGCAATATCATGTGTAGCCGAAGCAAATGCTGTAATGATGAAGAGAACCAGTGTGATGGTGAACATGCTGATGGGAGTTGTTCCGGCAGCTATCGTTGCTTCATCCGGTTTCGGAATAGACAGTGTCAACAGGATGAATGCTATCGACATCAGGATTTGCATAGAGATGATCCACCATCGTTTGGTCTTGATGATGTCGATGAACGGGCTCCAGAAGGGCTTGATGGTCCAGGGTAGATACAGCAAACTCGTAAACAAAGCCATCTCTCCATTGGGAACACCCATCTTGGCAAACATCAGTACCGAGATGTTGTTGACTATGAAGTAGGGGATGCCTTGTGCAAAGTATAAGGTAGGTACCCATGCCCACGGTGATATTCTTTTTGTACTGTTCATGATATTGTTTATTGTTTTGTTGAATTAGTCATATAGCTTCTCGATACTTGCGCCTATGTAATAGTGCAGCAGTATTGCGTCATACTTATATCCTTCCTCGCCCATGACGGCGGCGCCGATCTGGCACAAACCTACGCCGTGTCCCCAACCAGCTCCGGTGAGGATGAAGCGTCCGGGGATACCTTCGGGAGAGACGTCTTCCTTACCTACTATGAATGCGGAACTGTAGAGATGGGAAGTGGACAGCGTACGGCGTATCTCCAGTTCTTTGCCGATGGTGAGCGTCCGTTTGGTTCCTACGATTTTCAGTTTCCAGAGGCGACCTGAAGTTCCACGGGCGATAGGGACAAGATCGATGATTTGCCCGTAATCGATGCCGGAGCGTTTCAGGATCAGTGCAGAAAGTTCTTCTTGGGTGTATTCCATTTTCCAGCGGTAGAAGTCGGTGGTTTCCTGGTCGTAATTGTTCAGCACCTGCGAAAGGATTCTCTTATTTGTGGTGTTGCAGAAGGCCGGTGGAGAGGTACGAATCCACGTTTCCGCTTCCTGTTCATCCGTCAGGTCGGGTAATCCTCCACCGGGTCGGGTAGCTTCAAAGCTGAGGTCGCAGGTTTTGGGATTGAAGATGCGGAAGTCGCGTTGTTTCCGGAGATACGGATGGGGTGTATCTTCCCAGCAATACTGGAATTCTTCGAATGCACCGCCGCAGCATTTGGAGAAGCGGGCATCACATATCTTACCGTCAGACGTCAATACTTGTCCGCGGGTGGCAGCGATAGCTTGCTTTACGATTTCGGTGGAGGCGCGGGTGATGCCTTGATAACGCTGGCAATGGTCGTCTGCACAGACGTCGAAGCGCGTGTGGTCTTCACGGTCGTACCAACGGATTAACTCTTCATCTGTCTGGGTGAAAGCGGAATACTCTGCTTGGGTTTCCGTAATCTCCTTGTTCTTATGAATCTGAGCCAAAAGCCAGCTTCGTGAAATCACTGCATGTGCCTTCAACAACTCTAACGAAGCCGTTGCGCTCATCTCACTGGAGATTACGCTGGTCAGGTAATCTTCTACGTGGATGACGTTGATGCCTGTCAGCTTCTTGTTCTCCACAATAATCTTCAGAGAACCCAGGAAGCGCTGGTCTTCTTTACGCTCCCAGTGGAAGTTGATGCCGATGGTGACATCAAGCAGTTCGAAAGCGTCGGTAGCTTCGTTTACAGGTTCAAATAGAAGCTCGTCATAAAGGCGTCCGTTCCACAGTATCCTGCCTTCGTTGTAGGTCACAACCTGCTTGCCACTGATTTCTATACCGTTGATGCGGTACGGATTCAGCAGGATAAACTCTATTTGCGGCTCGAACAATATGCCTACGTGTACTTTGGGTTCTTTCATATTATCTTATTAATTACTATCTTAATTCCCCTCTCCGGAGGAGAATAAGGATACTCCGTTTTATTATATCTTCTCTTTAATGCGCTGACGTACCTGATGGAAGTCTTCGGCAGAAAGCGATACTTCGCTCAGGATCTGGGCTATGTCTTCGGCGGTAATCTTGAGAAAGTCTTTTTCGACCGGTGTGATAAACACTCCGCCGAGGTCTACGGATGCAGGACTGCTCAATAAATTGGCATCTCCTTCGGCTGTATAGCAAGCCGGACGGTGCTTCTCACGTGGAAATACGCATACGATCCATTTCTCATCTTCGTACCATGCCAATACATTCATCATCGGTTCGTCATCTCCCGGTTTGATGTCCAGTGAATGATAAATGATATCGAACAGGGCGGCAGCATGTTTCTTATTGGCTGCTTCAATGACCAATGTTGCACGGGGAGCGTCATTCAAGTACCAGAGGGTAGCTTCACCGTAACCTGCCACTTTGCCTGCTACTTGTTCGCGCCAGTCCTTTTCAATAGGCATGAAACCTTTGTTGCCTGCCTGGAAGTGAGCGTGATCGGGGGCGGAGGCACCACATTTGGGACCATTATAGAATATTGTGTAATCCGTCAACGCTTGTGCCAATGCCAGCATATCCTTGAAACGGACGGCTATGCGCTGGTTCACGTGTGCCACTTCCGGTATCGTCAGGTGACGGGGAAAGATAGGGAACGGATTGACCAGGATATTATAATGTCCTTCGAACGGAATTCCTTTCTGCACCGGCGGTAAATTGGCCGGGCAGAGGAAACATTTGCGTTCCTTGATGGACTGGGCATCTACTTTGGCTCCCGAAGAAACGATACGTGCAGGATTGAACTGTACCTTATAAGGAATACCGTTTACATTCAACTCCTTCACCTGGACACCCGAAAGGGCGGCATAGTTGTTACGAGCCGTTTCCCAGGAGACTAGTTGCTCGGTGAACAAATTGTTTATGGTTTGGTTCATAGTTATCCTTTCTTATTCATTGCTACACGTGCCTGAAGTTCCCAAGTACGGATGCGGTCTTTATACAGATTATGACCATTCATTTTCACGATATCCAGTGAAGCATCCGAGTTGTCGTCCCAGCGGCGGCACATGTAAACTACGTCATATACACGACCGATCTGGTATTGGCGGGAGAAGTTTAATCCCAGTGCATAGTCTTCACCATAGCTGGTATTCGGAACTTTCACTTCACGCAGCACCGGAGTATAGAAAGCACGCGGAGCACCCAGACCATTGATGCGGAGTGCATTGTTGCGTCCGTTTTCGGGGGTCCATTCTTTATGGTCGATAATACCCGGAGCAATCATATTCATATTGAAGTCCGTCATCATATAAGTACCTACCACCATGGCGCAATTCTGTTCATAGAAAGCACGAACCATAGTGGTCAGTGTATTTTCATCGCTGTATACATCGTCGCTGTCCAGTTGCACGGCAAATTTACCACACTTGGGATGATGCACCCCCATGTTCCAGCACCCGCCGATACCCAGGTCCTTGCGTTCGGGGATAATGTGGATGAGGCGTTCGTCGTTCTTGAATTCGTCAATAGCTTCTGTGGTTCCGTCCGTAGAGTGGTTATCGATGATAATCAGGTTGAACTTAAAGTCGGTCTTTTGCTTCAATACCGAATGAATGGCATCGCGGATAGTACGGATACGATTGCGTACAGGGATGATAACCGAAGCTTCATATTCGAAGTTGCCTGCTGAGAATTCTATTTGTTTGAATTCAGGTGCCAGATAGCCGCCGATTTCTTTCAGATGCTCGGTACAAGCCTGTTCCATTTCAATCTGACGGTCGCGGTTTCTGGGATCCACGTAATCGAATATCTTCTCACCGCTTTTGCGGGTATCGTCTTCGATTTCGCTGTACAGGTACTCGTTGATGTGTACCAGACTTGCTTTCTGGCTTACTTTCAGACGAAGGTCGTAAAGTCCGGCAAATTTATATTCGTCTTCATTCATGCGGGCAGCGGCTTCCTTGAATGCATTCGTACGGAATAACAGTACGGAACCGAAGTCGAAATCATCGCGCAATGAGCCGAATTGATAATCTATCACCGGGGCATTGGTTTGCTTGCCTTCCTTTACTTGGTAACGGTCAGCGTATACCATGCCTGCACCACTGTCTTCAGCAATGTGTATCATACGCTCCAGGGCGAATAACCCCAGTTCAAGCGTTGTATATTTTGTATAGATCAGCGTATATTCTGCATCGCTATGTCCGGCGATGTACCTCATAGCAGTGCTGGACTGGATGGATTGCATGTGCAGGGTACTGCATCCGGGTAGGTTTTCTGTAACGTCCGGTAGGGCGAGCAGATAAATATTATTCACTAAGCCGGTTTCTTGCAGGCCTTTTACTGTCTTTTCCGCTTGTGCAGCTCCTGAGAAAGGAACGAAGCAATTGATTTTATTCATAATGTCCTATATTGCTTTTAATTATTAATTCTTTAATTTTTAACTCGTAGCAGTCCTACTTCGCCACTGGTGGCGGTGAACAATACCTGTTGCCCGTTCAGCGGCACTACGGTATTGATCAGTGAGTTACCTATCTTATGTTTCCACAAGACTTTACCTGTCTGGGCTTCCAAAGCAAAGATCAATCCTTCCTTGGTACTGCCGAACATTACACCTCCCTTTTCCACTTGCATAGAGGGTGCATGTTCGTATCCGAAGCCGACGTTACTTGCCCATAATTCACGGGGTTGATCTCTTTGTGTGGCATAGCAGACAATACTGTCGTTCATAGTCTTGCTGAATACGCGCGTTCCGTCTTCCGATAAACCAATCGTTTCACGTACCATAGACTGGAAAGTGCGCCATACTGTTTCTCCATTTTCTATATTGATAGCCGTCATGGCACGTTGCGGGTCGGTGATAAATACTTTGCCTTCTGCAGCTACCGGCCATACGGCTGCGGGTGAGAAGTGCATGCGCGTTAAACCGCCTGTCCACTTCCATAATTCCTTGCCGTCTGCCTTATTCAATGCATAGAGGGTATTGTCCCAGGCACCGAAGATCACTTTGTCGGCTGTTACCAGTGGTTTGGTTTCAATGTATCCTTTCACACCGGTATATGCCCAGATTACTTTACCTGTATGGATATCAATTGCACGGAAAGTAGAATCGCTGGCACCAATGTAGGCAATTCCATTTTCAATGGTTACCGCACCCAGTACCGGGCTTTTTGCTTTTACAGTCCACAGCAGTTTTCCGTCTTTGCTGTTCAGACCGTAGATGTTACGGTCGGCAGAACCGAATACGACTACACCGTCTGCCGCAGCCGGAGTGCCTACAATGCGTTTGCCGGATTGGAAGTTCCATAGTTTCTTTCCATTCTTCAAGGCATAGCAAGTCAGATAACCCATATCGTCTCCGACGAACACTTTTTCTTTTTCTACTGCAGGTGAACAATAGATGCCTGCACCGGTTTGTACTATCCACTGTTCTTTCACATTCGGGTATTCTGTGTTGACTGAAAAATCGGGGTATTTCTCTGCTTTTCCATTACGATCATAATAGGGCTGAGCCAGCGAGAAAGCAGCCCATTGTTTTTTCGATTCGCCGATGCGTTGAGTGTAGACGAGGATTGAATCTTTCGTTATATCATAGATACCATATCCCGGTTTTCCATCTTTATCACGCAGGTTGCTGCGCATCAAAATACCCGGAATGCCATCATAACGCAAATCCCGGTTACGGTGATAGTGCCCGCCGATGAACAGACGAATGTTATAGGGGCGTACTGCATCTGTTACTTCATACCAGTTATCCACATCTCCATCCAGTAACGGATAATGTGTGACGAGTATAACCGGTTTATCTTTTCCAAACTTATCGATCTCTTCCGTCATCCAACGGATGTCCTGCGGAACAACATGTCCGTAAGCCATACGCATCAACGGGCCGGAGTTGAAACCTAGAAACAGGATGCCTTTATGCTTGAATTCAAAGCGTTCGCCGCCGAATATCTCACCGAAGGCAGTACAACCGGAGTCGCTCCATTTGGTTTCATGGTTACCGAGGACCACGTAATACTTTGCTTTCAGTAAATCCAATGTCTCTTTGACTTTCAGCATAGTGGCACGGTCGCCTTCTTCAGTGATATCGCCCGTAACCAAAACAAAGTCAATACTGTCTGTCGCATTTATTTGCGCGACGGAACGTAGCAAGTCTTCCGTCGGGTTGGGATTGTTGGGGCTGAAATGGATGTCCGTTATTTGTGCAAAACGGAATGTGCCATGTTGTGCCTGTACCGCGAACGGTAGCAGGCACCCCAACAGGAACATTATTAAAAGTCTTCGCTTCATAGATGATGATTGGTTTTAGTATATTATTGTTTGAATGAATCTGTTTTTTCACTGAAGAATGTCAGGATGGCATCCATTAACATTTCTCTTTCAGAGGCGGTGCGTAATGCTTCGAACGGGAAAGCCAGTATGCAAGTCTTGTAGTCGCCTTTGTAAGCTACTCCGGCACTCAGGTTGTTTTCCGAATAGCGCATAACGGTGTATGCATCTTTGGTTGCTGGTTCGATGGCATCCGGTGATTCTACTACATAGCTGTCTGCATTCAGTTCATTATGGTATGTATAGTTGCCTGAAAGGGCGGGGAACGGTGAAGCTACACATTTCACCTTACCCTCTGTAGCTGCCTGCCCCACGCGCCATTTATATTTCAGGACTTCTGTTGCAAATTTCTTATCGGACTCCTGAGCCGGGGCAAGGCGATTGTCCCAAAGGTCGGTTCCAACATAAGCACCCGAAACGAAGATGTTTCCGCCTTGTCCGCAATATGCGGTGATAGCTTCCTGCATAGGTTGGCTGAATGTTTTGAACTCTAATGGCTTCACACCGCCACATCCCATTTTAGTCTGACATTCTTTACCCAATATCAGGTCTACATACTTATAGTCGTTCAGGTTCATAGTTTTATTTTCCACACTTTCATCGCTGCAAGATATGAAAGAATATCCGGCTTTCAAAATAGCGGCTCCATGAATAGCGGGATAATCGAATGTGTTTCCGGCGATTACTTTATCTTCGTAATTGCCATAGCTGTCTCCGAAGCCGGAAGCATCGTCGTCCATCCATGGAATGGAACGGCGGTATTCTTTCATCTTACCGATATAGCTGATATCTTTCAGATAAGGTACGCCGTGGTCTAGATCATCTAAGAAACCGGCAAGTAAAGTATCACCGGGAGCAGGTGCAACAAAATCTGCCGGAGCACTGATGCGGTCGAAGCCGTTTACTATCAGTACGATATCTGAGTGATTAGCGTTTGTTTGCTTATCACTCATCGTTAATCGCTTATAACTATTAAGTGCACGTCCTGCAGAGAGTATTTCGGACGGGAAACTTTCTCCGCCCTTGTTGACGGCAGTTACTTTATAGCTGCATACCATGCCGGCAGGGAGGGCAGTGCGATAGGTATTCTTATCTACCAACACACCATTGTCGAAATCGCCATCTCCGATGCGGGTATAAACTATATATTTTTCAGCATTTGCCGTTGGCTCCAGTGGGTCGGCTACGGGTTGCCAGGTCAACTCTATTTCATTCTCGCCTACCATTTTCAATGCCATATTGTCGACAGGTAACGGCTGAACAATATAATCCATGTGGTATTGCGAGCAAATGAATTGCAGCATACCTTTATAGATTGCACGGCTTACCGTAAAACGGAAACGTGGATCTAAACCATAACGCATGTCTGCAAAGTTCTGGTGAGAAAGTAATTCCAGTAACATAGTGGGGACACGGGGTACACGTGCTTCGTAGTAGGATTGGTTCCACATACCGCGGCGTGTCCAATCCGGTTCGTATAGGCTGCGGATATCCCGTACGATATTTGACTGAATCAGGTCTGTCATGTCGTGTGCCAGATAGCGGGATGCTCCGTTGGCGTATTCTTCATTGTAAACGTTGGTATAGTAGATACCCAGTGTTCCGATGATGGAATCGTTTAGCGTGGTTCCTGCATCTGAATGGAAGGCGAAAGCCATATCTACCGGGATATTCAGTCCTTGTTCTGTCGGATTAACCGTAGAACCACCGGCAAGGTAATTCACCCAGATACCACGACATTTGTAATCGTCTGTATAGTCATTCTTACCTTGACTGTCGGAATAGACACTGTCCGGAATACCTGCCCATTGAAGCCAGTAGCGTGCTGCCTCGCAGAAACGGGGATAACCGCTTATCTCATACGGGTAATTTATCTTCGGCATTTCTTTATGCACTATGGCAGCATTGCCGTCCGAACTTTTAATATTCTCTGTGGCACCTGCATCAGAGATACGGCGTGCTATATTTCCCATACCACCTCCGATTTTTACGGCATCAGCGGTAACGATACGTCCGGCTTTATCAGAACGATTGCTTAAAACAACTTTTCCGGCATCGCTTTTTCCGGCATCAAAACCAAATGTACCCAGATAAATCCAGGTGCCGCCACCCATCTGTTGGTTCACTTTGAATTGGGATACTCCTCCTTTGTGATAAACAGTGTAAAGAGCATCATCCGTACTGTTTGGCAATGATTTATAGGATACATAAACGGCATACTGTCCGGTTGACGGAAGTTCAGGAATCCATTCGGCAGTGCTTTCTTTCTCTTTCTTACCTTTTACCGTCTCAACTGTGCGGAAAGTTCCTTCACGGAATGGGTTCTCAAAATTGATATATTGATCGCGCAGATGGGCGAAACCTTCACCAGTACCTTGCATCCAGTTCTTATCGCCTGTCTTTTCTGTATAAACGGAACGGGAGTGAAGGCAACCGTCATTGTCTACAACAACTTCTGCTATTTGACTATCCCGTTCACGGGGTATCAGCACATTAGCTCCTGCATTCTCCAACATGGGAACCAGGAAAGGCAGTACATAACTTTGCGTATATAAATCTTCCACCGTCTGGAAGATGCGGGCGCGTTGCCATTCCCAACGTGTCAGTTTAGGCTCATAATAGAAGCCGTGACTCTGCCACAAGGCAATGTGACGGTTCTTTAAGCCATTTGTAGGGGTATAGGGGGTAGAAAGGGCCGTTACTAAGGGTTTTGTTCCGGCAGGATTGAATGTTTTGGCTTTTTTGTCCTTTTTACTGCGTAGTGCTTGGGGAATTAATTCTTCAATGCTACGCTTATTCGTGCGGATTTGCAGGTTGTACTTTGAAAGCTCTGCCGGAAGCAGTGCCTGCACACCTTGATAAATCTCTGTCACATTATCTTCCCGGAAAGGAATATATGCACAGTTTATGTTAGCAAACAATTGCAACATATTTCCTTCAATGGAAACAGAGTCAATCCGGATGCGTCCTACGGAAACCTCTTTCCGTGCAGTTGCGTCCAGAAACTTACCGATTTTCTGGCGGACATCCGTCGAAAGCTCTTGCGCGCCTCCCGTCTGGGGGATCAGGGAGGCGGTGAGCAAAGTGAACAAAAAATGAAGTCTTACATTCATGGATGATGTATTAAGTTAATTATTAGTTCTTATCTTTTCTGATCAACAGACAGAGTCCGATAAACGTGAACAGAGCGTTGAATATCAACAGTTCGTAGCTGAACTGATACCCATTGAACCAGGCTTCCGAATTCTTTTGCAGGATGAAGCAAAGGATAGGGGAAAGGATGGCTACCAATGGGATATATTTATCGCGAACCTGCTGTTTCATGAATATACCGAATGCGAATAATCCGAGGATGGGACCGTATGTGTAACTTGCCAGTATATATACGGCATCGATCACACTTGTGTTATTCAATAGGTTGAATACGAATATCGTGATACCCATAATTGCAGCCATGCCAATATGTACCCGCTTACGTATCTTTACGATTTCTTCTTCCGTCCTGCCTTTTGTCCCGAGGATATCTACTGTAAAGGAAGTTGTTAAAGCTGTCAGTGCTGAGCCGGCAGCGGAATAAGCCGAAGAAATAAGTCCGATGATAAACAGGATACCTACAACTGCAGGGAAGTAGTTACCGGTGGCTATCAACGGGAAGAGTTCATCGCTCTTTTCCACCTGAATACCCTGGTTACCAGCAAAGATGTAAAGCAATACCCCCAGCATCAGGAACAGCAGAATTACGAAGAACTGTGATATAACACTCGTAATCATATTTTTCTGTGAATCTTTGAAGTTTTTGCAGCTGAGGTTACGTTGCATCATGTCCTGATCCAGTCCTGTCATGGCAATCATTGTGAATGCCCCGGCAAAGAATTGTTTGAAGAAATACTGCTTGCTGTTTATATCGTCAAAGAAGAAGATGCGTGACATGTCACTATCTGCAATGGTGCTAATCATACTGCTAAGCGACAGGTTGAGATCAGAAGCAATATAACTGATGCAAAGAACTACCGATACCACCAGGCAGAATGTTTTGAGTGAATCTGTCCAGATCAGGGATTTTACTCCACCCCGGAACGTATAGAGCCATACTAATGCTACGGTAATAGCTACATTCAAAATGAAAGGTAATCCAAACGGTTCGAATACCAGCAGTTGCAGTGTCAAACATACGAGGAACAAACGTACTGCGGCTCCCAGCATCTTAGATATGAAGAAGAACCATGCACCTGTCCGATAGGAAGACATACCAAAACGATTCTCCAGATATTCATAGATGGACACCAAGTTCATCCGATAGAACAGTGGCGTCAATACGAATGCAATGATTAGTTGTCCCGCAACAAATCCCAATACCATTTGCAGATAACCAAAACTACTGGCAGCTACCATGCCCGGCACTGATACATACGTCACTCCGGAGATGCTGGACCCAATCATGGCAAATGCCACAACATACCAGGCCGATTTACGGTTACCAACGAAGAAACCTTCATTGTCGGCTTTTCTACCGGCTATGTAGGATATAGTGAACAGTATCACAAAATAAGCGGCAATGGTGATAATAACGGATATCGGGCTCATACTATTATTTTACGATTGGACAATTTATATCGGTAATAAACTTACTCTTCATAAAGCAAATATGGTTTACGTTGTGCCTTGAACTTTTCAACATCACCTTTCCACATGGCTTTAATTTCATCAGCACTTTTTCCTTCTTTAATCATTTTTCGTACATAATCTCTTCCCACTAACAACTCAAAGAACGGGCGGAAGAAATGGTCATCCAGATTCAAGTTACGGTAGGCGTCAATGACATAGGTTAAATCTACTCCTCGCTTCCAGATCTCCTCATCGCTCATATTGCTCAGATCTACGCCATGGCATAGTTTATTCAACTGAGGCGGATTCTTTGCTCCGGGAATACTTCTTGGAGTGAAGCTATAATTATATCCGGTCATATTGGGATGTCCATACACCTGAAATGGCAGTGAAGTCCCTCTGCCTAAGCTGACAGGTGTTGCTTCAAAGAAACAAGTAGACGGATATAAATATATCGACTTCATATTCGGCAGATTAGGAGATGGAGGAATTGGCAACTGATACTTTGTCTGGTGTGTATAGTTCTTACACTTGATAACAGCTAAATCACATTTGCGTGAACCGGGTAACCAGCCTTCTCCATTTACCATTAATGCAAGTTCCCCTAATGTCATTCCGTGTACAATAGGAATCGGCAACCATCCCACACCTGATTTATATTTCATATCCAGAATCGGTCCGTCTACATAATGTCCGTTTGGATTGGGGCGGTCTAACAATAAGACTTTCTTATTATATTCCACACAAACATCCATTAGCCTACACATTGTTATATAATAGGTATAGAAGCGTAGCCCTACATCTTGTATATCTATTATTAATATATCGAACTTTTGCATTGAAGCCTTACTTGGCTTCTTATCTTTACCTTCATAAAGTGAAAGGATAGGTACACCCGTTTTTGAGTCTACTGAACTGGATACGTGTTCTCCTGCATCTGCATTTCCACGGAATCCATGTTCCGGTGAAAAAATGGCAACTACATTGAACTTATTTTCTAAAAGGACATCCAATAAATGTTTGTCTCCTATCATTCCTGTATGATTGGAGAATATAGCGATTTTCTTATCTTTCAGGATGGGAAAATACTCGGAAGTCTGTTCGTCACCCAAAATGATTCGATCTTTTTGCGCTTGACACAAGAAGGCACTGCACAATAAAAGAGCCAGTAGCAGAAGTTTCTTCATAATAGTATTATTGTTAAGGAGGATTTTCGTAGCAACAAAGATAGACTTTATTTTAATATCAAAAACACTTATTTTATTATTTTTAGTATTATAATTATTAATTTGCAAATAAATGAGTGGCTTATTTTGTTGATATATGGTTCCCTTTGGTTAATATTTATCTAATAAACATTTGTTTATTGCCTCTTACTTTTTATCTTTGTGATAATTAAATGGATATTAAATTAATGGCTATTTAATTAGAGGAGGTTTAATTAATAATACTTTAATAGATTATGAGATTCTATAATCGCGAAGAAGAGATAAAGTTGATCCAACGGACAGAAGAAAAATAGCTTTCTTCTGCCTGTTTCACTGTTATTATGGGGCGTCGTCGTGTGGGTAAAACTACTTTGTTGCGGAAAGCTCTTGAGGGAAAACGATATATTTACTTATTTGTTTCACGTACCAATGAAGCTTTATTATGCGATGCTTTCAAAAAAGAAATAATGAATAAGCTATCTATCCCTATTTATGGTAATCCTACTCGTTTCGTTGATTTGTTCGAACTCTTAATGCAATATGCTTCACGAGAACATTTTACTCTCATTATCGATGAATTTCAAGATTTTGACCGTGTCAATCCGTCAATTTTCAGTGATATACAGAACATTTGGGACCAATATTCTTCTCAAGCAAAAATAAACTTTGTCGTTTGTGGTTCTATTTATTCTTTAATGAGGCAGATTTTTGAAGATCATAAAGAACCATTGTTCGGCCGCCTAACTTCTAAGTTCATACTGAAGCCATTTAAAACTTCCGTGCTTATTGAAATTATGCAAGAATACAACCCCACATTTACGCCGGAAGATTTGTTGTGCCTATACACATTGACCGGTGGAGTGGCTAAATACGTAAGCTTGCTAATGGATGCTGGTGCTTTCACCAAAGATTCGATGATTGATTTCCTGACTCAACCCGATTCCCCACTTTTGACGGAAGGTAAAGATATGCTAATACAAGAGTTCGGACGCGATTACAGTACCTATTTCTCTGTTTTACAACTGATTGCTTCGGGAAACACACGGCAGAGTGAAATAGACAGTATCATTGGAAAAAATAGCGGTCCTTATCTGAAAAATCTCAGCGAAGATTATTCACTCATTCAAAGACAGCTTCCTCTTTTAGCTAAACCGGGAACCAGAAATCTACGCTGGTTTATGTCCGATAACTTTCTTAATTTCTGGTTTCGCTTTATTTACCCTCATCAGTCCGCCATCGAACTGGAAAAATACAGCCAGCTAAACGAATATATCAAAAGCCATTACGTACAATATAGTGGATGGATGTTGGAAAGGTATTTTCGGGAAAGAGTTGCAGAAACCATGAATGTTACCCAAGTGGGTAACTATTGGAATACTAAAAGAGAAAATGAGATTGATCTGATTGCACTGAATGATTTCGAGAAGAGTGGTGTTGTTGCTGAGGTAAAGCGTAATCCGAATAAAATAAATTATACTGTCTTGGCAGAGAAGATAGCTAATCTACCCAAAGAGTTTACACAATATAATTTAGTTCAGAAAGGGCTTTCATTGGAAGATATGATGAAATAACAATAACACAAATAAAGCGTCCATTCACCTTGAGAATAAACAAAGTGAATGGACGCTATTTTTTTTGATGATTAGGAAATTACTCTATCTGTCAGTTCTAGTTTAATCCCTCATATTTTCAATTAGTCTCCCCAACCTCTGTTTTGAGTTAATTGTGGATTAAGAGTTATCTGTCCTGTTGGTACTGGATACCAATAGTGTCTTTTATCAAATGTGCGTGTCTGCCCACGTGAGGCATCCATATAATTCCCTTTTAATGTCACATCTTTATTACTTGCAATTTCCGGGTCAGCACTAAGGTTAGCTCCTAAAAGAATATCAGGGTTTATGCTTGAATCCAGTTTGTCCAATTGATGCCAACGAATTAAATCCCAATAACGGAACCAGTTATCAAACATGAGTTCACAGCGACGTTCGCGACGAATTTCCCAGATTAATGAACTCACGCCATGATTATTGGCGGGGTCATCAAATCCTACATTTTGATTGAGATGCGGCAAGCCGACACGATCCCTTAATAAATTAATCGTCTTATCTAAATCGGATTGTGTAATAGCCTCACCTCCGGCATCCGCAAGCTCGGCAGCAGCTTCGGCATATTGCAGATATATGACAGCTAACCAGAAAAGCGGACCGTGGGTGTAGTTGGAACCCGTCTGATTGCGATAATTTACGGGAATTTCTTCATTATCATATTTGCTCACTCCATAACCAGTAGAAGAAGACATGGCCATTCCTACATCGAAGCGTGTGAAACCACGTCCTACATAGAACACAGCAGAGTCAATAGTCTGTTCCAGGCGTTTATCACGTACCTTTAATAGGTGAGAGATAGAAAATACGCTTCCTGCAGACCCTTTTTTTATTAGTTTAGGAAGATCACTTTTGTCCTCTGAAGTCAATGCCAACGGCTTGCCATCGGTAAATAAATAAGCTTCAAATGCATTCTTCGACATGCCATTAAGCTGTGTGGAACTACAAGTATAGTCAATCAACGAATGTGAGAAGATATCTTTCTTGTATTGCTTAAAGAATATAATCTCTGAATTGTTAAACAAATTAGTAGAGTTATATTGTCCTTGATAGGTATCACCTAATTTGTAGTTTTTCCCCATGATATAAGCGGCAGCCGATTTTGCTTCTTTCAGATATTTCTTTGCGCCTTCTATATCTGGTGCTGTTTGATAATCTTCCGCCTTGCGATACTTGCGGAATGTTCCTTCATACAGACAAATTTCCGCTTTGATGGCATAGGCTAAATTCCGGCTCCAAGTATTTTTAGACGATACATCTCTTATATTGGCACAAGCAAAATTCAAATCTTCCAGAACTTTATCCATCACTTCGTCACGGTTATTGCGTGGACCATACAAAACACCCTCATCTGTAATATCCAGTGCTTTATCTGTATAAGGGACATCGCCATACATACGTACCAAGTGGTAATAATCCCATGCACGCATCATGCGACCAACTCCTATCCAATGATTCTTAGCTTCCTCATTCATAGACGTTTCCGCTACTTTCTCTATCATGATGTTAGCACGGCGAATATCTACATAAGAGTCCTTCCAGTTTCCTGAAGTTGCCGGGGTAGTCAAATAAGTCCATTGGGCAAAAGAGCTGGCTCCTTGATCATCTGAAAGTGTTTTATAATAGAAATCACCAAAGCCGGTACCATTGCCATAGCCGGTAAAGTCCTCATAAAAAGCATTAGCATAACCGGAAATGTTCCCTTCGTTTTTCCAAAAATTGGTATTGGTAAAAGTATCCAGTGGACCTTTATCCAAAATATCATCGCAACCTGCAAAAACCAGAAGCGACAACAGGCATAATATATTTATCTTTTTCATACTTACTTTTTTCTAATTGTTAGTAGCTGAGCTTAGAAAGTTACTTGCACGCCAAAGGATACGGTACGTGTCATAGGATCTGCGGTACCCCATTTACCATCCGTCAATGAACCAGTATCAGAACCGTTGATTTCCGGGTCAACCGGTGCGTTACTCTTATTAATCAGTTCGCAAAGATTGTTAGCGCTGAAATAAATGCGCACTTTATCCAGATAAGCCTTGCGAGTCAACTGACGAGGTAATGTATAACCAACAGTCAAGTTTTTGAAACGTAGGTAAGCCATATTTACCAAGTATCTGCTTTGGGGATAGAAGTTATGATTACCACCTTGAATGATACTGGATGAAATAGTTCCCTGACTGGTATTCCCCGGATAAAGACTTGGGAAGAAAGCATCCGTATTATCTTCAGTCCAGTAATCCGTCTGATTCTCGTAAATTGCATCAGTGCCACGCATCATCGGCATTACAAAATAACTGGTAGTCCAAACAGAACGTTTACCTACACCTTGGAAGAACATGTCAAGGTCAAAGCCTTTCCACTCGCCGCCTAAACGGAAGCTATACTGGTAACGAGGAGTGGTATTACCTATTACTTTCAGGTCGCCATGATCTTCAGGAGTACCCTCACCTGCATCAATCTTACCATCGCCATTCAAATCTTTGAATTTCACGTCTCCCGGTTCATACAAGAATCCTTTTTGTTGCAGTTTATGCTGGTAGGCACCATTCTTCAGTTTATAAGCTTCAATTGCTTTTTCGGTACCTTTCGGGACAACTTTGCCATCGGGATCTACATATACTTTTACTAACTTGTCATTAGCATCATACTCAAAATCAGACTTCTGATATAGCCGTTCGGTCTCAAAACCCCAGATGTCGCCATATACTCTGCCGCTGAAATTTGTGTTTAAGAGACGAGTATCGTTATCCCACTCGGTAATGATAGTCTTGAAGTCGCCGATACTGAAATTACCATAAACAGAAAGTTCATTGAATTTGTGATGATAGTCAATGCTCAATTCCCAACCACGAGTGCGCAATGTACCGGCATTAATCTTCGGAGCACTTGCTCCCAACACTTCAGGCATTGTCTGTCCCGGAGCCAACATGTCTTTCGTGGTACGTTGATACCAGTCGAATGATACATTTACATCATTATTCAAGAATCCCAAATCGGCTCCCAAGTCCAGTGTTTGGATTCGTTCCCATTTTAGTGTAGAAGAAACTAAAGACGGCATGCCATAAGTCACAACTTTTACTCCACTATTATCCAGCCAGTGTGTATTGGTAGCTGTATACTTTGACAATGTGGAAATATACATATTACTACCTACGGCTTGATTGCCGATTTCACCGTATGAACCACGGATTTTTGCATTGCTAACAACTTTTTTGATGGGGGCAAAGAAAGATTCCTCACTGATGCGATAGCCAGCCGATCCGGAAGGAAAGAATGCCCAACGGTCTGCTTCAGGGAATTTAGAAGAACCGTCATAGCGTCCGTTCAATTCTAAAAGCCAAATCCCTTTATAGTCATAATTGATACGGGCAAAATAGCCGCAAGCTCCCCATTCGTTGTGGAAACCACCTACTGTTTGGTCGCCGGTTGCCAAGTTAAATTCCGGTAGATTGGGATCTAACAATCCCAGACGTTTTGACGTGGATTTTTCATTCTCTCCCTCTTCGGCGTTACCACCAACCATTACATTAAAGTTATGTTTCTGGGCAAGGTTAAATTCGTAATTAGCATAAATATTTAAAGCATAAGACTGGTCACGTTCTGAATCACGGTAAACATACGATTTGGAAGCCGGAACTAACTCAATTGGAGTACGGATATCTCCACCCCATGAGTTATAACCTGTAACAGGAAGTGCGGAAGTGCGGTTGAAGCCATTCATAACATTAAATGTATAATCGGCATTCACTGTTAGCCCTTTCATAACTTTCAATTTCAAGAAACCTCCTAAGCGGGTGTATGTATTGTTATATTTATCTTCTCCGGCTTGTTTACGATAAGCAATATCATTTTTCATATCCATTCCATTGTAGGTTCCATAGGGGCCAAAGAAACTGCCCCAACGCCACATGTATTGATACGTAGAACGTTGTGTTGCCGGAGTATTATATGTTTTGTCGCTGTAGCTGAAACGACCTCCTATCTGTAACCATTTGGTTATGTCAGAAGTGACGTTCATGTTTACAGTCCATTTATTCATCTTGTCAGGATTGAATTTCATGATTCCTTCGTTTTCATTATAACCTAAAGATAAGTAATAAGAAGTCTTGCCGCTGGTACCTTGAACTGAAATATTATGGCTTTGAGAAGGTTTCCAATTCCGATACATAATACCCACAACATCCCAATCGGCATAATATTGCCCAATTCCCGTATTAGGATCCATATCAAAATCCTCGCCTAATACCATTTCACGATATCCGGCTTTTTTACCTCCATGCTTATCTCTCCAAGCTTCTGCTTTAGGCAACATATCATCCAACATCATACCGAACAATTCATTTTCGGAATTGGTGCGTTTGTTCGCCGCTCCCAATGCTCTGATTTGTGTAGGAACATCCGGATAGTTAGGCATCACAGTCGGCGTTTCCCATGCAAAGTTGTTGGTGTAGTTAATCGTAATCTTATCTGTTTTTTTAGCAGCTTTGGTGGTGATAAGTAACACACCAAATGCAGCCCGCGTACCATAAATAGACGTGGAAGCAGCATCTTTCAGTACAGAAATGTTCTCGATGTCCTGTGTGTTTAGATAAGTAATATCATCCATCGGAACACCATCTACTATAATCAACGGATTACTTTTGGCTTCATTGCTCAAAGTACCGGTACCACGGATCGTGATAGTAGGCTCTTTATTTATTGCACCCGAAGAATTGATGATGGAAAGACCAGGTACAACTCCCTGTAAGGCTTTTGATACGTCTGATTGCGGACGAGCTTCAAGAGATTTGCTAACATCTACTGTTGATACGGCACCTGTTAAATTAGCTTTTTTTTGCGTGCCATAACCTACGACCACCACTTCATCCAATAATTCTGTATCCTCTTTCAATATAATTTTCATTATTTTGGTAGCCTTTATTTCTTGAGGTTGATAACCTACAAATGATATTTTCAATATTGCATTAGTCTGTACATTCAAGGTAAATTTACCGTCAATGTCTGTCATAATACCATTTGTCGTTCCTTTTTCCACTACACTGGCGCCAATGACTGGTTCTCCATTGGTGTCTATAACCAAACCGGTAACAGTTATTGCTTGTAATTGTTCTGTCGTGCCCAAGGATCTGCCGCTTGCAGGTTGGGTAGCCATCGCATTACCGCTACCTAAAAACAGTGCACTGATTGCTACTGCTGTGAGGAACTTGCTATATGCTAATCCTCTTTTTTTGCGTTCTTCATTCATAAATGATTGATGATTTTGTTGTTAATTAAAATAGTTCTCTCAAAAAATAGGGTAAGGATAGTCCGTTTAAAATAGTAATTAGGGCTATTTTCTCGGTTAGATAGATTTCTTCTCCATAGGCTTGTTTCTATTTATAGGTTTAACTTATATTTCATCTCTCTTATATTCTTTTTCGTAGCATATAAGTTCCAAGAGAACATTGCTGAAAATGTGTAGTAATAAAGATGAGCAAAAAACGTGTTGGTCCTGAATATCACCTATAGTAATAGCTGATAAGGTTAAAAAATGCCATATAGAATATGTTGAGAGAATAATTATCCGATTATTATTTGTTTATGTTCCGATTATTGGTAGTTTTGCCAAAAACAGGAACCTGTTTTGTGTGATAATGCCAATAATCGGAACATAAGACTGTAGCTATGGAATTGTATCGGAGTATAATAGAAGATTTGAAAGCGTGGAAACGCAATTCTGAAAGAAAGCCCCTTATATTAAAAGGAGCACGTCAAACCGGAAAAACTTGGATTCTTGAATATTTTGGGAGAACAGAGTTTAAGTACACGGTCAAATTTAATTTTGACAAGGATCATTCTATCCATGAGATATTTGAAACAACTAAAGAACCCTCCCGAATTATCTCACAATTGTCATTGCTCACTGACAGTCCTATTCTGCCGGGCGAAACCTTACTTATTTTCGATGAAATTCAAGAATGCAATCCTGCCCTGAACGCATTGAAGTATTTCTACGAAGATGCGTCTGAGTATGCTGTTGTAGCGGCAGGCTCTTTGTTAGGTGTAGCTTTGTCGAAGGGAGATTCATTCCCGGTAGGCAAAGTTGAGTTCTTGAATTTATATCCTCTTACATTTAAGGAATTCTTGAAGACGATCAATGAAAAACTATATAGCTATATTGAAGAACTTACTGAAATCGCTCCTTTACCACAATTCGTTACTGACAGGCTTAGTGAACTGTATCAACAATACTTGGTCATTGGTGGAATGCCCGCCGTAATAAACTATTTCCTCGAAAATAAAGGTATGGAAAAAGTGAAAAAGGAACAGCAAACAATACTGAATGCCTATACTCTGGATTTTTCAAAACATGCAGAAAAT
The DNA here is from genome assembly GCF_003471885.1 of Bacteroides sp. AM16-24. NCBI lineage: Bacteria > Pseudomonadati > Bacteroidota > Bacteroidia > Bacteroidales > Bacteroidaceae > Bacteroides > Bacteroides sp. AM16-24. The sequence continues at coordinate 176,371 of NZ_QRKI01000006.1, forward strand.
AAAGATATTCCCCGTATTACTCATATTTGGAATTCCATTCCCAGCCAGTTGGCTAAAGAGAATAGAAAGTTCCTATATAAATTGGTTAAGCCCGGTGCACGTGCCCGTGATTATGAAGACGCTTTGCTTTGGTTGGAAAGTGCCGGTTTGATTTACCGGGTATTTTGTACAACAAAACCGTTTCTTCCTTTGAAAGCCTATGATGATTTGTCAGCATTCAAAGTCTATCTATCCGATGTCGGACTGTTGCGTGAATTATCCGGGCTTCCATTTGAAATTATATTTTTGGGTAACGGTGCATATACGGAATTTAAAGGAGCTATTGCTGAAAATTATGTTTTGCAGAGTTTAGTTCCTCAATATGATATTCTTCCACGATATTGGACTTCTATAGGGAAAGCTGAAGTTGATTTTGTCATTCAGTCTGGTAGTGAAATTATCCCTGTTGAAGTAAAAGCTCAAACTCGGTTAGGAGGTAAAAGTTTGTCTGTTTATGATGCAAATTATCATCCGGCATGTAAGTTACGCTATTCATTGAATAATCTAAAACAAGATGGCACGCTGATTAATATACCTTTATATCTGGCAGATTGGACAAAGAAGATTGTTAATTTTTTGACCTTGCACTAATTAAATAATCATTAATTTAATGGCTATTTAATTAGTGCAAGGTCTAAAAGTATCTGCTTATGTTCTGATTGTCAAGGAGTATTTTGCAGGATGAACCTATTTTAATAGTTTACAGATTTCGATAAATCACTTTCTGCATTTTTCTTATCGAGTGCTGTTACGAAATAAGTTCCTTTTTCATTCAGTTTGAATGTGGTATCTTTAGTGGTCCCTATTAAACTGGCTATTTGGTTGATACCATTATCTTTATACACTGCATAATAAGCAGCTTGTACTCCACTCCATGATAAATTACTTCCACTTACGCGGACATTAGTAGGAGTGTTTGGCTTTTCAGCTATGGTTCTGCCTAAGTAGGGGAGTAAGACAGGGGTTTTATATACATTCCTGATTACATCCATAATCCTAACTTTATTTTCTACCAAATATTTAACGCTATACAAAACACTTCCTTTTACTTTTGGTTTTGTTTTTGCAAAGTCGAACTGTTTCTGCAGATCTTCGGACGACTGGAATTTACTACCATATGCCGGGTCACCAAATTTATAAACTCCATATCCTACTAAAAGATGATTCTCATAAATATATTGTGACCATAAATTTAGTCTCTGGTTAAAACTACTTTCTTCCGTACCCGTAGCAAAATACAATTGTGGAATTACAACATCCACCCAGCCTTCTTTCGACCACTTTTTCACATCTGCAAACAAAGTATTATAGTTACTATCCATATTGGCAGCAGGACTGATGGAGAAAATAACATCAGGGCGAGTCTCAATAATAGTCTTTTGAATATTCTGGATTACTGCATTTACGTTATTTCGTCTGAAATCAGCAATATTATCAAATTGTGCCTTACCATATTTTTCATATTCCACATTATCATTCATGCTCTCAGATGCTTCTAATGCAGGATAGAAATAATCATCCATGTGGATACCGTCAACATCATATTTAGTAATAATTTCCTTGACGATTTGTGTGATACGGGTTTGCACCTCGGGTAAAGCCGGATTGTAAATCCGAATCTTTTCGTAATCCTTAGTCAGTTCAGAAGGAATCTTTGGGTCCAACTGAGGAAATGAGGAGTTCTTATTTGCCCGGGTTGAAATACGATAAGGATTCAACCAGGCATGGAATTGGATATTTCGTTTATGAGCTTCTTCAATAAGAAATCCCAGAACGTCATAACTTGGCTTAACTCCGGAAGTTCCTGTGATATACTTACTCCAAGACTCATATTGCGAATCATAAAATGCATCTGCCATTCCCCGAATCTGGAAGAATATTGCATTCATTTTGTTTTCGACTAATAAGTCCAGATAGTCAATATACTTTTGTTTCTGAGCTGTAGCATTGTATTCCTCCATGGGCCAGTCGATACCCCAGGCTGTAGTTACCCATACTCCACGTAACTCTTTTTGAGGCAAAGTCGAAGGTGTATTTTCTTCCGGTGGCGGTATAATATCATCGTCATTGTCCTTACTACAAGATGCGACAAATGCAATGAAAATAATCAAGGTTAGATATTTCAAATATTTCATTCCTAAATTCAGAATAATGAAGCCGCCTAATTCTCACTCATTAGACGGCTCCTATGTTAATACTATAATTTATTTGATTAAAAAACGAAGATAGTTATTAATCTTCTTCCTCTTGTTTGATAGGGAATTCACAGATTACAAAACCAGAATCTGTACGCGAGCCGAAAATGCAGAGTTTAGCATCCTTTCCATTTTCATCTTTCTCTATAAGATAATCTGTTTGTGCAAGAGCTGCTCCATTACCGCTTCCACCCAAGATGAATTTATAATCAGGATTATGATTATCTCCTTCATCAAACTTCTGCATTGCTTCAGCCACTGTACTCCCCTTGGTCAGATTGTAAACAACCAAGGAAGGAGTTGCTTTAGATGCACTTCCTTGTCCGGCACTACAAACTATCAGATAACGTTCCTCATTAAAGGTAAATATCCTGGGGGCAACCGCTTCTGTTTCCAGGTTCGATTTGTTCATTGCATATTTACTTCCAAGAGATTCATCAACCAACGTAACAGGCAATCTTACTCCTGACCATACATATTGGTCTGTATCTTCTATCCTATACACATTGGTAACCATAGTCGCATCAGCGCTTGAAGTCAGTACTTTCGGTTCACCTATTGTCTTATGATTACTTACGGTCAGTCTCAAAAATTTAGTAGATGCATTATCTCCGAAGAAGATAAATCCATTACCGTTTTTATCAATATTGACTGATATATTATCTCCATGTCTGTTTCCAGCTCCAGGAATATCCGATACTTTGATATCGGCAATAACTTCAGGTTTAGAAGTTGGTGTATCCCAATAATAAATCTTCAATGGTGATGCTTGAGAACCTGATAGAGATGCAATATATACATGTCCGTTTGTCAATGCTCCCATATTGTAAGAATAGGTTCCACCCGTTACGCCCGTAAGATCCAACATTATCGGTTTAATTTCACCTTTCTTCAGTTCAGACACCTTAAGAAGATGTGGAGCAGTTTTTCTGCTGACAATCAATACATGTTCACCATCATAAGAAGCACATCTTGTTAATAGGCTTCCATAATCAGGATAGATATTGTCTCCGGAGAAATCATATACTGTAGGCTTCTCAAAATCAGCTCCGTATACCGGAATTCTTTTTCTGACTCTTATAAAATATTCTTTGTATCTCTTTTGATTTACTATCCGAAGAACCAAAGTCTTAGAAGCAGTTTCTTCATCCATAGAAAAATCCAATACCGAATTTTGAAGAGTAGCTCCATCAGAAAGCTTCGCGTCCAGATTAAGAGCAGAGAAGTTCGTTGTCATATCCAAGCGAGGGAAATTGATGATTTTATTGTCTTCATCAATAGTTCCTTCTACCACTGTATTGCCATCTGCACCTGCATTGGTTATTTTGATAGAAAGAAGTTCGGTATCATAAGGTGCTATATGGCTTTTCGGATAATCCTCATCGCAGGATACCAGACCAAGTCCCAGCAATACAGCCAAAAATCCTATATTTCTTATTAATTTATACATAATCTCATGTTTTAGTTTAAAATAATTTCCATGATTTCACTGATTCATATTGTCAATTGATGCCTGTTGGCCAACCTTCAGTCTGAGTCAAAGTATATCCTTTATTCTTATAGTCCGAAATTTGATTCGTACCAATAGGAGAAAGATACGGATTAACATTAGGAACATTCAAGAACGGCAGTCTACCCTGATTCTGTGTAGGATAGAAGAAACCATTCATCTTAGCTGCATTGGTTCCGTCATATACCGTAAAGCTTCCGTCTTTGCCCATTACCCTGAGTTTCCCTTTATTCTCATCCTTCAACTCGCTTTTTACTTCATTGTTGAAATTAACCCAGGTACCAATCAGCAAATCTTCATTCTTGTCGGTATCCATGTATTCCAGCTTTTTCCAACGCCTTAAGTCAATGATACGTGAGAATTCAAAAGCAAATTCCATTCTTCTTTCCCGTCTGATCTCCCAAAGTAGCGCCGGTACAGTAGGATCTCTATGAGGATCTTGTGGAAGTGCGTCCAATTTCATTTCAGCTGTCATTGTTACTCCTAAAGCTTTGGCTTCATCTGCCACCGGTCTTTTGCGAATCAGATTGATAGATATATCTATATCAGACTGAGAGACCTCTGCACCACCCAATGTTGCAAGTTCAGCTTTCGCTTCAATCCAGTTTAGCAAGACTTCAGCATAACGCAATACCGGATAACCGGTTACGTTTTTCTCGCTCTGGAATTCGGCAGCCGGAGAGCCACCACTTTCAATATAACTCAGTCCACTTCGTGGGATAAACTTTGTTACATATAAATAGCTACTCTTGGCTCTTGGAGTAGGTTTAGTATAGAAGCTGGCTTCAAAACGAGAATCTCTTGTTTTAATCAAATTGCTAAGAGTAAAATCATCTGCATTTTCCAAAGAAGAAGTCTGCCAATCTTTACCATCTGTACAGATGAACGCCTTAATCAAATCCAGGTTTGGACCAACATCAGTAGGGTCATTCATATTACAAGTCGATGCGATGGAATGCGTAACGTTTTGAGCAGCATCATATTTTCTGTATAAAATGCAATCCTTACTGTTGGTTAAGTCAGTAGAACCGAATAATTTACGGAAATCTTCAACAATACCATATTTGCCACTATTCATAACCATTTCTGCTGCAGCAACAGCTTGATCGAAGAACTTTTTAGCCCGTTCGTTATTTTTATAATAATATTTCTGCCAGCTTGCCTCAAACAGAGCCCATCTTGAAACCATGGCAGCTACTACGTAACGATTCACATATTGACCTCCATCATTCAAACGAACGTTATGTAATGCATACTCAAAATCGTTGTAAACTGCATCCATAACCTCGTTTCTCGGAGTGCGGTCTTTGTATAAACCATCCTTATCTGTATTCTGTACTTCTGTGTCGTAATAAGGAACATCGCCAAAAACATTTACCAGACGAGCATATTCCAGTGCTCTGAAGAAGCGTCCAACACCTGTCCAATGGTTGTATTGTTCGTCTGTCAGTATTTCAGGCATCAGGTTAGTGATGCGGTCAATCATAACATTTGCTTTTCTAACCCAGGCAAAATTCCATGTAGGACCGGTAAATTCACTTTGCCACATCATGTCCAGACTTGTACTTCCTTTAGATGTAGGAACCGTACGCCCAAATTGTGTTTGAGTGGACATCCTCACTGCATCGTCATTAAACGTATAATTGGCGTTAGGAGCATAAGTCGTTGTATACTTTAATCCATACCCCACAAAGAAGTTTGTGTAAAAAGCATTAGCATATAGACGTACTCTATCTTCATTGGTCCAATATGCATCATCCTCAGCCGTAGTCAATGACGGGCGGTCGAGCACATCATTGCAGTTCGTAAACAATAAAACGACACTGGCTAAAATTATAAATATTTTTAATTTCATAATGATTCTATTTTAGAAGGTTAATTGAACACCACATGACAAACTTTTGAATACCGGTGTACCGGTACCTGTACGTCCAAGGTTATAGTTGGTGGAGAACATAGAATATCCTGATATAGCTTCCGGATCAATAGGCAATCCTCTTAGGTTATCAAATGTAAAGAAGTTCTCCAATGACATATAGACTCTCGCTTTGCTGATGTATATCTTAGATAAAATATTTGTCGGGACGGTATATCCTAATGTAATATTCTTAATTCTTAAATAAGACATATCCAGTAGATAGCGGGATTGTTTCTGCATAGCAAATCCAGTATTGCTGCCACCTAAGTCCCATGCTCTGGGATAGAAAGCGTTGGTGCGTTCTTCTGTCCAATAGTCTGTTGTAAAAGTTTTAGGCAATGCACCTTCCTTAGCATTATACCCGGGAATTGCTAATTGACCGCTACCCCAAATCTTGCGTTTTCCAATACCTTGGAAGTAAATAGAAAAATCAAAGCCTTTATAGTCAGCGCCCAATCTGAAACTGTATTCATAACGAGGAGTAGTATTACCGATAACGGTTTGGTCGCCTGGATTACCATTTGTACTGGTTCCCGGAGTGATGTAACCATCACCGTCAATATCTACAAATTTGGTATCACCAGGAGAGAATATTAGCTTATTTCCATCTTCATAATGCACCTGATAAACCGGATACTCTGAAGATTGCTTATAGGTGGTGCGAGCTGTTCCATTATAAATAACGATAATCTTTTCAATCTGACCGTCTGCTCCATATACAAAATCTTCTTTTTGGAATAATCTGTCGGTAACAAAACCATAAATATCACCATAACGTCTACCTGTTGAGTAGGTAGTTCCTAAACTTCGATCTTCCCACGGAGTCAAGTAGTCAGCACCTCTTGTGATAAAAGTAGAAGCGTCTGAAATAGATGCTGTTGCATTAATACCCAATCCGTTAGCAAAACGATGGTTGAAGTCGGCTGACAATTCCCAACCCTTAGTTCTCAGGCTACCATAATTGCCACTGGGAGCAGCTGCGCCAAGAGTTACTGGCAGGCTTTCACCAGGGATAATCATGTTCTTTGTATCCCGTTGGAACCAGTCGAAAGTGACTCCGAACTTATTATTAAAGAATCTGAGATCGATACCAAAGTCCAGTGTTTCGATTTGCTGCCAGCTAATATCGCTGTCCACCAATGATGGGGTACCGAACATAGGTGTTTTATTTCCACTTCCATCCAGCCATGATGATTGACCATCTGACAATATGGATTTATACAGAGTGTTTGAAACAGATTGGTCACCAATACTACCCCATGAAGCTCTGAATTTACCGAAGCTTAAGATATTGTTAATAGGTGCCATAAACTTTTCATTGGTAAATACCCAGCCGGCAGAGAAAGAAGGGAACCACTTCCAACGCAGATGCTTTGGGAACTTGGATGAACCATCCCTACGTATATTTGCTTCAACGAAATATCTATCTTCAAAAGAATAGTTGAGACGGCCAAAAAAACCTAATTGTGCTTCCCAGTTCCGGTTTCCTTCAATAAATTGATCTCCGGATGCCAATGGGAATTGCGGATTTGTCAAATCAATCAGATTTGTTTTCCAACCTTTATATGAACTCCATTTATTGGTAACTCTGTTCATACCTGCCATAAACTTGAATGCATGTTGCTTTTCTGGACCCAGCAACAAGTTATAAGTGGTATAAATGTTGAAAGTATTGTTATCAATAGATTTACTGTTATTGCCTACCTGACTGGCACTTGGCCCGGAACTGTTATAGTATTTGTTCACCGGGAAGCGATATGCAGGCATACCACCGGTATCTACTCTCTCTCCTTGTTCGTTAACAAATACTTGACTGCCGTTTTCCATCCAGGCAGTGGGAGCATACCACATTTCACCCGCCTCATATTGCATTACGGATGAATTCGTTTCAGTAGTTTGTCTGTCATATGTATAGTCAAACTTGACATCCCAATTTTTGGTCAAATTCAGTGTGAAACCTAAATTAATATTGTAGTATTTATTTTGCAGATTATCCGTATTGGCAGCTGCCATTTCGTAGGTAGGTTCCTTCAACGGATTGCCATTTTCAGTCACTCCCATAGGCATTAGCGGACTCCAACGATAAAGATATAACCATGGGTCGGCAGTTGTATTTCCAATTCCCGGATAGCGTTTGTTACGATCTGAATAGATTGAGCTTGCCCTTACAGTAATATACTTATTGATTTCTGAAGTAACACTAACCGAAGCATTGTATCGTTTGAAGTCATCTTTCTTAGCCGTTTTTGACATACCGCTCTGATCCAGATAGCCTAATCCGATATTATAACTGGTCTTACCACTCTTACCATTAACAGACAAGTTATGAGTCATTGTCGGTGTCCAATTTTTAATCATGGCTTTAGCACCGTCATAAAGTCTGTATCCATATTTGTCTTTTCCGTCATAGAACCAGTCACGGCCATACACTACCGGATCATTCCATTTAACTTTTCCACCGTACAGGTTTTGCCATTCAATGGCCTTTTCCAGGCTTTCAGGACTAATACGCCAGAAACCGCCGGCTGGCATTGGCTCTCTTCTGTTTGTTTGTGCATCCAATGTATATTGTAATGCTTCTATACCGCCAATCTCAATTTTCTTAGCAGGGTCTTGCCAAGAAAAGTTATTCGAATAACTTATTTCAAATTTATCACTTTGTGCCCCTGATTTTGTGGTTATTAGGATTACACCAAACGCAGCTTTAGAACCATAGATAGAAGATGAAGCTGCATCTTTCAAAACAGAAATAGATTGAACATCATTAGGATTTACCATCTGGATACTTGGGATTTCCACGTTGTCCAATAAGATGAGTGGTGTATTGTTTCCTGAAATAGAGCCAACCTGACCACGAATTTTAATCAAAGGATCTGATCCTACTTCACCGGTTGGTATTGTGATATTAACTCCTGCTACCGCACCTTGTAATCCACGACCAATATCAGCGATAGGACGACTGTCTAATGTCTTATTTACATCGACTGTTGCCACTGCTCCTGTCAGGTTAGCTTTCTTTTGTGTACCGTAACCAACCACTACTACTTCTTGCAGCAATTCGCTATCTTCTTTCAGGATAATTTTCATAGTCCGGGCAGCTTTCACTTCTTGAGTCTGGTAGCCTATGTATGAAATCTTTAAGGTAGCTCCTGGCTTTACAGTCAGCGTAAATTTACCATTAATATCCGTAATACCACCATTTGTGGTTCCTTTCTCTATAATACTGGCTCCAATAACCGGTTCACCGTTGGCATCTACAACTAAGCCGTTAATCGTTTGAGTTTGTAGTTGCTCTGTCACTTCCAAAGGGCTGTCGGAGGCAACCTGAGTAGCTAGTACATTTCCACTGTTCAAAAACAGCGTACCGATAGCTACTGCCATGAGGAGTTTGCTATGCGTTAATCCTCGTTTTTTGCGATCTTCATTCATAAAAGATTGATGATTTTGTTGTTAATCAAAATAATTTTCTCTAAATTTAGGGTAAGGGTAGTGAATTAGAAATAAACGGAATTATTTCTTCTATTAGGTAAGCTTCTGTTCCATAGGCGTTTCTTCTATTTATTAGGTTTGACTTATATAGTATCTCTATTTGTTTTTATTTACCGTTCCAAGAGAACTTAGTAAAATCGTACTTGGAAGTATGCTGCAACACTATTATACTCTATCTGTTCCATATCTGAGACATACCTGCTCCATAGTTTCCCCGTAACTTCTCCAGCCAGAGGTACCTCTGGCTGGAGAAGTTACGGAGCAAGTAATCTTCAGGTGTGTTTCGGGTAGATACTGGATGATAAGCAAATCTTTTTTCTGAAAACCGGCTACATCTGATCAATGAATGGTTCTGAAATAGTCCCGGTATGGGAAAAAAGCCATAAAATGAAGTTTTGGAAGTTTTTGTACTGGTATATTAAAAAAAACTATATATTTGTATCCAATTCTAAATCTAACTGCGTATGAAACTGATTGCAGAAAGTGGTTCAACAAGAACTGAGTGGGCCTTAGTTGAAGACAATCACCTGATACAACGTGTTTTTACTGAGGGACTTAATCCTTTCTTCCAAACCCGAAGAGAGATCAGCCGAAGTGTGCGTTTAGGTTTACCCGAGACTTTTTTCAAAAGAAAGCTTGAGCAAGTATATTATTATGGTGCTGGTTGTACTTCTTATGAAAAAAAGAATGTATTGGGGGCCTCATTAGTAGCACAGTTCAAAACTCCGATTCAAGTAGAAAGCGATTTACTTGCGGCTGCCCGTGGTCTATTTAAATGTGAAGCAGGAATTGCGTGTATTTTAGGTACAGGTTCCAATTCTTGTTTTTATAATGGGAAAATTATAGTAAAAAACGTCAGAGCTGGTGGGTATATATTGGGTGATGAAGGCAGTGGGGCAGTGCTGGGCAAGCATTTTCTTTCAGACGTATTAAAAGGTTTAGCACCCAAAGATATTATGGCCGATTTCTTTGAGAAGTTTCGTATTAGCCCAAATGAAGTAATGGAATCTGTTTATAATCGTCCATTTCCTAATCGTTTCCTCTCTACTATTTCGTATTTTCTGGCAGATTATACAAGCGATGATTATGTATATGATCTAATAACTACTAACTTACGCAATTTCTTCATAAGGAATGTTTGCCAATATGATTATAAGAACTATCCAATCCGTTTTGTTGGATCATTGGCTTATAGTTATGCCAAAATTTTAAGAGAAGTTGCCAATGAGTTTGATATTGAACTGGATATTATTGAAGAAACTCCAATGAATGGTTTAATTGACTTCCATTCTTTAAATATTGAAGAACCTTAAAATTTGTATATAAAACATATTAGCGAGGGTATAACAATCTCTCATTTGCAAACTTATAAATATAAAGTTAAATAAATGCAAAGGAATGTTCTTGATATTAAATTATAATATATCTTTGCTAAGAAGAAACGAAGAAATTGCGTTTCATCACCTTTGTTAATAACGAGTTTATCTCTTAAAACGACCGACTAAATCGTAACGGTATTTAGTGTATTTTAATTTTTAACCGATAGCAGAATTACTAAGTTCTCTTGGAACTTGGTAAACCTCTAAAAATAATAAGAGAGATAAAATATAAGTTAAACCTATAAATAAGAAAAAACGCCTATGGAAGAAAAACTTGTCTGACAGAAGAAATAGATCTGACTAACTATTTCTATCTGATTATCCTTACCCTAATTTTTGAGAGAACTATTTTATTTAACAACAAAATTATCAATCATTTATGAATGAAGATCGCAAAAAACGAGGATTAGCAAATAGCAAATTCTTCACAGCAGTAGCCATCAGTGCACTGTTTTTAGGAAGCGGTAATGCGATGGCTAACCAGGTTGCTTCGGATCATGTTTCAGAAGTAACAGAGCAGTTACAATCTATCAATGTTACAGGTTTGGTTGTAGATGCGGCAGGCGAGCCGGTTATCGGTGCCAGTGTGGTAGAAAAAGGGACAACTAATGGCATTGTTACTGACGTTGACGGAAAGTTTACTTTGAGTGTGAAGCCAGGAGCAATATTAAAAATATCATTCGTGGGTTATCAGCCCCAAGAAGTAAAGGCTACACCTACTATGAAAATCGTGTTGAAGGAAGATACGGAATTATTGGATGAAGTAGTAGTAGTTGGTTACGGTACACAAAAGAAAGCCAATTTAACAGGTGCAGTTACTACTGTGGACTTGAATAAAACGATGTCAGGCCGCCCTCAGCAAGATGTAACCAAAGCACTGCAAGGTGCGGTTCCTGGTTTGAGTATCACGACTGAAAATGGTGATATCAACGGGAGTGCTGCAATGCGTATTCGTGGTGTCGGTACGTTAAGTAATTCTGAAAAGAGTAATCCGTTGATTGTTGTGGATGGAGTCCCGATGGATGACATTTCTTTCTTGAATACACAGGATATTGAGAGTATCTCTGTACTGAAAGATGCTGCTTCTACCTCTATTTATGGTACACGTGCAGCTTTTGGTGTTATTTTGATTAATACGAAAAGTGCTAAGCCGACGGAAAAGGTTACTATAAATTATAGTAATAATTTCGCGTGGGATCAAGCAACTTATCTTCCGAATTTCCCGGATGTTCCTACACAACTTCGGGCTGCATTGGAGGCTAAGGCCAATGCTAACCAATATGAAGTGGAACTCTTTGGTATGTATTTTGATAAACTATTGCCTTATGCCGAAAAGTGGGCACAACAGAATGGAGGAAGAAAACTAAAATATGGTGAAATGAGACCGTATCAGAGTGACAGCAATGTGGGGGATTATAATATCATTGACGGAACTCCTTATTATTATGCTGACTGGGATGTGCAGGATATTTATTATAGTAAAGCAGCCCCTTCACAAAGCCATAATATATCTGTTCAGGGAAGTTCTGGTAAGACGAACTATTACCTTTCTTTTGGTTATGATGAGAAAGAAGGTATTATGAAAGTACGTCCCGATGAATTGAAGAAGTACAATGTTTCAGTGAATGTAACGACCAATTTATATGATTGGTTGCAAGTAGGTGCACGTGTCAATTACTCTCGTAAGGCTTATCAGCGTCCTGACATTTACAGTAGTACTTATCAGACCCTTTGGCGTTGGGGTTCTTTCTTCATTCCTTCAGGTACCATTGATGGTTATGATACTCGTCTTATGTCTATGCGTAAGCAAGCATCCGACCGTAAGGAAATAACTGACCTTACCCGTTTGAATGGATTCTTGAAAGCAGAAATAGTAAAAGGACTTACTTTGAATGCTGATTTCACTTATGCAATTCAGAACTTGAACAGTGGCTCTGAAGACTTCTCGGTCTATGGTATTGACTGGTCGGGAATGCCTACTCCTAAATATATTGTTACCAAAAGTAACTCAGCAATCTGGCGTGATAATTCCAAGCAGAATACTTGGACTTTGAATGCATATGCTAACTATGCCAAGACTTTTGCAAAGAGCCATAATTTGAATGTAATGGTCGGAGCTAATGCAGAAGAAGTGGATTATACTTATTTATATGGATATCGTAAAGGATTGTATGATGAAGCATATCCCGAATTGAACCTAGCAAGCCAAGATGGACAACAAATAAATTGGTCGCACACTTCTCGTGCTTCGGCCGGTTACTTCGGACGTATTAATTATGATTATAAGGGTATTTACCTGTTAGAAGTGAATGGACGTTATGATGGTTCTTCCAGATTCCCACATAATGATAAATGGGCATTCTTCCCTTCTGCTTCTATCGGATATCGCTTCTCGGAAGAGGCTTATTTTGCACCATTGAAGAAAGTGATTAGTAATGCTAAGTTACGTGCATCCTATGGTGAAATCGGAAATGAAGCCATTGGAGATTATATGTTTGAAGCATTGATCAGCCAACGAGAAAATACATCATCTACAGGATATATTTATTGGGTGGATGGCAATGGAGCTAATGCAAATAGATTGACTCAGTACAATATGCCTAAACTGGTGTCAAAGTCTCTTACTTGGGAACGCATCCGCACTACTGACATTGGTTTGGATTTAGGTTTCCTTAATAATGAATTAACTGTAGGATTTGACTGGTATCAACGTGAAAACCGTGATATGCTTGCTCCTGCCCAGGTTCTTCCGAACAGTGTAGGTGCTACTGCTCCTTACGATAATGCAGGTACACTGCGCACCCGTGGATGGGAATTAAACCTCGATTGGCATCATAAATTCGGTGAATTTAATGTGTATGCTAACTTCAATCTTAGTGATTCAAAGACAAAAGTAACGAAGTGGAATAATGATACTAAGTTGCTCAGTTCTTACTATTCGGGCAAGAATTATGGTGATATCTGGGGTTTCGAAACAGATCGTTATTTTGAAGAATCTGACTTTACTGGTCAGAATGCAGATGGTTCATGGAACTACAAGCCGGGTATTGCTGGTCAATCTGCACTTGAGCGTGCTCCGTTCCATTATGGTCCTGGTGATATTAAGTTCAAAGATTTGGATGGCAGTGGCGCGATTGACGGTGGAAAAGGAACCGCTGATGATCATGGTGACTTGAAGATTATCGGTAATTCACTCCCTCGTTATGAATATGGCTTCCACCTGGGTGGTAACTGGAAAGGCATTGACTTAGATTTATTCTTCCAAGGTGTGGGAAAACGTTCTGATTGGACTATTTCTTCTTTGAATTTCCCGATGATGCGTGCAGCTGACTTGGCTATCTACGATAATCAAAAAAGTTTCAATAGAGTATTCTATACTGATGATTGGAAAACGATTACCGGTTATGATATTGACCAGAGTAATACTTATCCTCGTTTATATCCGGGAAATGAAGCCAAAGGTACTGTGTCAGGTATTGCAAACGGTTCCAATAACTATTATCCGCAATCTCGTTACTTGACTGATATGTCTTATCTTCGTTTAAAGAACGTAACTGTTGGCTATACTTTACCGAAGGAGTGGACCCGTAAAGCTTTCATCGAAAAGGCACGTATCTACTTTAGTGGTAGTAACCTCTTCTTGCTCTACAAGGGCAGTGATCTTCCTGTTGATCCGGAAATCAGTACTGGTGATGGCCTTACCTATGGAGGCTGGGGACGTACAACTCCTATCACTCGTACCTTCTCATTCGGTATTCAGGTAACCTTATAATAACTATTAAACAATAAGAATGATGAAAAAGCTATTCATATACGGAACAATGGCACTGATGGCCTTGACAAGTTGTAATGACTTTCTCGACAAAGCACCTTTGGATGCCTTTACCAATACTCCTGCATATTGGAGTAATACGAGTAACCTTGACAACCAATGCAATACATTCTATAACAACTATTCGGGTTATGGAAATGGCAGCGGTGGCGGATGGTTTTATTTCAAAACACTGAGTGATGATCAGGTAGACTATCAGTCGACAGTCTGGACTTATACAAGTGTAGTAGCCACTTCTACAAATTGGTCCGATCCTTTCACAGAAATTCGTCGTGCCAATTATATTATTGAAGGACTGCAAACTTCTTCTCTTGATGATGCTGTTAAGGCTAATTATGAAGGTCTGGCACGTTTGAACCGTGCATGGGAATATTATCAATTGGTTCGCATGTATGGTGACGTACAGTGGATTACTACAGTTGTGGATCCGGCAGACAAGGATGTGGTTTACGGACCACGTACGGATCGAGATATTGTAATGGACAATGTCCTAGAAGACCTGAACTATGCTGCAAGTACAATTACGGGCACTAACAAACAACGCTTTAGTGCTGACATGGCGTTGGCAATGAAAGCTGATATCACATTGTATGAAGGTACCTACTGTAAGTATCGTAATGCAAGTGACAATGCCGGTAAAGCTGCTGACAACACTCGCGCTGAGAAGTACTTGCGTGAATGTGTGGCTGCTTGTGAAGCATTGATGACTAAGGGATACTCATTGAATCCGAGTTATAAGGGAAACTATAATTCAATATCGCTTAGTTCTAATCCTGAAATGATTTTCTACAAGCCTTATTCTCAAAATGTTTTCATGCATTCTACCATTGACTATACTGTTAATACAAGTGGTACTAGCGGTATGACCAAAAATGCTTTCGATAATTACTTGTTCCTTGACGGTAAACCTAAAGCAACCACTACAATGGATACCAATGATGCCGCAGTGAAAGATGCAGATGGTAAATACAATCTTGAGTCTGTTCTTGCTGTTCGCGACAAGCGATTGGCGGCTACTCTCGATCCTGTGTTATGCTTCAAGGGTAGTGCTTATAGTCGTGCCGGAGTTGCAGGGTTCACTTCTACTACCGGTTATGGTATCGCTAAATATGATAATCCGGAGGAGTTGGCAGTAAGTGACCGTAACAGTATCAACAAGCAATATACTGACTGTCCGCTTTTCTGGCTGTCTGTTGTCTATCTGAACTTCGCTGAGGCTAAGGCAGAACTTGGAACATTGACGCAAGCTGATCTTGACAAGTCCATTAATAAGTTGCAAGAGCGTGCCGGGCTACCCGGTATGACCACTCAACCGGAAGCTGATCCAGCTAACAATATGGGAGTTAGCAATTTGATATGGGAGATCCGCCGTTGTCGTCGTTGTGAGTTGATGTGTGATAACTGGACTCGTTATTGGGATTTAATTCGTTGGCATAAACTTGATTTACTTGATTCCTCCAAAAATCCTACGATCTATCTTGGAGCTAACATGAAGAATGTGGAGAATCCGGAAGTCGATGTGAATAATGATGGATATATGATTGGTTCTAACACTCTTAACCAGCCACGTACCTACGAACCAAAGCACTATTTCTATCCGATACCTACAACTCAGCTGACTTTGAATACGAATATGGAACAGAATCCGTTCTGGAAATAAGGTGAGATTGTTAATGGTGTAACTGAAAGAGGTTGAATTCTATTTACTTAGAGTTCAACCTCTTTTCTTGCTGTGATATAGGGGGATGGTTGGATATCATAAAATATTTTCTATCTTTGTAAAAAGCTGTCTGTTAGTAAAATAATAATTTTGTCATTAGAAGTATGCTTAAATTAAGAATGTTATCACAGGGAATTGCAGGACCACGGTTTGAAAGGCCGGAGGAGGTTGTTGAATGGATGGGTGCTATGCAGGCGCAAGAGATCAGGGCGGCTAAGTGGGCAGTCGGGTTGCGTATAGCGAAACCTTCGTTGACGGCTGTTCAGGAAGCATTGGATTCAGGGCGGATTTTGCGTACTCATGTGATGCGTCCTACGTGGCATTATATTCCGGGAAAGGATATAAAATGGATGACTGAATTGTCTGCTAAGAGTATGTTGTCAAAGTTCAGCTTTTATGCAAAGCATCATGGCCTAACAAAAGAGGATTGTTTGCTGTACAAGCCCCAAATAGAAGAAATTCTGACCGGACAACATCTGACGTGCCAGGAAGCTCTTGAACAGCTTCAGTTGAAAGGTATAACTCTCAGTGAACCCATCGTTAAAATGCATCTAAGTTTTGGTGAGGCGGACGGAACAATATGTAGTGGCATTGAGAAGAATGGGAAACATACCTATGCATTGACCAGTGAAAGGATTCCGGATGCTATAGAACTCTCTCGTGAGGAGGCTCTTGCTGAACTCGCCCGAAGGTATTTCAGAAGCCACGGTCCGGCAACACTGGAAGATTTCGTTTGGTGGTCTGCATTGAACATACGTGAAGCACGTAGCGCTATAGCGTCACTTGGGCAGGAAATTATTACAGAACGATATAATGACAGGGAAATGATGATACATATCTCTTCACCCGGACTAACCGGGGAGGTGGAAGTTGATGAAAAAAGTATTCTCCAGTTTCTTCCGCCGTTTGATGAATATCTGGTGAGTTATAAAAACCGCTTTGACTGTATAAAGGAATCGCACGCTCAGTATGCCTATAATAATTTTGGTATATTCCAACCTGTTATTCTTCATCAAGGCCGTATCACCGGGAATTGGCGTAAGGCTTCAAAGAAAGGAGTTTTTGATACATCTTTCTTCCCAGGGTGCAGGCCTGCTGCGAAGAAGCTTGTCGAAAAAGCTATAAAGGAATGCCTATTGTTTCATGAAAGGTGATTTCTTTTTTAGGATAATATGAAAAAGAGGTTATCTCGTTTCCGGGATAACCTCTTTTGGGGTTTGCAACCATTTCTCCAATGGTTCTATTTTTATTGGTAATGTTTAGAGAGCATTCTCTTTTACCAAATATTCTGCAATTTGTACTGCGTTCAGTGCAGCACCTTTCTTGATCTGGTCACCCACAATCCAGAAAGTCAGACCATTTTCATTAGCCAGATCCTTACGGATACGACCTACATAAACGGGATCTTTGCCTGCAAGGAACAGAGGCATTGGATATTCCTTTTCGGCAGGATTATCCTGCAATACCAAGCCGTCGCCTTTTGCAAAAGCTTCACGAGCTTCTTCCACTGAAATAGGACGTTCTGTTTCTACCCAAATGCTTTCAGAGTGAGAGCGAAGAGCAGGAACGCGTACGCAAGTTGCACTTACTTTAATGTCGGAGTGCATGATCTTACGGGTCTCGTGGAACATTTTCATTTCTTCTTTAGTGTATCCGTTATCGGTGAATACGTCAATCTGAGGAATGAGGTTGAATGCCAACTGGTATGCAAACTTTTCAACAGTAACAGATTCACCTGCTAACACCTGGCGGTATTGTGTGTACAATTCATCCATAGCGGCAGCACCTGCACCGCTGGCAGCCTGATACGTAGAAACGTGTACAGTCTTTATGTGAGAAAGCTGTTCGATGGCTTTCAGTGCCACTACCATTTGTATAGTGGTACAGTTAGGGTTGGCGATGATGCCGCGTGGACGATCTTTTGCATCGGCAGCATTTACCTCGGGAACTACCAAAGGTATGTCATTATCCATACGGAAAGCACTGGAGTTATCGATCATCACAGCACCATGTTTGGTGATGGTCTCGGCATACTCTTTAGAGGTACCAGCGCCTGCGGAAGTGAAAGCGATATCAACCCCTTTAAAGTCATCGTTGTGTTGCAAGAGTTTTACCTCGATCTGTTTACCGCGGAATGTGTATTTTGTTCCGGCACTGCGTTTAGAACCGAACAACACTAACTCATCCAACGGGAAATTCCTTTCATCGAGCACACGCAGGAACTCCTGTCCCACGGCTCCGCTTGCTCCAACAATAGCTACTTTCATTTTCTTTTGTTTTTTAATTAAGTTTATAAAAATGTTCTTCTATGCTTAAAAACGATAGAATTGGCTGCAAATTTATAACAATTTGCTGTATGACAACGTATAAAATGAAAAGTTTTTTGTTATTTTGCAACGTAAACCTAAAACTTGAAGCCCATGGACTTATTTGACTTCAGTCTAAAACTTCCCATTACCGACCCTACATGGATATTTCTCCTTGTACTTCTTATTATATTGTTTGCTCCTATTTTGTTGAATAGGCTTCGTATCCCACATATTATCGGTATGATATTGGCAGGATTGGTAATTGGCGAGCATGGGTTTAATATTTTAGCACGGGATAGTAGTTTCGAGTTGTTTGGCAAGGTGGGTTTATACTATATCATGTTTCTGGCTGGTCTGGAAATGAATATGTCAGACTTCAAGCAAAATAGGGGAAAGGCCGTAATGTTAGGGTTACTGGCTTTTATCATTCCAATTATGATCGGTCTCGTGGTGAACATGACCTTCCTGAAATATAGTTTGATCACTTCTGTTCTGTTGGCAAGTATGTATGCTTCGCACACGCTGGTGGCATATCCTATCGTGATTCGATATGGTGTTTCCCGACATCGTAGTGTAAGTATTGCAGTGGGAGGTACGGCGGTGACTGATACCCTTACGCTGTTGGTTTTGGCTGTGGTAGGTGGTATGTTTAAGGGGGAATCCGGTGGACTGTTCTGGGTATGGCTGGTTGTCAAAGTGGTTTTTCTGGGTGGATTGATTATGTACTTCTTCCCTCGCATTGGGCGTTGGTTCTTCCGCAGATACGATGATAATGTGATGCAATTCATTTTCGTGCTTGCCATGGTATTCTTGGGGGCAGGCTTAATGGAATTTGTAGGGATGGAAGGCATTCTCGGAGCTTTCCTTGCCGGCTTGGTATTGAACCGGCTTATTCCGCATGTTTCTCCATTGATGAATCATCTGGAATTTGTGGGTAATGCACTTTTCATTCCTTACTTTCTGATTGGTGTGGGAATGCTGATTGATATACATGTGATTTTTGGTCATGGTGATGCATTGAAAGTGGCTGGAGTAATGATCGCTGTTGCTTTGACTGGTAAATGGATTGCTTGTTGGCTGACGCAGAAGATATATAAAATGGCAGCTATTGAGCGGGAACTGATGTACGGCTTGAGCAATGCCCAGGCGGCGGCTACATTGGCTGCTGTACTGGTCGGATATAATATAATTCTGCCTAATGGTGAAAGACTGCTGAACGACGATGTTCTGAATGGTACTGTATTGCTAATCCTCGTGACCTGTGTGGTCAGTTCATTTATTACTGAACGTGCTGCCCGTAAGATCGCTATCGATGAGGCCCATCTGGAGGATGAAAAACGTCCGGTAGAGCTGGAAAAGATTTTAATACCGGTTGCCAATCCCGATACGA
Organism: Bacteroides sp. AM16-24; assembly: GCF_003471885.1. NCBI lineage: Bacteria > Pseudomonadati > Bacteroidota > Bacteroidia > Bacteroidales > Bacteroidaceae > Bacteroides > Bacteroides sp. AM16-24. Next base: position 196,152 of record NZ_QRKI01000006.1, read on the forward strand.
TTGAAGATTTGGTGAGTCTGTCCTTGTTGATACGTGATCCTAAACAGAAAGATAATCTGGTGGCATTGAACGTGATTAATGATAATAATGCATCGGAAGCTCTGGAACTTCGCGGAAAACGTTATCTGGAGAAGGCGGCCATGATAACGGCATCGGTGGATGTACCGCTGAAACAAATCAGCCGTTATGACTTGAATATTGCTTCAGGTATCATTCATACGGCAAAAGAGCATGGGGTGACGGATGTGATTATTGGTTTGCACCGTAAAGTTAATATTGTGGATTCCTTCTTTGGTATGTTGGCGGAGAACCTGTTGAAAGGTTTGCACCGGGAAGTGATGATTGCAAAGTTCCTGATGCCGATTAATACTATACGGAGAATTAATATTGCTGTTCCGCCGAAAGCAGAATATGAAGCGGGTTTCCAGAAGTGGGTAGAACATTTCTGCCGTATGGGAAGTACATTGGGATGCCGGGTACACTTCTTCGCTAATGAAGAAACTACTACGCTCTTACAAATACTGGTAAAGAAGAGGTTTAGCTCGACAATGACTGATTTCTCCCGTTTGGATGATTGGGGGGATTTACTGTTGTTGACCGGACAAGTGAATTATGATCATTTACTGGTGATTATCAGCGCCCGCCGTGGTTCTATTTCTTATGATCCTGCATTCGAAAGACTTCCTGCCCAGTTAGGAAAGTATTTTGCCAACAATAGTTTGATAGTGCTCTATCCGGATCAGTTGGGTGAACCGCAAGATATGTTGTCTTTCTCTAATCCACGTGGTAATAATGAAGATCAGCATTATGAAAAGGTAGGCAAATGGTTCTATAAATGGTTCAAGAAGAGTAATTAGTGATTAGCAACAAAGTGATAAGTGATTAGTGAGGATGGAAGATTGGAGACAGAGGACACGGCTCTTATTGGGTGAGGAGAAGATGGGACGTTTGCAGCAGGCACACGTGCTTGTAGTGGGTCTTGGTGGAGTAGGAGCGTATGCAGCGGAGATGATTTGTCGTGCCGGAGTAGGACGCATGACGATTGTGGATGCGGATACAGTGCAGCCTACGAATATCAATCGTCAGCTTCCGGCCTTGCATTCTACATTGGAAATGAGCAAGGCGGAAATCTTGGAGAAACGTTTCCGGGATATTAATCCGGAAATAGAATTGACGGTGTTGCCGGTATTCCTGAAAGATGAGAATATTCCCGAACTGCTGGATGCAGCATCCTATGATTTTGTAGTGGATGCCATTGATACGCTGGCTCCGAAATGTCATTTGATTGCAGAAACTTTAAAGCGACATATTAAGATTGTTTCCAGTATGGGAGCCGGAGCAAAGAGTGATATCACCCAGGTCCGCTTTGCCGACATATGGGATACTTATCATTGCGGGTTGAGTAAGGCAGTCAGAAAACGACTTCAGAAAATGGGAATCAAGCGTAAATTACCGGTAGTGTTCAGTACGGAACAAGCGGATTCGAAAGCTGTACTGCTGACAGAAGATGAAATGAATAAGAAATCAACATGCGGAACAATCAGCTATATGCCGGTGGTATTTGGATGCTATCTGGCGGAGTATGTGTTGAAGAGATTATGATCAGCAAGCGCAATCTTTTGCCACCTTATTGGCAAGATGTTGCCACCGTATTGGCACAACTTTGCCAGCAGTGTGGCAAAAGTTTGCCACCTTATTGGCAAAGAATTAGTACTTAAGTAATCATTCATTAGACAAAAATGAAGCATATATGATACAATTACAAGGAATAACCAAGAGTTTCGGTAGCCTGCAAGTTTTGCGGGGGATCGATTTGAATATAGATAAGGGCGAGATTGTTAGTATTGTTGGGCCGAGTGGAGCGGGAAAGACTACTTTACTTCAAATTATGGGAACATTGGATGCTCCTGATAGCGGAACAGTAACTATCGACGGTACTTTGGTCAGCCGGATGAAGGAGAAGGAACTGTCGGCTTTCCGTAACAAACATATTGGGTTTGTTTTTCAGTTTCACCAGCTTTTACCGGAATTCACGGCATTGGAAAATGTGATGATACCTGCATTTATTGCCGGTGTGGGGCAGAAAGAAGCTACTGCATCTGCATTGGAACTGTTGGAGTTTATGGGATTGGCGGATCGTGCCGGGCATAAACCCAATGAACTTTCCGGCGGAGAAAAACAACGTGTGGCCGTAGCCCGTGCTCTTATTAATCATCCGGCTGTGATACTGGCTGACGAACCTTCGGGTAGCCTGGATACACATAATAAGGAAGAATTGCATCAGCTTTTCTTCGACCTTCGCAATCGTTTCGGACAAACATTTGTTATTGTCACTCACGATGAAGGACTGGCACAGATCACGGACCGTACGGTGCACATGGTGGATGGGGAAATAGTTTAACCTTATTTTCCCGTACCCATTACTCCTGAATTATTCAAAGCAAACATAATGACCGATTCTTTCCAGGTCAGTTTCTGTAAATTCCTCATAGAGGGAGAAAGGTTTAAGGCTCGTTAGCGAGCCTTTTTTCTTGCGATATTCTACGATGGCTTTAGCTTGGTAGAAGTTAATATAGGGATGGGAGCGCAATCTGTCTACACTGATACGGTTCAGGTTGATGCGGTGAACATTTGCCGGGTCGATGCTGAACCAGGCTCGCAATTGCTGAATATTCAGGTTGATATCTTTTAGTTGTTCTATTTGGTAGAATCCACCTAATTGTTGTCGATAACCAACTATCAGACGAGCAATGCCGCTTCCGATACCTGGAATCTTTTTTAATTCAGTGGTGTCGGCGCGATTCAGATCAAGAATGGTTCCGGGTTCATACTTGATATTCTCCATCGGTACGTTTTGGGCAATGTACAATTGTGGGATGTGATGTACTGTATCTTCCGGTGGAATATGTATGTAAGGTAAAAGAGCAGAATATTGTTCTTCTGTCATCCCATATACCTTTTTAAAATCTTCCGGTTTACGGAATTTTCCACCTTTTGCCCGATAGTGCAGGATATTCTTAGCCATCCAGGCTGGCAATCCTAAGCGTCGGAATGTGATGGAATCCGCAGTGTTTGGATTGAAAGAAGCCAGGATTACAGGAGGGTTCTCTTCTTGTTTCTTATAAGTCGTGTATTGCTTTTCACGGTGCTGTTCTTTCTCTTTCAACGAGGCTATGAATTCTTCATATTCTTGTTCGGCATCGGCTTGTATGACCATATCATCCGGAGAGATATACTCCCTTCGTTGCCAGGCAGATATAAGATACCCGGCGAGAAAAACGATACAAATAGCTGCTATGAGCATTAGGATACCTCGTTTTTCTCCCCGAGAAAAGTAAAAGTAATCTTTAAATAGATTCTGCATCTCCTACAATTTCAAGAAACCCAATTCTTTGATGAAAATGAGTGTAATTGCTATCGGAGCTATAAACTTCAATATGAATATCAGCAATTTGTAAAATGTCACTTTCAGTGTTCCGTTATTGCTTATTTCTTTCCAGACAATCTTCTTGTTCAGGTACCAGCCGGTGAAGATGGAAATGCACAAACCACCCAATGGCAACATGATCTTGGCTGTGACAAAGTCGAACAGGTCGAATAAATTCAAGCCAAATATAGTATAACCCTTGCCTACACCGAGTGACAGTGAACATAAAATACCTAAGAAGATGCAACCGCCTGTAACAAAACTTGCTGCACGTTTCCGGCTCAGATGGAATTCCTCGTGCAGGTAGGCTGTTACCACTTCGTGCATAGAGATGGTGGAAGTCAGCGCCGCAACTGCCAAAAGAACATAAAACATGACTGAGAATATATAAGCTAATAGAGGTACTCCGCTAAATGCTTGTTGAAATACATTGGGCAGTGTAATGAAGATAAGGCTCGGACCTGCATCCGGCTGGATACCTACCGAAAATGCAGCGGGGAAGATGATAAGTCCTGCCAATATAGCGACAAATGTATCAATGATACTAACACTAAAAGCTGTTTTTGTCAGATTCGTATCTTTTTTGAAATAAGATGCATAGGTACAAAGGCACCCCATTCCCAAACTTAGTGAGAAGAAAGCCTGCCCCATAGCGCTTAAGAACACATTGGTATTCACCTTATCCCATTCCGGTTTCAAGAGAAACTCGAGACCGGCACCTGAACCCGGCAATGCAATAGAACAGCCTGCCAATATAATCAACAGGATAAATAGCATTGGCATCATTATTTTGGCAGACTTCTCGATGCCTTTTTCCACCCCTTTTACGATGATAAAATGAGTGGCAAGAAGAAAGAGTACCAGCCAGATAACCGGACGCCAAGGATTAGAAGAAAATGAATTGAAGGTATTGATGTAATCGGCTGACGTTTTTCCGGCAAAGTTATCGGTAACAGCTTCACCTATGAATTCCAGTGTCCAACCGGCTACTACAGAGTAATAACTCAAAATCAGGAACCCTGCTAATACACCCATGCGGCCTACCCAGCGCCATTGTGTTCCAGGTGCCAGCTTTTGGTAAGCTCCTGCTGTATTGGCACGTGAGTGTCGCCCGATAAGGAATTCGGATACCATGATAGGGATTCCTAAAATAAGTACGCATGCTAAGTAAATGAGAATAAACGCAGCACCGCCATGATTGCCAGTTTCGTAGGGAAACCGCCAGATGTTACCCAGACCGACTGCGGAACCTGCCGAAGCAAGTATGACGCCTAATTTGCTCCCAAAATTGGCTCTGTCATTTTTAGTCATAAAAAGTGGATTTTTCTTTCATTTCGTTATTATTCTCTACTAGAACATGCAAATATAGAAAATGTTCTGTACTTTTGCACACAAATCGTTCATAAATTGAGATATGCTATACTATATTAAAAAATATCCGGTATCATTGCTAATTATACTGACAGTGATTTATCTGTCGTTCTTTAAACCGCCAACAACGGAATTAAACCGAATACCGAATGTTGATAAAATTGTACATATCTGTATGTATTTAGGTATGTCAGGTATGTTGTGGCTGGAATTTCTGCGGGCACACCGTAGAAATGATTCTCCTTTGTGGCATGCATGGGTAGGGGCATTTGTATGCCCCGTATTATTCAGTGGAATGGTGGAGTTATTGCAGGAATATTGCACAACTTATCGCGGAGGCGATTGGCTGGACTTTGCCGCGAATACAACTGGAGCACTGATTGCTTCGCTGATAGGATACTTTGTGTTACGTCCGCGAATGGCGAAGAAATAATAATGGTGATTGACTATAAATAATCAATCACCGTACTTAGTTTAATTCCGTTCGATCCTTTGATAAGGATTGTTTTTCCATGAGGCTTACTTTTCTGTAAAACTTCGATGACCGCCGGGGCATCCGGATAGGTCGGAAAGTTATGCTTTGCGGCAGCGAACTGGTCTCCTACCAGCATTACATCCTTGAAACCACATTCCGTCAGGAAGTCTGCAATCTTCTGATGTTCTTCCGGACTATCCTTTCCCAATTCCCTCATATCTCCTAATATCAACATTTTATTTTCAACTTCCATATTACGGAAGTTGCTGATGGAAGCCTGCATGCTGGTGGGGTTGGCGTTGTATGCATCAATAATCAGCGTATTATCTGCGGTTTGTTTCAACTGCGAACGATTATTCTGTGGAGCATATTCAGCTAAAGCAATATCTATTTTTCCCGGTTCCACATCAAAGAAACGACCGATGGTAATAGCAGCCAACGCATTCGGGAAGTTATATTCACCAATTAGTTGTGTCTTCACTTCATGGTGTTCATCGTCTTTGCCCGCTTTCCATTCAAAAGTGAGATAAGGAGAATTGCCGGTCACGTGCCCGCTGATGTATAGCCCGTCTTCGCTTCCGTAAGAAATCAGGTTTAATCCTACGGCAATCTCTTTCAGATATGCGTTGTCGTGATGAATGAAGACTGTAGAGTTTTTCCGCTCGCGGAGGTAATCATACAATTCACCTTTGGTTTTGATGACTCCTTCGAAAGAACCGAAACCTTCCAGATGCGCCTTGCCTACATTGGTGATGATACCATAATTCGGTTCGGCTATATCTACTAATTCTTTGATGTCTCCCGGATGGCTGGCGCCCATTTCTATGATGCCGAGTTCATGTTCCGGTTTCAGGCGCAGCAAGGTGAGGGGGACGCCGATATGGTTATTCAAATTCCCCAGTGTATAAAGTATATTATATTTCTGCAATAGGACGGCAGCCATTAATTCTTTGGTGGTGGTTTTCCCATTGGTGCCCGTGATGCCGATGAGGCGTGTGCCCAGTTGACGGCGATGGTAATTGGCAAGTTGTTGCAGCGTATGCAGGCAATTGTCTACTAGTATATAATGTGAATCGCCTGCCGGGGCGTATTCGGGTTCGTCTACTACTGCGTATGCACTTCCTGATTCCAATGCTTTGGCGGCAAAGGCATTTCCGTTGAAACTATCGCCTTTCAGGGCAATGAATAAAGAACCTTCAGGACAGTTGCGGCTGTCGGTTGTCACGCTGGTGCATTCCAGATATATCTTGTAAAGGGTGGTGATATCCATAACTATCTCCTTTTTGAAACGTTGTTATATTCTGTTGTCTAAAACGTTGCAAAGATAGATATTCTCCGTTACGGTGGTACGCTTGCAGTGAAAATGTTTTTTATTCCTTCAACGGTAAAGTCAGGATAAAGCGGCAGCCTGTTGTGTAGGTTGAGTCTACAATGAGGGTGCCTCCCATCTTTTCGGCAATCATGCGACTGATGGACAAACCTAATCCTGTGCCGGGAACAAATGAATCCAGTTTGGTGAAACGTTCAAACACAGTTTCTTGCTTATCTGCCGGGATGCCGATACCCGTATCGGTTATACTGAACAGGATTATCTTCTCCTCTTCGCGGATATGGTAGGTGAGGGTGATACTGCCTTCCCGTGTGAATTTTGCCGCATTTTGCAGAAGATTCATTAATATCTGCGAAATACGGTCGGGATTTGTTTGCATGGTAAAGTTCTCCCGTTCGGGGGTGAATATCAGTTGTACATCCGGTTTTAGCTTGAAGCGCACCTGGTCTATGCAGGTTTGGCAGACCCCTGTGATATCTGCAATGGTCTGTGCAGGTATATCCCGTTCACCGTCCAAATAGGAAAGGTCGAGCACGTCATTGACGAGTTGCAGAAGGTTGGTGCTGTTCTGCTCAATGATATGGGCATACTCTTTCGTATCGTCGCTATCGCTGAAATAACTGCTGAGAATCTGTGAGAAGCCTACGATGGAATTGAGCGGTGTACGTATCTCGTGGCTCATATTCTGAATGAATTCCGACTTCATGCGGCTGCCGTCTTCTGCCTGCTCTTTGGCGTATTTCAGTTCTTTCTGAGAGCAGAGCAATTCATCGTTTTTTTCGCTGAGTTGCTTCTGTGATATGCGTAGCCGCCCATTGAGGAGGTGTTCGCGGTAAAAGATGATAAAACCGAGAGTTAGTAATGCAATCAGGAAAATGATGATGCGTTGCTTGTTCGCCAAATCGCGTTGCTGCATTTGTTGTTGCAGTTCGCTCTTTTCCAGATTCAGCCGCTCTACACCCAGCATGGCAGCAAACTCTCCTGCCGTGATATTTTCGTTGCTTATTTGGGCTGAGTCGTTCAGCATGTAGTATTTGTTGTAATATCGGGCTGCTTGAGATAAATCGCCCATTTCATAGTATATTGAAGCCCGGTTGAGAAGGTCTTCAATAAAACTTTTGTCATTTGGGTGGTATGCGCTGATGATGCGGTCCTGAACTTCCAGTGCTTTCTCATATTGCTTTGTTGCTACATAGTATTGTTTCAGGACTCCGTCATATTCTTGCAGATTCTTCTTCACTTCTTTTTTAGAGTTGGATAAGGCTTTGGCTTTTTTCAGGTATTCCCATGCCTGGGCATTATCGTTGATTGACAGATAATATTGGGCGAGGCGGGCATAATAATAAAATTCTTGTGTACTGCTATAAATGCAGGTTGCGCTTTTGTTGAGGTATTCAAGAGCTTCATCAGTTTTGCCTATCATGCCATAAAGACTTCCCAATATCGAATAAGAGGTGGATAAGTTATATTTATCCAAGTCGTATTCCAGTGTAATTTCTATTTCTTTCTTTTTATTATTGATAGCTAGGCTGTACAGTCTCTTGAGTTGGTAAATGCTGCTTAGTACGTTGTAGGCATTGGCAATTCCATCCATGTACTTTTCCTGCTCCGCTTCCTGCATCATTTTGTTTGCTTCGTATAGCGCTATGTTGTTTTGATGTTGCTTGATGTAATAGTTGATGAGGCGTTTACTCCATGCGAAGTAGTAGTATTTAGGCTGATTGGTCTTTCTGGCAAAGTCTTTTACTATATTTACATAATGGGTGATGCTGTCCAATTGCTTGTTTTGATAATAATAGAAGTCCAGTTTGTTGCACAAGGCTACTGCCTGCATGCGCTGGTCGCCTTTTTCGCCTGCCATGCGGAAAAGAGTATCGGACATTTGTATTACGGTAGGAGAACTCACTTCTGCTTTGCAATGCAGATAGTAAACATATAATGTGCTATCTACATTGTATTCTTTCTGCGTGTCTCTTTGCTGCCCTCGCATGGGGAGGTTGCATAATGTGGTGAGGCAGAGCAAAACGGCAAGGATGTGCCGGAATGTCTTTCTTGTGTTCATTAATTGATTCTTAATACGCTTGCCACAAAGTTAATTTATCTTTTTGAAACTAAAAGACTTTGTGACATTTTATTTATGTCATTTTATGGGCAAAGTCAATACAAAGCGGCATCCTTCGGTATATTTATCATCAAGCATCAGACTACCGTTCATTTTTTCCATGATGAGGCGTCCAAGTGCTAATCCCAGTCCGGTTCCTGTGGAGAATGTATCTATTTTGGCAAAACGTTCGAATACAAAGTCCTGCTTGTCTTGGGGGATACCGATTCCGGTGTCTGTTACGGAAATCACCAATGCCCGTTGTTTAGGATTGATATGCCAACTGAGTGTGATGCTGCCTTTTTCGGTGAATCGGGCTGAATTGTGAAGCAAGTGCGATACCACTTGGGTAAGGCGCTCGGGATTAGTGTACAGGTGGAGCTCGTCCTGTCCCGGTTGGTAAACCAGCTCTACTCCAGATTTGAGTGAGTTTTTAGCCTTTTCCATCCATTGACGGCACAGTGCGTTTATCTCTACTTTAATGTCGGTGAGGATGGGTGTGCCGCTATCAAGACTGGATAATTCCAATACGTTGTCTACCAATTGAAGCAAATGATTACTGCCTTGCTCGATGATAGTGGTGTATTCTTTCGATTCTTCGTCCTCTTCAGAAATCTTGCTGCTGAGTATTTGCGAAAAACCTACTATGGAATTAAGCGGCGTGCGTATCTCATGGCTCATATTCTGTATGAATTCCGTTTTCATGCGGCTGGCACTTTGTTCTGCATCTTTGGCACGCCGCAGAACTTTATTCAGTCGGGTTTCGCGGAAGAACATGACCCCCACGATCACTACTATGATGCATAATAAAATAATGAGATACCGGCGTTTCTCTAATTGTATTTCCTGATTTTTTTGTATTAACTCCTTGTTTTCTAAATTAAGATGTTCCATACCCAGAATGGTTGCGAACTCTCCAACTGATATGTCTTCTTGGGCACTACTCAGCGAATCGCTGAGTTGAAAAGCTTTTTCATAACTTTCAATTGCTTTCTGATAGTCTTTTTTAGCAGTATAGATTGAACCACGTGTACGATATAAAGTCGGGGTGATAAATCCATTTTGGCTAAGCTTTTCAAAGGCTTGCTGAAATGCATCCAGAGCTTTTTCGTATTCACCGGTTTCCATATAATAATTGGTTTCAATTTCCAGTAGATTTGTTGTACGTTTAATACGTAGTTCTGTATTCTTGCTGAAAAGTTGTTTGGTTTCTTTTAGTGTTTCCCGGGCTTTGACCATATCTTTGGTGTGAATATAATAACGAAGTAGTCCGCATAGATAAGCTCCCTGGTTTAGTTCATTGCCAATATACAATTTACTTTCTTCAAGAGCTTCCCAGGCCTTTGTCGGTTCGTTGGTACGGAGGTAGCAGTTACTCAATTCAAGATATCTGTTTGTCAGATTATATTTATTCAGATTATATTTTAATGTGAGGTTTATCAATTTTTGTGCATATACAGTGGCTTGTTTGTAGAGTTCTTTACTCTGATAGATGCGCAACAGTGCTTGATAGCAATTCTGCATGCCATCGATTTCTTCCCGACTTTCTGACTCTTGTTGCATTTTGTTGGCTTCATAGAGGGCTAGGTTTAATTTCTTCTGTTTAGTATAGTAAGTTATGAGACGGTTGGCCCAAGCAAAATAATAATATTGAGGTTGATTGGTTTTCCGGGCAAAGTCTTTGATGGTGTTGGTATATAATATCAGGCTATCCTCTTGGCCTTCAAAGGATGGGCCAAAATAGAAATGATCTGTTTTGCTGGAGATGGCGACTGCTTGCATGCGTAAGTCTCCTTTGTCTTTCGCCATAAGGAATAGCGTATCAAGCATCAATATGACAGAGGGGGACTTTATTGCTGCCTTACAATGTTGATAATATACAAATAATGTACTGTCAACATGATACTTTTCTTGTTCGCTTGTCTGTTGCCCGTGGATATGTCCGGGAATAAGTAACCAGAAAAATAGTAGGAAAATAGAGACCAGTCCGGTTGTTCTGCATGCTTCCATAGTTTACTACTTCTATCGATCGGTTGTTAATCCTGAGCAAAGTTAATTTGTTTTTTTGTATTTAATGTATTTACGATAATCTTTTTTGGCTACATTTGCAAAGTATAAACGAAAAAGGATTATCCATGGAAACATTATCCTCTAAATATATCAACGTCAACGGTTCTTTGCTCGACCTGTCTGTTCCCTGCGTCATGGGAATATTGAATATTACTCCTGATTCTTTCTATGCCGGTTCACGTATGCAAACTGAAGCTGAAATAGCTGCACGGGCGCAACAGATATTGGATGAAGGTGCCGGAATTATAGATATCGGTGCATATTCTTCCCGGCCGAATGCAGAAAACGTTTCTCCCCGTGAAGAAATGGAACGTTTACGCATGGGATTGGAAATCTTGCGCAAGACACACCCCGGAGCAGTTATTTCTGTCGATACTTTCAGGGCGGATGTAGCACGGATGTGTGTGGAGGAATATGGAGTGGCTATAATCAATGATATTGCTGCCGGAGAGATGGATGCGGATATGTTTCGTACAGTGGTCGAGCTGAATGTACCTTATATCATGATGCACATGCAGGGAACCCCGCAGAATATGCAGCAACATCCACACTATGATAATCTTTTGAAAGAGGTCTTCTTGTATTTTGCGCAGAAGGTGCAGCAGTTACGTGACTTGGGTATGAAGGATATCATTCTTGACCCGGGGTTTGGATTTGGCAAAACAGTGGAGCATAACTATGAACTCCTTGCACATCTTGAAGAGTTTCGTGTTTTTGAATTGCCTTTGTTGGTAGGTGTTTCCCGTAAGTCCATGATTTATCGCTTATTGGGTAACACTCCGCAGGATGCATTGAACGGAACAACGGTACTTGATACTATTTGCCTGTTGAAAGGAGCTGATATTCTTCGGGTACATGATGTACGCGAAGCCGTAGAAACGGTGAAAATTGTGGAGGCAATGCGAAAAAATAGTGATAAGGTGATAGAGTGATAAGTGATAAAGGAAAGTCACTTAGCTCATAATTCATAATTCATAATTCATAAATCATAATTCTTATGTTTTTTGATATTGGAGTAAAAGATATTATTGATGTTCTTCTGGTTGCATTTCTGCTTTACTATACGTATAAGCTGATGAAAGCTTCCGGTTCCATCAATGTGTTTACGGGTATCCTGATATTCATATTGATCTGGTTGGTGGTGTCACAGGTATTGGAGATGAAATTGCTGGGTTCCATCTTTGACAAGTTGGTGAGTGTAGGAGTAGTAGCACTTATTATCCTCTTCCAGGATGAGATACGGCGCTTTTTGCTGACGCTTGGTTCACACCAGCATGCCAGTGCTTTGGTACGCTTCTTTACTGGGAATAAGAAGGAGAGCATGCAGCACGATGAAATCATGCCGGTAGTTATGGCATGTATCAGTATGGGCAAACAGAAAGTAGGGGCTTTGATTGTGATTGAACATAACTTTCCTTTGGATGATGTGGTGCGTACGGGTGAAATTATCAATGCTGATATTAACCAGCGCCTGATAGAGAATATCTTTTTCAAGAACAGCCCTTTACATGACGGTGCAATGGTGATCAGTAAAGGGCGGATAAAGGCGGCAGGATGTATTCTTCCGGTATCGCACAATCTGGACATACCGAAGGAACTGGGACTGCGCCATCGTGCAGCGATGGGGATTTCCCAGGAATCTGATGCACTTGCTATTATTGTGTCCGAAGAAACCGGATCCATTTCTGTAGCCTATAAAGGGCAATTCCACTTACGTTTGAATGCGGAAGAACTGGAAAGCCTGTTGACAAAAGAAAATTAGTTTCGGGTGTGACAAAATGATACTAAATAGCGTCTTATATACTGAAAAACAGAACTTATATAAAGAACATATTATTAGCAATCTTAAAAAAAAGAAAGATGGATAGACGGAATTTCTTACGGATGGGGAGTCTGGCAGTATTAGGTTCGCTGGCTGCTCCGTCGCTTGCCTTGCCTGATACGGTACGGGGAGCTTTGGGAGGCACGGATAACAAATCTGCTGTAGCTGCGGCTATGAACCATTTCGGTGTAACGGAGGCAGACCTAAAGAAGGTGCTGACTGCTGCACTTGAAAAAGGTGGGGATTATGCGGACCTTTATTTTGAACACTCTTTTAATAATGCTGTAGCCCTGATGGACGGTAAAGTGAACAATTGTAGTTCAAATATTGACTTCGGTATGGGTGTCCGTGTATTAGCCGGTGACCAAAGCGGTTATGCTTATGTGGAAGGTGTGACGTTGGAAGAAATGTTGCGTGCCGCACGTACGGCTGCCCGCATTGCTTCTTCCGGTAAGGCAGGAAAACCTGTTGCATTTAAGGAGAAGACGATTGAAAGAGACCGTTATTCTGTAGTTACTCCTTGGGAAGAAGTGAGCCTGAAAGAGAAAATGCCTTATCTGCAAAAACTGAATGATAAAGTCTTTGCGTTGGACAATCGTGTACGTAAGGTGCAGGCTTCTTTGAGCGACAACACAACACATGTGCTGTTCTGTAATTCAGAAGGTGTGACTTACTATGATTATCGTCCGATGGTATCCTATATGGCTTTCTGTATTATGGAAGAGAACGGACGTATGGAAAATAACTATGCCACTCGTTCCTATCGTAAAGGTTTTGAATTTATGACAGATGATATCATCGAAGTGATAGCTCGCGAAGTTGTAGACAATACAGCAATTATGTTTAAAGCCATTAAGCCTAAAGGTGGTGAACTCCCTGTGGTGATGGCATCCGGCGGTTCGGGTATTTTGTTGCACGAAGCTATCGGACATGCGTTTGAAGCTGATTTCAACCGTAAGAATGTTTCTATCTTTGCCGATCAGTTGAACAAGAAAGTATGTAATGAACATATCAGTGTGGTAGATGACGGTACGATTCCTTTCAATCGTGGTTCTGTAAACTTCGATGATGAAGGTATAGAAGGACAGAAGACTTATATCGTGAAGGATGGTGTATTGACTAGTTACCTGCACGACCGTATCAGTTCTAAACACTACGGTGTGGCTCCTACCGGAAACGGACGCCGCGATACTTTCCGTAATGTACCTATTCCTCGTATGCGTGCTACGTATATGGAAGCCGGAGATATGAAGGAAGAAGATATCATCTCTACTGTAAAGAATGGTATTTATGCACAACAATTCACCAATGGACAGGTGCAGATTGGTGCAGGTGACTTTACGTTCTTCGTAAAATTCGGTTATATGATTGAAGACGGTAAGCTGACGCAGCCTATCAAAGATATCAACATTATCGGTAATGGACCCAAAGCATTGGCAGATATCACGATGGTGGCAAGCAATGACCAGATCGATAACGGTACGTGGACATGCGGTAAGGACGGACAGTCTTGTCCGGTGACTTGTGGTATGCCTTCGGCTTTAGTAAGTAAATTAACTGTAGGAGGAGAAAACTGATGATAACAGATAATAATAAAAAACTGGCTCAATGGGCGATGGATTTCGCTCTGAAGAATGGTTGCCAGGCAGCCAAAGTTGTATTGTATGCCAATTCAAACACTTCTTTCGAATTGCGTGATGCTAAGATGGATCGTCTGCAACAGGCTTCTGAAAGTGGTATGGGAATCAATGTATATGTAGATGGACGTTACGGTAACTATTCTACAAACCGTCTGGATAAGAAAGAACTGGAAACATTTATCAAGAATGGCATCGAGTCCACCCGTTATCTGGCTCCGGATGAATTCCGTGTATTGGCAGATCCCGCCCGCTATTATACAGGTGGGAAACCCGATCTGCAGATGTTCGATGATAAAATCTTCGGTATCAATCCGGATGATAAAGTTGCTTTGGCCCGTGCTGCCGCTGGAGAAGTTATGGGTAAGAATGATCGTATCATCTCAGTAGAGACCTCATACAGTGATGGTGAGAATGCTTCTTACCGTCTGATGAGTAATGGCTTTGAGGGTGAGTCCAAATCAACCTGGTATTCAGTTTCTGCCAGTGTAGCCATCAAAGGTGAGGGTGAAGCCCGTCCGTCTGATTATTGGTATGGAAGCTCCTTGTTCTATGATAAATTGCCTAAAACAGATATCGGTTCAGTAGCACTGGAACGTGTATTGCGTAAATTGGGACAGAAGAAAGCTAAGTCTGGTAAATACACAATGGTGGTTGATCCGATAAATTCGGGACGTATGTTGAGTCCAGTATTGAGTGCTCTTTATGGTTCCTCTTTGCAGCAAAAGAACTCTTTCCTGATTGATAAACTGGATCAGAAAGTATTCTCGGATAAGTTGACTGTAATGGATGATCCGCACGTGATAGGTGCCAATGGTTCACGTTATTTCGATAATGAAGGTGTGGCAACGGAAAAACGTCCGATCTTTGAGAATGGTGTGTTGAAGACTTACTTCTTTGATACTTATAATGCTAAGAAGATGGGGGTAGCTCCTACTATTAGCGGTCCGTCACGTCTGGTACTTACTCCGGGTGATAAAGATCTTAATGGTTTGATTGCTGATGTAGCGAATGGTATCCTTGTTACCGGTTTGAATGGTGGTAACAGCAATAGCAACACAGGTGACTTCTCTTACGGTATCGAAGGATTCCTCATAGAGAACGGTAAATTGACGCAACCTGTCAATGAAATGAATGTTACCGGAAACTTCCTGACGTTGTGGAATTCGTTGGCGGCTATCGGTAATGATGCCCGTACAGATCGTAGCTGGCTGGTTCCTTCATTAGTGTTTGAAGGAGTTGACTTCAGTGGACTTTAAGAGAATCTAAATAAAAGAAATCCCGCTTTTCTATGATGTTTGTCACGGAAGAGCGGGATTGATTAATAATAATATAGGTATGAAAGCAATTGACTGGATAAATCATCTGAATATGAGTCGCCATCCTGAAGGTGGATACTACAAAGAAATATTTCGTTCCGAAAAACTGATTGATAACGATAAATCAGCCATGACCTCCATTTATTACCTGTTGGAAAATGAAGACAAATCAGCTTTCCACAGACTGACTTCCCCCGAAGTGTGGTACTACCACGCGGGATATCCCCTGATGTTACATGTGATCCATCCCGATGGTAGATTGGTTACTCACGTGATGACTGCAGACTTTTCGGGCGAACAGCAGGTTGCCATCGAACCCGGATGTTGGTTTGCTGCCGAATTGCCTTCGCATTTCGGATATGCACTGGTTAGTTGTGCCGTTGCTCCCGGTTTTACCTTCGATGATTTTGAGTTGGGTACGTTCGATCGTTTATCGAAACTTTATCCGGATCATGAAGATTTGCTAAAACGGTTGTGTCAATAAAGAATTTATGGAAGAAAGTATCATGCTTCTTTGATAATATCCAGTACCTTTATTGCTGCCGGAAAACCGATATAAGGCATACATTGTATGACAGCGGCAGTCAGCATTTCCTTACTGTTACCTACTTTCAGATTGGCCTGGAGGTGTGATTGGAGTTGGGGCTCTGCACCAATTACAGTCAGCACGCAGAAAGTTAACAATTCACGCGTTTGGGTATTTAGTCCGCTTCGGGTTTGGAAATCTCCGAAGTGAACTTCAGTCAGGAAACGTGCTACGTCGGCTCCCATGCCGCCCGGAACATCTTTTAGAAATTCCTTCATGGACTCTCCGTAAAGTGGCTTTTGAATAGCAAGGCCTTTTTCCAAACGATTTTTTTCCGTCACAGTCTCCTGTTTTTCCAAAGGTAACTTGATGCCTCTTTCCGTAAATGTGGAGTTTATTGCACTTAATGCATTCAATACTTTTGGGAAACCGATAATGGGAGCGCATTGATAGATAGCCTCGCGCAGTTCTATAGGAGTTACCCCTACGTTTAGTGCAGCTCCGGCATGACTCTTTAGCTGTGGCAGTTGCTGCATGGCGGCTAATGATACGCAAGTAATCATCTCACGCGTTTTCATATCCAGATCCCCCGTCCGGAACACTTCTCCAAAGATATATTTCTGAAGTATATCCATCATTTCCGGATCTGTACCTTCTCCGGTTAAAGCTTCTCCACCGAATAGTTGGGTGTAGTTCTCTTTACATAATTCAATTCTATTCTCATCCTTTTCATTCTTACTGCTTCTGTCTTTTACAGCTTTCGCATATTCTTCATCATTCACTACCTCAAGCCAGGTATTCTGATTCGTTTGCGGATTGCATGCTATGGCAAGGTGTGAGAACCAACTATCGGGTGCGGCACCGTGCCAATGTTCTACGTTGGAAGCGATTTCTACTACATCACCGGGCAACAGACGGCGTGCAGCCTTTCCGCGTTCCTGATAATAGCCTATACCACCTACGGCAATTAGTAGTTGCCCGCCTGTGTGACTATGCCAGTTGTTGCGGCAACCGGGCTCAAACGTAACGTTGGACATCGGTACATTTAGTTCTTTGCTGGTAGTCAAAGGTGCCAGCCAGGATTTACCTGTGAAATACTGTGCGTAGCCAGTATTCTCTTCCCCTACCGGGAAATCACTGATTTTGGGAACTTCTGTTTTCATTTCTTGTGCGTTTATATTGCCTGTACCAGTTAAAACAACCGCCATGGCAATGATTATTCTTTTCAGATTCATAATATTTTGTTTTTATGATGATAGATTCTATTGTTTATTAAATCAATATTTATGGGATTCTGCATTCGCTTCATTTACAATGCAAAATTACCGAGGATATTCCGTAAACGTTGTATACAGATTACAGATAAAAGTAACTAAATTACTGTTTTTACCGGTTGGCGGGATTAGTTTATAACCGTGCGGTTATGAGTTAAATGGGGATTTATCATTTTCTTCCTTTCTTTTCGGAAATGAATTAGTACTACCAATGGCTTTAGATAATTGTTTGATTATCAATAGATAGTATTTACAAGCTATTTCCCTTGCGATGTAAAAGCATTTACCGCCGTATGTAACGACCTTTACCGCTTATTGTAACGCTCTTTACCTCGGCATGTAACGACCTTTACCTCAGCATGTAAATGGAGTTACTGTGTGGGGTTAACAAAGTTACCATTTGGGGTAATGTCAGTTTAGCATTAAACTCATGTATGCTTGTTCCGAAGCAAATACTTTTTCTGTTAATTGCCCGATTGTTAATTGCTCATGTGCGCCCGGAAGCCGTCTGTGACTATACATACATTTCCCTTTATTCAGGTAATAATAACCATTGTTGGCTGAAAGTTCGTTGTCAATGAGATCAATGTTCATTTCTTCCTCGGGATGTGCGGCTGCATAAAGTTGCAGTACAGGTTTGGCCTGAATGATGCGTATCATACCCAGATCAAAAGAGGATTGATCTTTTATGGGAGGCATGATGATATCGAGGGTTTCGGTATGCATGTTCTGGCAAATGCGAGTAAGTAACGAATGTTCTGCTTCGGGAGTATCTGCAAGTAATTCCTTTATATAGAGCTTGGAAGCTTCTTCATCGGGATAGACAATGGCAAGAGCGGCAATTCCAGATTCATCCGAAAGGGTGAAAATACATCCACTGCTCAGATTGAGGTCTGCCAGTATGACGTAGAAGTCTGTCTTTGTATGTTGCAGGCAGCAAGGGCGTTCCTGCATTTTGCTATTCAGATACTGATAGACATCTTCGTCATAGTTTGTGTAAGTCTGGAAACACCAGCCTGTCACGGCAGATGAAGTGCGAGCAGGAGTATCTGTTTCATCGGTTGGTAGATGAAAAATACGTTTACCGTAACGGAAAGCCGTTGCATAACCTACGCGTGCATAGTAACCGAATAACCAGGGTTCGGCAGGAATAAGGGTAGTAAATGCGATATCATTACGATACATGCGCCCGAATGCTTGCGATAGCAATTCTCGCATAACGCCCCGGCTACGGTAGTCGGGGTGAGTGCAAGCTCCCGAAATATATGCAGTCGGTATACTATTACCATGAAAAGTGATCGGATAGGGAAGCATCTGTAAGGTGGCAATGACTTCATCACCACTTTCGATGGCAACATTCACTTCGCTGTTGTAGCGAAGGTTAAAGTACATATTCACAAACTCGTCATTGTCGTTAAAACAAAGCTTCCACAGCTTCTTTACCTTTTCACGCATTATTTCTATCTCCTATTCAGATGCTTACTATCTTTATTGATTATTTATTACTTGCTATTAACTACTTAAAAGAATCTTACCATTTCACCGGATCTACAGGGGTATCTTTCAGGCAAGCCATATATTTCTCCAGGACAATCACTGGCTGGTAGGATAGTTTGGCTTTGCGCAGACCTTCGATGCCCAAATCTTCTTCCCGGTTGATATAAGTATATTGCTCGGGGATATGGTTGGCGAATTCATAATTTATCATGGTGTAGGCACCATCAATCGTAGTGTCTGCTTTTTCTACATGTACGCCGAAAGTATCCTGGTTGATGGGCATACCGAAAGTGAAAGCTACAATTTTACCATCTACATGAAGAATACCTCCTGTCAGGCCAAGGGCATCGAAGTTATGCAGTGCATAGATAAGGGCGCGACGTTCGTTACCCGTACCTTCGTGCTGGTCGCAGTTGTTCACTTTGCACCATTCGGCTTCCAGATCGAGACATTCCTGTATACGGTTGGAAGTGAGAGGAACATATTCATAATTAGTATAGGTCCGGCGGAATTTATTGAGGTGGTTCCGTTTGGCTTGGAATTTCTTACCCGCCAATGTGGCAAGATCGGTCCGAAGATACAGGTAATCGGCATAATCTCTGTCCGCTTCGAAATGAAACTTATCAGGCATTATGGCTTCCAAGTCAGCGCGCATGCCTGCGCATACTCCGAGCATACAGAAGCGTTCACCTTCACGGTTGGCATCTTCTATCATATCCTCCAGCACTTTCTTTAAGTCTCCGTTCCCGACTGGCATCATATATACCAATTTTTCTCCTGCCCAGAATTTCAGTATCAGGAAACCGTCCTGTACTGCAAACTTGGTGTCGTAAAGGAAACGCCAACTACAGAGATTGGAGAATGAAAGGTCACAGTTGCGTCGAGGACTATGCTGTGTATAAGATGTAATGAGCTCTTTATCTTTAAGTTCGATGTCTTTAAATGATATCATATCGTCGTTTTCGTTAGTTTGAATATAAAGAATAACAAAGATAAGGAGAAATTGTTATAGCAACCCTAATAATCGCAAAATAGTCGGCGTAAGTAGAGCGGTGAAAATTCCATTCAGTGTAAGTCCAAGACTGGCGTAAGCTCCGTATTTGCTGCTGATATCCATGGCGGTGGAAGTTCCCACGGCATGGGCGGCAGCTCCCAAGGATAATCCTTGGGCAATAGGGCTCTTGATACGCGTTAGTTTTAGGGTTTTTATTCCGACAATACTACCCAGTAAACCGACGCAAACCACTACGGCAGCCGTCAGTGCCGGAATACCTCCTAATGTATCTGCTACTTCCATGGCAATAGGGGTAGTAACAGATTTAGGTGCCAATGAATAAATAATCTCCTGCGGTGCTCCCATCAGTTTGGCAATCACCACTACGGAAACTACCCCGATGATACAACCCGCCAATTGTGAAAGCAGGATCGGGACCAATTGTTTCTTTATGGCCTCCAATTGTAGATATAGGGGTACGCCAAGAGCTACTACTGCCGGTTTCAGCCAGAACTCAATGAGGTATCCGCCTTTGTTGTAGGTTTCGTAGTTGATATGCGCCATTTTCAGAAAGATAATCAGGATGGCGATAGTCAACAAAATGGGGTTAAGCAATAAAATACCAGTTTTCTTTTGCAACAGTTTTGAAAAGAAAAACACGCCGAAAGTAACGGCTAACAAGAAGAATTCGTTGTCTAAGTAACTCATTTGATTTTGCGTGCTAATTGATGAACCCACCCTGTAACGATTAAAACCAACAGGGTACTAACTAAAGAAGCAATCACTATCGGCCAGAATTGGGCAGCGATAATATCAAAATATAGCATGAGAGCTACACCGGGAGGAACAAAGAAGAATCCCAAATTAGCAACCAGAAAGTCGGACAAACCCTGCACCCATTGCAGTTTAATCCAACCCAATTTCAGGAAAAGGGTGAGCAACAGCATACCTATGATGCTGGACGGAAGCTTGATATCCGTAAGAAAAACAACCAATTCACCCAAAGCCAGGCATCCGAAAAGGATGGCGCATTGACGAATCATACTACTATTACCTATTTATTATTATTAAATTCAACTCTCTTTGGGCAATAACCTTCTTAATAACTGACCAAAAGTTGAATTGTTTACTGAAAACGCTGCAAAGTTAGGTGTTTTGCAAATTGGCTGTCACAGTTTCCTGCGATATTTCTTTCTATTTGTACATTTTGTGCCAGATTAGTGTTAAATATTATAATAATTACGCTTTGGGCCACAAAAATGCCCCGAATTGCAATGTTGATATTGCAAAATTGTGTATTTTTGCGGCGTGAATAACACATCTACCGAATTTTTATACACAATTTATATATATGCAGAGATTAATTAATGAAATCGTTGAGCGCGCGAAAGCCGACCGCCAACGTATTGTTCTTCCTGAAGGAACGGAAGAACGTACTTTGAAAGCTGCCAATCAAATTTTGACAGATGGAGTTGCTGACTTGATTCTTCTGGGTAATCCGGACGAAATTAACGCTTGTGCAACAGAATGGGGACTTGGAAACATCAGTAAGGCTACTATTATTGATCCGGAGAATCATCCGAAGAAAGAAGAGTATGCACAATTGTTGTGTGAACTTCGCAAGAAAAAAGGTATGACTATCGAAGAGGCTCGTAAGTTGGTACTTAACCCACTTTATTTGGGCTGTCTGATTATTAAGAATGGTGATGCTGACGGTCAATTGGCAGGTGCACGCAATACGACGGGCGATGTATTGCGTCCGGCATTGCAAATCATTAAGACAACTCCGGGCATCACTTGTGTATCTGGTGCAATGTTGTTGCTGACGCACGCTCCCGAATATGGAAAGAACGGTATTTTGGTGATGGGTGATGTAGCTGTTACACCGGTTCCGGATGCGGAACAACTGGCGCAGATTGCGGTTTGTACCGCTCGCACTGCTAAGTCAGTGGTAGGTATGGAACCTAAAGTAGCGATGTTGAGCTTTTCAACTAAAGGTTCTGCTAAACATGAGGTTGTGGATAAAGTAATTGAAGCTGTGAAAATTGCTCATGAAATGGCTCCTGACTTGGCTCTAGACGGTGAGTTGCAGGCTGATGCTGCATTGGTTCCTGAAGTAGGTGCCAGCAAAGCTCCGGGCTCTCCGATTGCAGGAAACGCAAATGTGCTGATTGTGCCGAGCCTCGAAGTAGGTAATATTTCTTATAAATTGGTACAACGTTTAGGTCATGCAGATGCAGTAGGGCCGATTTTGCAAGGTATTGCCCGTCCGGTGAACGACTTGTCACGCGGTTGCTCCATCGAAGATATTTATCGCATGATTGCCATCACTGCCAACCAGGCTATTGGAGCCAAAGAATAAAATAATTATTAAATCTGAATATATAAAATGAAAGTCTTAGTATTAAACTGCGGTAGTTCGTCCATCAAATATAAATTGTTTGATATGGATCATAAAGAAGTGATCGCACAGGGTGGTATCGAAAAAATTGGCCTGCAAGGTTCTTTCCTGAAATTTACTTTGCCTAACGGTGAAAAGAAAGTTCTGGAAAAAGATATTCCCGAACATACCGTAGGGGTAGAATTTATTCTGGATACATTGACCAGTCCTGAATATGGTGCTATCAAGTCTTTGAATGAAATTAACGCAGTAGGTCACCGTATGGTGCATGGGGGGGAGAAATTCAGTGAATCTGTATTACTGACGCAGGAAGTACTGGATGCTTTTACCGCTTGCAACGATTTGGCTCCGCTTCACAATCCTGCTAACCTGAAAGGTGTAAACGCTATCTCTGCTATATTGCCCAACGTACCGCAAATTGGTGTATTCGATACAGCATTCCACCAGACTATGCCTGACTATGCTTATTTGTATGCTATTCCTTACGAATTGTATAAGAAGTATGGCGTACGTCGTTATGGTTTCCACGGAACTTCTCACCGTTACGTTTCACAACGTGTGTGTGAATTTCTGGGTGTAAACCCTGAAGGAAAGAAGATTATTACTTGTCATATTGGCAATGGTGGTTCTATCACTGCTGTAAAAGATGGTAAGAGTATTGATACCAGTATGGGCTTGACTCCGTTGGAAGGCTTGATGATGGGTACACGTAGCGGTGACATTGATGCTGGTGCCGTAACTTTCATTATGGAAAAGGAGAACCTGACTGCTGCCGGTGTATCTGACCTGTTGAACAAGAAGAGTGGTGTAAAAGGTATCTTTGGAGTATCCAGTGATATGCGCGAGTTGGAAGCTGCTGTTGCTGCCGGTAACAATAAAATGGCCGACCTGACTGAAAATATGTATTTTTACCGTATTAAGAAGTATATCGGTGCTTATGCTGCTGCTTTGGGTGGCGTGGACATTATAGTGTTTACAGGTGGTGTAGGCGAAAATCAGGCTTCTTGTCGTTCAGGTGCATGCGAAGGTCTGGAATACATGGGTGTGAAACTGGATCTGGAAAAGAATAAGGTTCGTGGAGAAGAAGCGGTGATTTCTGCTGACGACTCTAAAGTGAAAGTTGTAGTTATCCCGACTGACGAAGAACTGATGATTGCCTCGGATACTATGGCTATCTTAAATAAGAAATAATCCTTGAAAAGTTAATAATCTCGCAATCGCGATGTAACAATGAAGCCGGAAGCAATGCAGATTGCCTTCCGGCTTTATTTTTTAACAGTATCTGCTCCAAGCACTGGCTTAAAATCCTTATCTTTGCTTGTCTCTTAAGAGAAAGCGACATTTATTCAAACTACTTTAAATATACCAATTTATGAAAAGATTCATGTATTTATTGTTCTTTGTCCTGTTGGCAGGTGTGACGTATGCCCAACAGGCAAAGTATGTATTTTATTTCATCGGTGATGGAATGGGAGTGAACCAGGTGAACGGTACGGAAATGTATCTGGCCGAACAGGAAGGACGCATTGGTGTGAAACCGTTGTTGTTTACTCAGTTCCCGGCTGTGGGTGTTGCTACTACTTTCTCTGCAACCAACTCTGTAACGGACTCTTCTGCTGCCGGAACAGCTCTGGCTACCGGAGTGAAGACGTATAACGGTGCTATCGGTATGGATGACCAGAAGAATGTGATTCAGACTGTTGCCGAGAAAGCTAAGAAAGCCGGGAAGAAAGTTGGTGTAACTACCAGTGTCAGTGTGGATCATGCTACCCCTGCTGCTTTCTATGCGCATCAGCCTAATCGTAATATGTATTACGAGATTGCTCTTGACTTGCCGAAGGCTAACTTTGATTTCTATGCAGGTGGTGGTTTCTTGAAGCCAACTACTACGGCTGACAAGAAAGAAGCTCCAAGCATTTTCCCCATCATTGAGGAAGCCGGTTATACGATTGCAAAAGGTGTAGACGATTTTAAAGCTAAAGCTGCTCAGGCTGATAAGATGGTGCTGATTCAGAAAGATGATGCCAACCCTTCTTGCCTGCCTTATTCTATTGACCGCAAAGATGGAGACTTGACTCTTGCAGAGATAACTGAAAGCGCTATTTCTTTTTTGACTAAGGGTAAGAATAAAGGTTTCTTCCTGATGGTAGAAGGTGGAAAGATAGACTGGTCTTGCCATTCAAATGACCCTGCTACTACTTTTGAAGAAGTGATAGATATGGACAATGCTATCAAAGTTGCGTATGAGTTTTATAAGAAGCATCCCAAAGAAACTTTGATTGTAGTAACGGCGGATCATGAAACTGGTGGTTTAGGATTGGGTACAGGCAAGTATGAATTGCATCTGAAAGCCTTGAAGAATCAAAAACAATCTCAGGATTTACTTTCTGTTGCTATCACTGATTTGCGTAAGGCAAAAGGACATGATGTAACTTGGGAAGATGCCAAAGCACTGTTAACAGAAAAGATGGGCTTTTGGAAAGAGTTGCCTTTGACTTGGGAACAGGAAAAGATATTGCGTGATGAGTTTGAACAGTCGTTTGTAAAGAACAAGGTCGTGTTCGAAGAAACTCTTTACTCAAAGACTGAACCGTTGGCTGCTTCTGCAAGAAAAGTAATGAGCCAGATTGCTATGGTAGGTTGGACAAGCGGCAGCCATACAGCAGGATATGTACCTGTATATGCGGTGGGTGCAGGTTCTAAGGAATTTGCTGGCAAATATGATAATACGGAAATCCCGAAGCGTATAGCAAAGGTTGCGGGATATAAGTAAGTTACGAGCTACGAGTTATGAGCTACAAGCTACAAGTACCATGCGGCATGATTGCGTAGCCCACTTGTAGCTTGTAGCTCGTAATTTGTAACTACTGTATTTCTTCCTTGACTATTTCGTCTATTTCTTCGAGACGTTTCTTTCGCTCTTTTGCAGACTTTACTTTCTGATCCTTGTACCCAAGATCTGTACGCTCAGAAACCTCTTCACTGAATTCCTCAAATTCATCCTTTGCCGGACGACCATGCGGGTCGATATTCTCTTCGGCAATCGCATTATTCCTATAAATCAAATCATCCATAACTATATATTTTTAATGGTTTATGGATATATTACAAGATTAAAATGAAAAGGTTTCGTTTATTTCCTTTTTCTCGGGGATATTTACAGAAGATTAAATAGACGAAGCATCTGTTTACAGTGCCGGTAGCAGATTAAATTCATAGTTTGGTTTCTCCTTCGATAAAGTTCTCAAGGAAAAGGTTCTCACCATCGAAAACGGCATAAGAGAAATAATTGATCCAGTCTCCCAGTATGGTGATACGGGCGGTAGCGCTCAGCATCAAATCCAGTTCGATGTGGCGGTGTCCGTAGATAAAGTAATTAATATTCGGATGGCTTTTCAGATACTCTTTGGTGTAGAGTATCAGGAATTCTTTGTCTTCACCCATATAGTCAGGCTCTTTGCCGTCAATACGTTTCAAGCGGCTCTGCTTGGCCCAGTTCAGTCCCAATTCCATACTCCAACGGGGATGTATGGCAGAAAAAAGAACTTGTAGAAACTCGTTGTGAAACATGGAACGCAGGAACTTGAATTTCTTGTCAGGATCACCCAAACCATCACCGTGGGCAAGGTAGAACTCCTTACCGTATATTTCCGTTGTAAGCGGTTCGCGATGCATGATGACACCGCACTCTTTAGTCAGATAGTCTCCGCACCAAATGTCATGGTTTCCTGTGAAGAAGTGCACTTCCACTCCTATATCCGTCAGTTCGGACAGTTTGCCCAGGAAACGGGTATAGCCTTTCGGCACAACGGTCTTGAATTCATACCAAAAGTCGAACATATCGCCCAGCAAATACACAGCAGATGCTTTGTACTTGATACTGTCGAGGAAGTTGACGAGGCGTCGTTCTTGTGTGCGCCCGTGTTCGATGGCACGTGAGCCGAGGTGTGCATCCGAAAGGAAATATACGTTCTTCATAACCGTGCTATTCAGCTTGTTACTAACTGCTTACTACTTGCGTTACTTATAAGAAACCCAATTCCAACTTGGCTTCTTCACTCATCATATCCTTGTCCCATTCCGGTTCGAATACCAGATTGATGGTGGCAGCAGTGACACCGTCCACTGATTCCACTTTCTGGCGCACGTCTTCCATAATAAAGTCGGCTGCCGGGCAGTTGGGAGCTGTCAGGGTCATGTCAATGTTAACTTCTCCGTTGTCGGAGACATCTATTTTGTAGATAAGTCCCAGGTCGTACACGTTTACCGGAATTTCCGGATCGAATACGGTCTTAAGCATCTCCACTATTTTTTCTTCTATTTCAAACTTGGTCATATTCGTATTATTTTAGTTAGGCAAAGATAGTTGAAACCGAA
The DNA here is from genome assembly GCF_003471885.1 of Bacteroides sp. AM16-24. NCBI lineage: Bacteria > Pseudomonadati > Bacteroidota > Bacteroidia > Bacteroidales > Bacteroidaceae > Bacteroides > Bacteroides sp. AM16-24. The sequence continues at coordinate 222,773 of NZ_QRKI01000006.1, forward strand.
AACAGAAGCAAATTTATTTGCATTATGCTGAGCACAGACTATCTTCTTAAAGCAAAGCTAAAGAAATAAATTGAAACTACAAAGGAACGGGTTTTGAAAAAGCCTGTTATAGATACTCAGCAAACAGATTATTAAAGCCTCTCCCATCAAACATTACTCCCTTTCATTTGCATCCTTTATTGTTCTGATGTAAAAGATGCCATCTTTAGCAGCAAAACATGCCATCTTTTGATGTGAAAGATGCCACCTTTTGTAGCAAAAGATGCTATCTTTTGCAATGGTGCTAAGGGAGATGCGGGCGACTTCTTTTAATCCTTTCTCTCAAATCATTCCTTCATCGTTAAAACTATAATATACTCCGTCTGTTACAATAACATGGTCGATGAGGCGGATGTTCATGGTTTGAGCTCCTTTCTGGACAAGTTGCGTCAGACGTTGGTCGTCTGTGCTTGGGCGGGAGCTGCCCGAAGGATGGTTGTGTATCAGGGCTATTTGTGTGGCACGCTGCATTAAAGCTTCACGCAAGATACTGCGTACATCAGCAGTGGTCTGGTCAATACCACCTCGGCTGATGCGGGATTTGTCGATGACGCGGGAGGCTTGGTTGAGGAGCAGAACCCAGAACTCTTCGTGTGCCAGGTCGCAGAGAAGCGGATGGAAGATTTCGTAGATGTCTTTGGAAGAGCGGATGGTGGTGCGTTCCGGACGCTCTTGTAGTTTGCGACGTTTGCCCAGTTCCAGTGCTGCCATGATGGTGATACTTTTGGCAGGACCGAAGCCTTTGAAGCGGGAGAAGTCCTGTACTTCCCATTTACCCAATTGGTTCAGGTCGTTACTGCAGGTGGAAAGTACTCGTTGCATAAGTGATACTGCGCTTTCTTCTGTGTTTCCCGAACCGATAAGGATGGCAAGCAATTCGGCATCGCTTAAGGCTTCTGCACCTTTCAGCATCATCTTTTCCCGCGGGCGGTCTTCTTCGGCCCATTGGTTGATAGTTAGTTTTTTCATGTTAATTGTGAATTGCTAATCACTTATAAAAGTTCTTTTTGAAAGCTTCGAATTCATCTTTGCCGAGTATACAGCGGTTCCACCAGGCTCTCCAGAATCCTGTGCCATATCCGATAAGTTGGATAAAGGAGGCGGCAATGGAATAGATGCCGATGCGCAGGCTTCGGTTCTGGATAGAAGAATCCGCACATACCAGTAGCGCATATAAAACGATGGGCGTCAGGCTGTAAAGGCAGAAAGGACTACCAAGTAATAGTATAGCTACTCCCAATGTGAATGCGGCGGGCAAGAGATGAACAACTTTCAAAGACTCCGGATATTTCTTATACAGATTGATCCGTGCAATCCCTGAATTGTGCACTTGTTTGAAGAACTTCTTTAAGTCTGTGCGGCGTTTATGATACACCCATGCGTCAGGAAACAGCCGGCAGCGATAACCGCCTTTGAATATGCGGATACTGAAGTCTATATCTTCTCCGAAACGCATTTTAGAGAATCCCCCCAATGCGGCATATACATCTCGCTTGACACCCATATTGAAGCTGCGTGGATAGAATTTATCCATTTTCTTTTTTCCTCCCCGGATGCCTCCGGTAGTGAAGAAGGAAGTCATGGAGTAGTTGATAGCTTTTTGTATATCCGTAAAAGACTCATGTGCCCGGTCCGGTCCGCCGAAGGCATCGGCAGGGTTAATCTGCAGTTCTTTCTCGATGGCGGCAAGATAGCCTTTGGGCAGGATACAGTCAGAATCTAAAATGATCAGATACTCTCCGGTACTCCGTTCGGCACCGTAGTTGCGGGTTTGTCCGGGACCGGAATTGGGTTTGTTATAATAGTGTATGTCCAGTTGCTTCTGGTACCTGTCCACTACTTCCTTGCAGGGGATGGAGGAACCGTCTTCCACAATCACGACTTCAAAGTCTTTGAAACTTTGTTCAGTCAGACTTTGCAAGAGTTCGTCCACTTCATCGGGACGATTATATACAGGAACGATGACGGAGTATCTCATAGGTGTTAATCTTTTAGTTCGTTTTCTATTTCTTCAATACTGGGTAGGGTACTCTTGAAATCTTTGGGAAAGAGGTGATTTAAGTCATATTCTGATATACCGATGGGCAGGTTGGCTGTATCCAGCGTATATCGTGCCACTATGTTGTTCTTGCTTTTGCAAATTAGCAATCCTATTGTTGGATTGTCTTGTGGCAGTTTCATCTCATTATTGATGGCAGAGACATAGAAACCTAACTTACCGATATATTCGGGCTGGAAGTCTCCCGTTTTTAATTCTATCACTACATAACTGCGTAGTTTGAGATGATAAAATAGCAGATCAATAAAGAATTCATCACCACCGATTTCAAGGCGGACTTGCCGTCCTACATAGGCAAAAACATTTCCTAATTCAATGAGAAATTTGGTGATATTGTCAGTTAGGGCATCTTCCAACTCCCGTTCAAGATAGCCATCACGCAGGGTGAGGAAGTCGAAATTATAAGGGTCTTTCAATGTTTGTTGTGCTAAATCGCTTTGGAGGGCAGGTAATGTGTTCTTGAAATTACTGATTGCCTTTCCTTCAGTTTCAAAAAGATTAGCACTCATATAGTTGATTAGGATATTACGACTCCAACCCTGTTTGATGGTTTTTTGGACATAAAACAGGGCTTCATTAGTAGATTTAGCCTTGGTAATAATATGCTTTTGATGTCCCCAAGGAATACTAAATATAGCTTCAAGAATTTCTGCCTCAACTTGGGGCTGAATTACTTCTTGCTTTTTTGACTTTATTTTAGCCCCAACTTGGGGCTGATTCTGTCCATAAAATAAATAGAACCTTTTTATGTAGCGTAGGTTCGTTTCAGAAAATCCTCCTAAGTTAGAGAATTCCTCTTTGAGGTCTAAACTAATTTGGGACATTATGTTAGTTCCCCATTTTGCTTCCGCTTTCAACCGGACTATATCCCTTCCTATACTCCAGTATAATCGTAATAACTCCGTATTTACTTTTACCGCTGCCTTAATCTGGCTCTGGCGAATACGCTGTTTCAGTTCGCCTATCCACTCTTTATATTCGTTGTCTGTCTTTATCAGTTTACTCATGGTGCAATTCTATTGCTTATTGCTTACAAAGATAAACCATTCTTTTCCGATAATCTTCCCAATCGTATATTCTTTTGCTCCCCTATAGAAAAAAGCTGCCTGCCAGAAGTGTTTAATTCTTCTGACAGGCAGCTTGTATAATCGTACAATGTACTCGGGAAACGGCTTATGCCTTCACACGGCTTACATAAGAACCGTCGCGAGTATCGATTTCAATCATTTCGCCTTCGTTGATAAACAACGGAACGCGTACAGTCGCACCAGACTCTACAGTGGCAGGTTTCAATGTGTTTGTTGCAGTGTCACCTTTTACACCTGGTTCTGTATAAGTAATCTTCATCTGAACTTTTATGGGCATATCAGCATAAAGAACAGTTTCAGTGGAAGCGTCCGATACTACGTCCAGTACACTTCCTTCCAGCAGGAAGTCAACACCGTTGATCAGGTCGTGAGCAATAGGATGTTGGTCAAAAGTTTCCTGGTTCATGAAGATATAATCTTCACCTTCTTTATATAAGAACTGATAAGGACGACGCTCTACGCGTACATCTTCCAGTTTTTCACCGATATTAAAACGACGTTCCAGCACATAGCCATTTACTACGTCTTTCAGTTTAACACGCATGAAAGTGTTACCTTTTCCCGGCTTTACATGCAGGAAGTCAATACAGAAATACAACTTGTTGTCCATACGGATGCAAGTTCCGATTTTAATGTCTTGGGCATTAATCATACTAATATTTTTTATTTTAGATGTTATATAATTGTCTTCAGTGAGCTTTGCGGGTGCAAAAGTAATGGAAATCAGTAAAAATCGCAAAAAGTTTTGAGAGAAAAAGACTTAACTCTTGGTTATTTTGAAAAAAGTCCCTATTTTTGCAGCCCGATTACGTGAAATAATAACATAAAACAATATACAGTAATGAAAAGAACATTTCAACCCTCTAACAGAAAGAGAAAAAACAAACACGGTTTCCGTGAGAGAATGGCTTCCGCTAACGGTCGCAGAGTATTAGCTGCACGTCGTGCTAAAGGCCGCAAGAAACTGACTGTTTCTGACGAATACAACGGAGTAAAAGCATAAGCGAACTCTTTGTAATAAAGAATAAGAAAGCCGCAAAGGACTGATAAAGTGCTTTGCGGCTTTTCTATTTGAACCAATTGGTTTCTTACTCTATATTTTCTTCTATTTCTTTTCCTGCCTTCTTCCATTCTTCGAAACCTTTATCAAGGTCATAAACCACATAACCTTTCTCGCTGAGGATGGCAGCAGCTTTCTTACTGCGTTTGCCACTACGGCAATATAAGGCAACAGGTCTATCTTTTTGCAGGGTTGAATCTGCAATTTCGGCAAAAGTCTTATCAAGCACATTAATGTTGATGCTCTTTGGAATGTGAGATTCCGAATATTCGGCTAAGGTACGTACATCCAGACGTTGCATTTCAGGATTGGCAATCAGTGTGGAGAAATCTTCCACAGAGACGGACTTAAAGTCTCCTTTCTGCTGACAGGAGAAAAGTGATGAGAAAAACAGGCAAATGCCTGCAATAAAAGAATTCATTTTCATCTTATTGAGGATTATATTCAAATTCGTAAGTCGCTTCTTTGCCAGAATACGTGTTGATGCTGAGATAAACCGTTATTTTATTAATTCCATCCTCTGCATACTGCCGTAATGGGACGGATGCATAAGCACGTTTGGTATAAGCCTGTACATCTCCGCCATCATCATGATAGAGGGATAGGCGTACGATCCGGGTTCCTGCTTCTATGTCCGTGATGATTTCATCTTCTATAAAGTGGAATGCATGGCTTTTATTTTGTGATTTGATTTCCAACATTAAATTCAGGTAATCAATGCCCATCCAGATGCTTAATACATTTACCGGATCACGTTTTATTCCATCTTCAAATTTATCCTCGGGTTGTGGAACAGGAGATATTGCTTTTAGTACCGCATACAATTTTGCTCCGGACTCTCCATTGGCAGTTGCTGCCTTGCCATAGTTGCTGACAATGCGGAGGGAAGAATTGGCATCTATACGTGTGTTTGATGCATCTTCCACTACTGCAAGCGCCTCACCTTCATCTGTCAATATGGACTGCAAACTACCGTCGGCACCTGCTTGGGCAGTCAGGAAGTCCAGTTTCACAGATGGATAATAGTAGTCGTCATCATCGCTACAGGAAACCAGTACACATAACAGCATAGGCAAAAGCCAGGATAAAGAAACCGGAAATTGTAACTTATCTTTCATTGTTTATTCTATTTTGGATTATCAGTTTGGGTAGCCAAATAATTCGTCAACGGATTGGCATACATCAGCAATATCTTTTCATGCAAGAACGGCATATCCTTATTGGGCAGTTCGATGCGGGCAAGTTGTTGGTCGATGTAGTCCATGAAATGCTTCTTCTCTTCGGCTGTGTACTGACCAGCGAAGGTGCCAGTACCCGATAAAGAATCATGGGCTATGTAATTACCGGGATACAAACGATAATTCGTATGAATATTCCGGTCTATGAGTGCAGCAATTTCTGAGAATAACTCCGGTTTGGGAAGAGAACGATCTAATTTAGCCAGTTCTCCATTGATGCAGGGAGCCACCTGGAAGTGTACATGTCCCTTTGCACCGAACAGTCCGGTTTGCATATTCTTTAAGTCATCAGCTTGCGTCTTTTTGTAATCCGGTATATCCCGTTTCAACTGAAATTCCTGTGCTTTCAGGTAATCACAGGGATCGTATTCATATGAAATGGCCAATGGGACAATATTCATTTCAGTCAGACGATCAATAATATCGCCTTCTCCGCCCATGGCAAGCATTTTGAGCACACTTTCCTGGGTGCGGTCATTGGAGTCTTTGGCGCGTCCTTCACGCTGGGCAATCCAGATGGATTGATTCTTATCCTTAATGGTGTGATGCATATAGCGTGACATACGTCCAGAGGATTCCAACATCTGGCGCATGGTCAGGGTGCGTTGTACTATGAAGGATTTGTTGACACGTACGAACTTCTTAATCCAAGGATAGATCAGTAGATTATCACCGATGGCGATTTCTACTGTGTCCATGCCTTTGTCTATCAATTCTACTGACAGGAAACCAGAATCAAGAATGATGTCGCGATGGTTAGAGATGTAAGTGTAAGCAGATTCATGCTCCGGCTGTGCTGTATGGTCTAAAGTCACTCCCTGAGTCGTATCTCGGGAAAACTTTCTCAGAATAACGTAACAGAATGCTTTCTGAAACTCTAATTTTGTCTTGCAAGCACGCATTTTCTGCGCAAGCGCCTCAAAAGGAACTTCTGGAAAGACAGCAGACGCCACCTGCTGGAAAGCCGGATCGGCAATCAATTCCTCGTAAATCTGAGGGAGTTCCTCGTCATGATAAGGGCGGATTTCATCAAATTCCATATTCATAATGATTAACGTTTAGTTGGTTGTGAATAGTGAAGCTGCTGAGTGCCAATCACTGATCATTAACCCTTAGTCACTAAAACTGGTTCTCAATTATATCAGTCATTACATCTTTAATGTCTAAACCTGCAGCACGTACCTGTTGGGGTATAAAACTGGTGGCCGTCATTCCGGGTGTAGTGTTCACTTCCAGCAGGTTGATTTTATCTCCGGCAGTGATAATATAATCTACGCGGATGATGCCGGAAGCTCCCAGGATATCATAGATGGCTGAAGTCAAAGTCTGTATCCGGTGAGTCAGATCGTTGGAGATACGGGCGGGAGTAATTTCAGAAACCTGTCCGTTATACTTGGCGTCGTAGTCGAAGAATTCATTCTCTGTTACTACTTCCGTAATAGGGAATACTACTGAATTCTTTTTTGTCTTATAGCAACCGCAGGTTACTTCCGTACCTTCCATAAAGGCTTCCACCAGGACTTCCTGTGCTTCACCAAATGCCTTAACAATGGCAGGCTGTATTTGTTCTTTGGTCTTCACCTTGGTTACGCCAAAGCTGGAACCACCCAGGCTGGGCTTGATGAAACAAGGCAAACCAATCTTCTCTATTACATCTTCATCGGAAATAGACTGTCCCTGACGGAGTACTAAAGACTCTGCAATGCGCACACCGAATACTTTTAGATATTGGTTGCACGCAAACTTATCGTAAGTAAGTGCGGCTGCCAATACACCACAACAGGAATAAGGGATATGAAGAAGGTCGAAATAACCTTGCAAACGTCCGTCTTCACCCGGAGTTCCATGAATGGTGATATAGGCAAAGTCAAATGTCACCTTCTTGCCATCTACCTGAAAACTGAAATCGTTCCGGTCGATGGGAGCTTTGTTGCCGTCAGGAAGTTGCACGTGCCAGTCGAGTCCGTGCATTTCGACGATATATAATGTATACTTCTCCTTATCGATAAAGGAATAGATTCCTTGCGCACTGCGCAGGGAAACCTGGAATTCGGAGGTATCACCTCCGCAAACGATAGCAATCGTGCGTTTCATTCTAAATCTCTGTTACTGATATAGCCTCTCCATTTGTCTATCAGCTGGGTCATGTCGTCGGGCATTTCAGAAGTGAAGTACATTTCCTCACCGGTGGCGGGATGTACAAAGCCCAACGTCATTGCGTGTAATGCCTGCCGTGGACAAGTATCGAAGCAATTGTTTACAAACTGTTTGTATTTACTAAAATGAGTACCTTTCAGAATTTCGTGTCCGCCATAGCGCTCATCATTAAAGAGTACGTGGCCGATGTGCTTCATGTGTACACGTATCTGATGGGTACGTCCCGTTTCGAGAATACACTCCACAAGGGTGACGTAACCCAGACGTTCCAATACCCGGTAATGGGTAACAGCATGTTTACCCTGGTCGTCGGGCAACACGGTCATCTGCATACGGTCTTTGGGATTCCGGCCGATGTTACCTATAATGGTTCCTTCGTCCTGTTCAACGATTCCCCATACCAATGCACGATAACGTCGTTTGGTGGTTTTGTTGAAGAACTGTATGCCGAGATTGGTTTTGGCGTCCGGTGTCTTTGCTATAACGAGCAAACCGGAAGTATCTTTGTCGATGCGGTGCACCAGACCGACATGCGGGTCGTTGGCATCGTAATCGGGGTTATCTTTCATGTGCCAGGCTATGGCGTTCACTAGAGTTCCGTGGTAGTTACCGTGTCCCGGATGCACAACAAGTCCGGCAGGTTTATTCACTATCATGAGGTATTTGTCCTCATAAACAATATTGAGTGGAATGTCTTCGGGAATGACTTCGTTTTCGTAGCGTGGACGGTCCATCATAATGGTAATGACGTCCATAGGCTTCACTTTATAGCTGCTTTTGACAGGCTTATTATTAGCCATTACAAAACCTGCTTCTGCTGATTTCTGAATGCGGTTGCGTGAAGCATTTGTCAGACGATCGAAAAGGTACTTATCTACGCGCATCATTTCCTGTCCCCTGTCCACTACCACACGGAAGTGTTCATAGAGTTGGGCCTCATCACCGACAGGCTCTACGTCGTCCAGGTCATCATCAATCGCTATGTCATCCGGCAATTCTTCTATCATTCCTCGTTTTTTCTATGTGTTATTATGATTGAAAGTTGCTTATTCTCCAAATATAATGTTTAGAACCAAGAGTCGTCAGTAGCAGAATCACCGGAAGAAACAGAACCTGTGGTTTCCGTATTTGTAGAATCTGACTCTTGAGCTAAGGCTCCGCCATCCCCTACTATTAGGGTAAGTGTGGAACCTACGGGAACTTTTTCACCGTTGGTCAGTGTGCGTCCTTTGTACTTTACGCCGTACACCCAATCTTTCTCACCGGCTATGTATTCGTTTTCGGCCAGCTTGAAACCGGTCGCTAATAAACGTGCCTGTGCCTGACGCATGGAACTATTATCTGCTACGTCGGGAACAATTTGTAAAGGTACATTCAGTGTGTTTATTGTCAGATAGATGGTGCGTCCTTCTTTTACTTTCTGTCCGGCAGCAGGATTATGTTCAAGGATGCATCCGGCGGGTAAGTTCTTTACGTAACTGGAGTCGGAAACAATACAGGTCAGTCCTTGGTTGCGGAACATTTTTTCGGCTTCAGTCACTCCCATGCCTTTTACATTGGGCACTACTACCGCTTCGCCGTGACGGGTATATATATCCAGTCCCTTCAAAACTCCAAACAGTACAAGGGCAACCACAACGATCATTGCAATCAGGTTTACCCAGAAAAATTTATTCTGTCGGAAAGAAAAAAACTCTTTTATTGTCATAATCCTTAGCGTTATTTGGGGCAAAGATAATGCAAACCGAAAGCAGTACAAAATAAGCTTGCTTATTTTTAATGCTGAGGTGCAGCTTATCTTCGCTTTAGGCAAAGATAATGTAAACTGAAAGCAGTACAAAATAAGCTTGCTTATTTTTAATGTTGAGGTGCAGCTTATCTTTGCTTTTTGAGCAAAAATACAAATTTCGCCTTAGAGTGTAAGACAAACTAAGGCGAAACTTGTATAATAGTTCAATGTCCATTGTCCGGATCACTTTTTAAAGTGACTCAAGTAGTCTTTTCAATACTACTGTAGCCGATATTTCACGGTTGGCGGCTTCGGGGATTACAATGGATTGAGGGCTTTCGATGACATCATCCGTTACAATCATATTACGGCGTACAGGCAGACAGTGCATAAAGTAGGCGTTGTTGGTTACAGCCATTTGGCGGTCGCTTACTGTCCATTCACGGTCCTTACTTAGAATTTGTCCGTAATTATCGCCTGCATAGGCAGCCCAGTTCTTGGCATAGATGAAGTCTGCACCTTCGAATGCTTTCATCTGGTCGTATTCTACACGGGCATGTCCTACAAATTGCGGGTCGAGTTCGTAGCCTTCGGGATGAGTGATGACAAAATCATAATCTGTAGCATTCATCCACTCTGCAAATGAGTTGGGCACGGCTTGTGGCAATGGACGCGGATGCGGTGCCCAGGTCATTACTACTTTAGGACGTGCCGTTTTCTTGTATTCTTCAATAGTGATGAGGTCGGCGAAACTTTGCAACGGATGGCGCGTAGCTGCTTCCATTGAAAATACAGGGCGTCCGGAATATTTAATGAACTGGTTTATGATGATTTCGTTGTAATCATCTTCTTTATTCTCGAATCGTGCGAAGGAGCGTACACCGATGATGTCGCAATAGCAGCCCATTACGGGGATAGCTTCCAACAGGTGCTCCGGTTTGTCACCGTCCATAATGACTCCGCGTTCCGTTTCCAGTTTCCATGCTCCCTGGTTGATGTCCAGTACGATTACATTCATACCCAGGTTTATTGCAGCTTTCTGCGTACTGAGGCGGGTACGCAGGCTTGAGTTGAAGAATATCATCATCAACGTCTTGTTTCGTCCTAACTCTACGTATTTGAAACGGTCTTTCTTAATTTCAAATGCTTCATCCAGTGCAGCTTTCAGATTCCCGATGTCCTGCACACAAGTAAACTTCTTCATCTTATATATTTATGATTTATAATTTATGATTTATGGTGGGGCTTTGGCTGATCACTTATCACTCTGCCACTTATCACTCCCTTATCTGTCCTTCGCCTTCGATAATCCATTTATATGTGGTGAGCTCTTCCAGCGCCATCGGACCGCGGGCGTGAAGTTTCTGTGTACTGATGCCGATTTCGGCACCCAACCCGAACTGCGCTCCGTCCGTGAAGGACGTTGGTACGTTGACATACACACAGGCGGCATCCACATCACGGCAGAACTGTTCGGCATGAGCTTTATCATTCGTTACGATGCATTCGCTATGCTTGGAGCCGTATTTTTGGATATGTGCTATGGCTTCGCGGATAGACTGGACGGTTTTGACAGACATTTTGTAATCCAGAAATTCCGTTCCAAAATCTTCTTCCGTAGCTTCTTTCAGTAAATCGGTGGGATAGCTGCCTTTCAGGACATCGTATGCATGCGTATCTGCGTAGATTATCACATGGCTATCTGGCAACGGAGCGCAAAGTACCGGCAGGTCACTGAGGCGCTCTTCATCAATCAGCAGGCAATCTAAAGCGTTGCATACACTGACGCGACGGGTTTTGGCATTGTTGATAATGGCGGCACCTTTCTCCACATCACCATAGCGGTCGAAGAATGTATGGCAGATACCTGCACCTGTTTCAATAACCGGTATGGTAGCATTCTGACGCACAAAGTTGATGAGGCTACTGCTGCCACGGGGAATAAGCAAATCCACATACCCCCTTGCATTTAGCAGTTCGGCTGTTGCTTCTCTGTCGGCAGGCAATAACTCTACGATATGAGGGTTGACTTGGAAACGTTCCAAAACTTCGTGTATTACGCTAATAATAGCCCTGTTGGAGTAGTCAGCATCGCTGCCGCCTTTCAATATACAGGCATTGCCGCTTTTCAGACAAAGTGCGAATACGTCGAAACTAACGTTCGGACGAGCCTCGTATATGATGCCGATAACACCGAATGGAACACTTATTTTTTTAAGTCTCATTCCTTTGGGGTGTGTATTTTCCTTCAGTATATGCCCTACGGGAGAGGGGAGGGTAGCTACGTTGCGTGTATCCGCTGCGATGCCTTGAAGGCGTTCGGCGGTTAATTTCAGTCGGTCGTACTTCGGATCTTTAGGATCCATTCTTTCCAGATCTTTCTTGTTCTCTGCGAGAATAAAGTCTGACTTTGCCAAGGCGGCATCCGCTACAGCCAGCAGTATCTGATTGATTTTCCGGTCGCTTAACGACAGCAATTCCCGACTGGCTTCCTGCACGGTGGCAAATACTTTGTTTAAGTCCATCTTCTTTGTACTTTTTGTAGTTGATTATTCTGCAAATGTAGTAATTATATTGGGAATGCCTGCTTTATCTCTTTGAAAAAGAATGTGTAGAGAAAGAAGGGGATGGCAGGGCTCTATATACCATTTTCTCATTTTTGACGGGATATGAACATACTTTCCCCTCCTGATTCGCATGAATAATATAAGTTTCAGAGGTTAAGCCGCCGCATCGCCACTTTTATCTCTTTTCGCTGCGATGGTTAAGGAAAATCGTAGTAGATACTTATTCTTTCCACCATGGAGAAAGTTGCTTTCCATCACGGGGAAACTTTCTTTCCACCATGGTGGAAAGAAAGAACCTCCACGGTGGAAAGAATAAACGTTCGGATGGAAAAGGCTAACCGTTGGAAGGGAAAAAGCATAGGAATGCCTAAGAACGGAGTTAGCTATTGCATTTAATTCATTTTTGTACGATTTTGAGTAAATTCCATCATCCAATATGCATTAATATAATTTTAAGTCGATATTAATGCATTTTCATTGAATTTATTAATGAGATACGCTTTTCTTTGCATTTGGAAAATGTAAATTTTAAGAATCATGAAAAACCGTTTAATAAGTCTGTGCCTGCTGTGTGCTTGTTGCATGATGGTCAAAGCTGACGATCTGAAACTGTGGTATAAGCAACCGGCTAAAGTATGGACTGAAGCATTACCTCTGGGTAATTCGCGTTTAGGCGCCATGGTCTATGGCGGAGTAGTTAACGAGCAAATACAGCTGAATGAAGAGACCGTCTGGGGTGGTGGTCCGCACCGGAACGATAGTCCGAAGGCACTCGGCGTATTGCCTACGGTCAGGGAGTTGCTTTTTTCCGGACGTGAGAAGGAAGCTGAAAAAGTGATTGCCGATAACTTTTTTACCGGACAACATGGTATGCCGTTCCAAACCATTGGCAGTTTAATGCTGGAATTTGAAGGACATGCTGACTATTCCGATTATCGCAGGGAACTGGATTTGGAGAAAGCGATAGCCTCTGTACGTTATAAAATAGGTGAAGTAAACTATACTCGTACCGTGTTTACATCCTTGGCAGATAATGCTCTGATTGTGCGTATCGAAGCCGACAAACCGGGAGCAGTCAATTTTACCACTCGATATAGCACTCCGTACAAAGAATACGAAATAAAAAAGAACGGTAAAAGCTTGCTGCTGTCCGGACATGGCTCTGCACACGAAGGCATTCCGGGTGCCATCCGCTTTGAAACCCGTACGCAGATAAAGGCCGAGAAAGGCAAAGTCAACGTCACCAACGACTGTATCGAAGTGAAAGGAGCAGACGCAGCAGTGATCTATGTAACCGCTGCTACTAACTTTGTCAATTATAAAGACGTAAGTGCCAATGAAACCCGCCGTGCAACAGAGTTCTTGTCGCAGGCCATGAAACGCCCCTATGCACAAGCCCTTGCAGCTCATGAGGAAGCTTATCAAAAGCTGTTCGGACGTGTCTCGCTGAATGTAGGTGCTTCCAGCAAAGAAGAAACTTCCTACCGCATTAAGCACTTTAACGAGGGAAAAGACCTGGGATTGGTAGCCCTGATGTTCCAGTTCGGACGTTATTTGCTTATCTCTTCTTCACAACCCGGTGGGCAGCCTGCAGGTTTGCAAGGCATTTGGAATCATGAATTGCTGGCTCCGTGGGATGGAAAATATACTATCAATATCAATACGGAAATGAACTACTGGCCGGCAGAAGTAACTAATCTGCCCGAAATGCATCAACCTCTTTTCCAGATGGTGAAAGAACTGTCCGAGTCGGCACAAGGCACTGCGCGTACTTTGTATGATTGCCGGGGTTGGACGGTGCATCATAATACGGACCTGTGGCGCATGGCCGGTCCGGTGGATGGTGCTTCGTATGTTTGGCCTTTGGGCGGTGCGTGGCTCAGTCAGCACTTGTGGCAACATTATCTCTATACAGGAGATCAGGCTTTCCTACAGACTGCCTATCCGGCTTTGAAAGGGGCAGCTGATTTCTTCCTCGATTTCCTGGTAGAGCATCCTAAGTACGGTTGGATGGTTTGTGCACCGTCTATGTCTCCCGAGCAAGGTCCTCCGGGAACAGGAACCATGTTGACCGCTGGATGTACCATGGATACTCAGATAGTATTGGATGCTTTGACTTCCGTACTGTCCGCCACGAAGTTGTTATATCCCGATCATACATCGTATTGCGATAGCCTGCAAGGCATGATCAAGCGCTTGCCTCCTATGCAGATAGGCAAACATAACCAGTTGCAGGAATGGCTTGCTGATGTGGATGACCCGCATAATGATCACCGTCATGTTTCCCATTTGTATGGGCTTTATCCGAGTAATCAGATTTCTCCTTATGCCCATCCTCAGCTTTTCCAAGCCGCTAAGCGTTCGCTCCTCTATCGGGGTGATATGGCTACGGGATGGTCTATCGGCTGGAAAATTAATCTTTGGGCACGCCTACTCGATGGAGATCATGCGTATACAATTATTAAAAATATGCTGAAGCTGGTGGAGAAGGGTAATCCTGACGGACGCACTTATCCGAATATGTTCGATGCACACCCGCCTTTCCAAATTGACGGAAACTTCGGTTTCACGGCAGGCGTAGCCGAAATGTTGCTTCAAAGCCATGATGAAGCTCTGCACCTGTTACCTGCCCTGCCTACGGCATGGAACAAAGGTAGTGTGAAAGGTCTGGTGGCACGTGGTGCTTTCGAAGTTGATATGGACTGGGATGGCGGTGAGCTGACGACGGCTATTGTAACTTCACGTATCGGTGGAAACTTGCGTATACGTTCGTATGTACCGCTGGAAGGTGCCGGCTTGAAAGAAGCTAAAGGTGAGAACCCGAACCCGTTGATGAAACGTGGAGATATCAAGGAGCCCTTGGTGGCAGAGGGCCTAAAGGCGCAGTACCCCATCCTGTACAGGATATACGAGTATGATATACAGACCCGACCGGGAGAAAAGTACACATTGCAAAGAGCGTTTTAAAAAAGTGATATAGATAAAATAGGTTATGGTAAAAAGAATAAATTGGTTTATTGTATGTATGCTGTTTTCAATAGGTGTTACAGCACAAGCTGCTGGCAAGCAGTATAATTCGTATAAAGGATTGGTGATGGCCGGTTATCAGGGGTGGTTCAATGCCCCTGATGACGGTGCCGGTCGTGGTTGGTATCACTATACCGGGCACGACGGTTTTCGCCCCGGTTCTTGTACGATTGATTTTTGGCCTGAAGTATCGGAATATAAAAAACTGTATAAGACGGAGTTCAAGTTTGCCGATGGAACTCCGGCCTATACTTTCTCTTCGCATGATGAATCTACGGTGGATACTCACTTCAGATGGATGAAAGAGTACGGGCTGGATGGAGTTTTCATGCAACGCTTTGTAGGCGAGATTCGCAATAAGAGCGGATTGAATCACTTCAACATAGTACTGAACTCAGCAATGAAGGCTGCTAATAAGTATGAACGCGCCATTTGCGTGATGTATGATTTGAGTGGTATGCGCCCTGGCGATGAAGAGGTCCTGCTAAAGGATATTGTCGACATAGCTCAGCGCCATGCTTTAAAGGATCATGCTAAGAACCCGTCCTATCTGTATCATAACGGGAAACCACTGGTTACAATCTGGGGTGTAGGGTTCAATGACCGTCGCCGTTATGGTCTGAACGAAGCAGAAAAGATTATTAATGGTTTGAAATCACAGGGGTTTAGTGTAATGTTGGGAGTACCCACGCATTGGCGTGAACTGAATGGTGATACCGAGTCGGACCCTCGCTTGCATGAATTGATAAAACGGTGTGATGTTGTGATGCCGTGGTTCGTGGGACGTTATAATGAGAATTCATATCCCCGTTATCAGAAACTGATTAAAGATGATATTGCCTGGGCTAAGAAAAATAAAGTAGACTATGCTCCTCTGGCTTTTCCGGGCTTCTCCTGGCGTAATATGAAAGGTCATGAGAATAGTGTGCAAATACCGCGCAATAAAGGTTCGTTCCTTTGGAAACAGTTATCCGGTGCTATCAAGGAAGGGGCCGAAATGATTTATGTAGCCATGTTTGATGAAATAGACGAAGGTACAGCTATCTTTAAGTGTGCTAAAAAAGTTCCTGTTGGTGCCAGTACATTTGTGCCCATTGAAGAAGGGATCGGAAGTGACCATTATTTATGGTTGGTAGGTCAGGCCGGTAAAATGTTGCGTAAAGAAAAACCGTTGGAAATGAAACAACCGGAACGTAAATAAGTCAAAGTAGAATCTGGATATATAACATAAGAAACGTCTGACTTGGGAGTATCCAGGTCAGACGTTTTTCTTTTGGAGTATCTATTTGTTTCAGTTTTGCTCGTCGATAATTTCCATTAAGGAGAACTTGTATTCTGTTCCCAGCGAAGCAGCATATTCTTTGCAGAAAGCATCATAGACAGTCTTGGCAAGCCCTTTCTTGCCTTGCTGACAAAGAATGCGGCATTTTACACAAAGAGCTTCCTCGTTGATGTAGTCATGTTGGAATAGTGTATCTGCAATTTTTAGCTTTAACGTCTCCGAGAGGTCTTCCCGTTTCAGTAATCTGCAAAGCAGATCGATAGTGCTATTTGAAAAATCGTTTTTGAACGTATCGATCCAATCGGTTTCCATATTAGGTAACATCATACCACGTAGCAATAACTCAAGCAGCTTCTCTAAGTTCTGACTATTATTCTCTTTATATAAATGAAGTGCTTCCAGATAGTCGCAAATAGTCCCTTCTTCAAACTGTATGCTCCAGAAGCCATTTTGATTCAATATTTTGATATCGCCTACTTTTTCCAATAAACCGCGTAGTTTACTCATATATACATTACGGTTATTCTTGGCAGATTCATCCGTCTTGTCATACCATAATAGCTGGATTAGTTTATGACCAATGATTCCTTTGGAGTCTCTTCCGGTATAGAGTATAAGCAATATCAATAAAGCCTTAAGGGTTGGAGTAAATAAGGCTGTAATGTCATTGCCTTCTTTGTCCACAACATGGAAGCCACCAAAGAAACAAACACATCCCTTGGAGAAATCATAATTGTGGAATGTCGTTGTCTCTGTGTGTATAGGCATTTCTATTTTTATCTCAGATATATCATTGATTAGAGAGCCATTCGCTGTTTCTGATTGGAGGCTGTTTGTTTCCGTTTTCTTGTTGTTCTCGGCGGTGGTCTTGACCCGGTTTATTTCAGCCTTTTTCTTTCTATAATAGAAGACTCCCATTCCGGCAATAACCAGTATTCCGACTATAATGTACAGCCATATAGATGGCTGATCGTTTTGACTGGTATTGTCTGCAACCACATCAGGCTGCTTAAAGGATGAAATGGGAATCGGAGGGAAATTCAGTTCATAGATGCCTATATCAGCTTTTCCGCTTACTTCAGCTTGGTGAATCACTGTATATAACTTCTTTTGTTTTGGTGAATAGTATATGTTGGTATACATATACTGAGCCTCTAATTTCAGTCCTATAGGCAATGACATGAGCTCAAAATGTGGTGTTTGAGTATCAATTTTCATCAACGTACCACCTTGCTGGGTACTGAAGAAGTAAAAACATTTTTTTTCAGTATCATAAACCATGTTTTCACTGGGTTGAAAATCTCCTCTGTCCGGAATCTGAGTGAATTCCCATAGCTTATTGGCTTGCTGGGTCAAAAGGTTGACAGCATACAAATCATAATAGTTGCGGGGAGATAATTCTTGCCGTCCGGATGGGCAACCGCGTCCTCCAAAGATATAAAGTGTGCTGTCAACTATGACAGAACTGGAAGAGTATCTGGGATGAATATTCGTCAGATTGAGGTGACGCTGCGGGGTATCCTCATAAGGATAGCAGATCAATAGCTTGTTATTATAATGATAATGTCCATATCCACCGAAGCTGATCAGTGAAGAATTGGCCGGATTATAAACGAGTGTATTATTCCAATAGTCATGTTCTTGTACGGCTGCCTGTGTCCCTTTCCAGCTTTGTGAAGCAGGATCAAAGAATGAATATAGATTTTCATTCAGGTTGTAGGATAACAACTGATGTTGCTCTGGTAGATATATCAACTGGTTGGGATAGTTGGCTACAAACTCACCGCCTTTTACCTGAATGGTGTCAGTTATCCTTTCATCCGTATGGAAAACATACAGCTTTTGTTTATTGTTGGCTATGTAGAAAGTTCCGACAGTAGGATCGAATGCTACAGAGGGAGAAGATTTGAATTGCTGTGAATGAATCTTCTTCCAGGTGATATACTGGTCTATAATCCAACGGGTATTTTTGCCGGAAGCCGGACTGTGGGAAATCTCGTCATAACAGACTTCCTTATTATGGCGCGCCATTTTCCACAAACGTATCTCCTGTAATCCGCGCTTGATACTGATATCTCTTAAATTAACGGAAGCCACATCGGCTAAAGAGAAGCCCTCATAGGGACAATAGCCGAAAGCAAAGCGTAGTTTCTGCGTACCCTTCAGGTCGGGATAATTCACATTGATTTCCGTACTATCATATAATACGGTAATATTTCCCTCTTTAACATCGAGGGTCAGGCTGGCTGAAGTCCAAGTTTCACGCCTCACTTCTTTTTGAATGGGGTGTACTGCATCTCCAGTGACCAGAATTGGGAAGCGTCTGTCGTTTTCGCTGACACTGTACATCAGATCGACATTCTTATTGTTTTCAGTAATGATGCGGAATACGGTTCCGAATACATTATCGGGTCTCACCCAGAGGTTAAAACTCAGGGTAATTTTGTCTCCTTTAGTCTCTATGGGCTTTCCATCTTCTAATACCATACTGGTAAACTCAGAATTCTGAAGCGGGTAGGATTGAATATGCAAACCATATTCAGGAAGCTGAGCGACTGAACGCATACACATCAACAGAAGAAAGATAATAGATTGTGTCTTTTTCATTTTGTATGTCCTTAATGAAGTATTAGCTCGTACAAAAGTAGTGTTTTTTGGTGAAAACCGATTACTTATTTATGCAATTATTACAGCCAGGCTTCGCTTTTCCTGCAAAAGTGATTCATTAAGTGGATTTTAATGTTTCATTAATTATTGTTTTATCATTTTATTAAGCGGTTGCCGTTTACTTTGCATAAAAATAGATTAAAATCTGATAATATGAACTTAAAAAGGCACTTATTCTTATTTGCAGGAATATTATCCTGCTCTTTTCTAATGGCTCAGCAGCCAAGTGATATTTTGTCCGTTTCAGCATCGACTAATGTAGAAAAAGCTTCGTTAGCTTTTGATAAGGATCAAAAGACAATGTGGGAAGTTAGTGGTCAGGACTTGAAAGCAGACCAATGGTTGATGTTCACTATCCAGACTCCTGGTGATGTATGTGAACTTGGGGTTCAGATGCAAGGTGTTTCTAAAGAGGATTTAAAGCAACTGATGAATATCTTTGTTACATATGATCCTATGAATTTGGGAGTGCCTGTCGATTATCAGGTACAGGGTAGCGCTAAAGAGATGCGGTTGAAGTTTTCACCTAAATATGGGGCACATGTCCGGTTGGCTTTTAAGGGAGGTGATCGTGTTAAACCTTTTATGGTAAAGGAGGTATCTGTTCTTCTGGCTGATAAGGAATTGAAAGATCGGAAAGGAGAAAAGACTTCGCTACGCTATATGGACCCTACGCTTCCGGTGGAAGAACGTGTAGAAAGCCTGTTGTCTGTGATGACGCCGGAAGATAAAATGGAACTGATACGTGAGGGCTGGGGCATTCCCGGTATTCCTCATTTGTATGTACCGCCCATTACAAAGGTGGAAGCTGTACATGGCTTCTCATATGGTAGTGGAGCTACTATCTTTCCCCAGGCTCTTGCAATGGGGGCAACTTGGAATAAGAAGTTGACGGAAGAAGTGGCAATGGCAGTTGGCGATGAAACTCTTTCGGCAGGTACTATGCAGGCATGGTCTCCGGTACTGGATGTAGCTCAGGATGCCCGTTGGGGACGTTGTGAGGAAACATTTGGAGAGGATCCGGTTTTGGTATCGCAAATTGGTGGAGCTTGGATTAAAGGCTACCAGTCTATGGGGTTGTATACTACTCCGAAACATTTTGGTGGTCATGGTGCTCCGTTGGGAGGACGCGATTCTCATGATATAGGATTGTCTGAACGTGAAATGCGCGAAGTACATTTGGTTCCGTTCCGTCATGTGATTCGTAACTATGATTGCCAATCTTTGATGATGGCTTATTCGGATTTCCTGGGTGTTCCGGTAGCTAAAAGTAGAGAATTACTACATAATATTTTGCGTGAGGAATGGGGATTCAGCGGCTTTATCGTTAGCGACTGTGGTGCTATAGGTAACTTGACTGCCCGTAAGCATTATACGGCTAAAAATAAAATAGAAGCTGCTAACCAGGCTTTGGCTGCCGGTATTGCTACAAACTGTGGTGATACTTATAATGATAAGGAGGTGATACAGGCCGCAAAGGATGGACGTATCAATATGGAGAATCTTGATGAGGTGTGCCGCACAATGTTGCGTATGATGTTCCGCAATGAACTGTTTGAAAAAGCACCAAACAAGCCGTTGGACTGGAATAAGATTTATCCGGGGTGGAATTCGGATAGTCATAAAGAAATGGCACGTCAGGCTGCTCGTGAATCTATTGTACTGTTAGAAAATAAGGATAATATTTTACCTCTGTCTAAAGACATGCGTACGATTGCTGTGTTAGGTCCCGGTGCAAATGATCTTCAGCCTGGTGATTACACTCCTAAACTTCAGCCTGGTCAGTTAAAATCTGTGTTGACTGGTATCAAACAAGCGGTAGGAAAACAGACAAAAGTGATTTATGAGCAAGGTTGTGATTTTACAAGCTTGGGTGAAAACAATATTGCAAAGGCGGTAAAAGTAGCTTCACAATCAGATGTGGTGCTATTGGTTTTGGGAGATTGTTCAACCAGTGAGGCTACGACAGATGTATATAAAACATCCGGTGAGAACCATGATTATGCAACCTTGATTTTGCCAGGTAAACAACAGGAATTATTGGAAGCTGTTTGTGCAACTGGAAAACCTGTTATATTGATTCTTCAGGCGGGGCGCCCTTATAATCTGTCTAAGGCGTCAGAGTTGTGTAAGGCTATCCTTGTGAATTGGTTGCCGGGACAAGAAGGTGGTCCGGCCACAGCAGATGTGCTGTTTGGTGATTATAATCCTGCCGGTCGTTTGCCGATGACTTTTCCACGTCACGTAGGTCAGCTCCCTCTCTATTATAACTTTAAAACTTCCGGTCGTCGTTATGAATATTCGGATATGGAATATTATCCTCTTTACTATTTCGGATATGGTTTGAGTTATACTTCATTTGAATATTCTGGTCTGAAAATACAGGAAAAAGAAAATGGTAATATTACAGTGCAGGCTACTGTGAAGAACATAGGTCAACGGGCCGGTGATGAGGTGGTACAACTGTATGTAACGGATATGTATGCCAGTGTGAAGACACGTATTACAGAATTGAAAGACTTTACCCGTATTCATCTGAAACCAGGTGAAGCGAAAACAGTTTCTTTTGAACTGACACCTTATGAACTATCACTGTTGAACGATCATATGGACCGGGTTGTAGAGAAAGGTGCTTTCAAAATTTTAGTTGGAGGTGTAAGTCCTCAGTATGTGGCCAAAGACCGTATTAAGGATAGTGTGGGTTATGCAGATTCCAGAAAAGGTTTGTCCGGTATGCTTGAATATACTCATGAATTTGCTGCAGATTTCGGTTTGACTTTATTCAAAGTGGAAGAAAACTTGGTAAAGAATCAGAAAACTATTTGGGTGTCTGTCAAAAACAATGGAACTTTGATGGATACAGGAAAAATTGAAATGTATGTCGGAGGTAAGAAAGTAGGCAATAACGTTCATTATGAGTTAGCTCCGGGAGAAGAGAAACTGATACCTTTCAGTGTAGATAAGGAGAATACGGATCCAGTTATATTTACTACCAAATATAAAGTGTTATCTATATAATTTTGATACTATGAGAAAACTATTAGCATTCTTATGTATCTGTGTACAGATTGTCCCGTCATGGGGGCAATCTGTTCTGCGTACTCCAAATGGGGTAAAAGTAGAGACTGGAACGACTTGTATGGAGTTGGAATGTTTCTCTTCTTCTATCATCCGCGTGAAGAAATATCCAGTCAGAAAGACACCTGATAAGCAATCATTGTCTGTCACTATGCAACCAGAAAAGGTAAAATACAAATTGCAAGAGACAAAAGGTGAAGTGATTCTTGCTACTTCCGAATTAGTAGCAATTATGGATATTGCCCAAAAACAAGTTCGTTTTACTGATAAAGATGGTAAGGTCTTGTTAGCTGAGAAGCCTTCTTCTATTGGCTTTACTCCATTCAATGATGCGGGAAATTCTACCTATCAGGTTCGCCAGACTTTCGTGTTGGATAGTGATGAGGCTATTTATGGTTTGGGACAACACCAGCAGGGGCGGATGAACCAGCGTAACCAAACTATTTTCCTGCAACAGGCGAATACGGAAATCTGTATTCCTCTTGTCCATTCCATCAAGGGATACGCCCTGTACTGGGATAACTATTCCCCCACTACCTTTACGGACAATGCGCAAGGCATGACTTTCGATTCGGCAGTGGGCGACCTCTGCGATTATTACTTCGTATATGGCGGTGGTGCCGACGGAGTGGTTGCGCAACTGCGCCAACTCACCGGAAAAGCTCCCATGTTCCCCCTTTGGACATTTGGCTTTTGGCAATCGAGAGAACGCTACGTCAGCCAGGACGAGCTGGTAAGCATGGTTCAGAAATACCGCGACCTGAAAGTGCCTTTGGATGGCATCATCCAGGACTGGCGCTACTGGGGCGAAGACCATAAAGACTGGAATGCCGTGGAATTCCGCAACCCCCAATTCCCCAATCCCCGGAAGATGATGGAAGATGTGCACCGCTTGAATGCTCACGCCATTATTTCCGTATGGCCCTCTTTCGGACCGGGAACCGGAATATATGCCGAGCTGAAACGGATGAACAAACTGATGATACACGAAACCTTCCCGCAGGATAACGGTGTGAAGGTGTATGATGCCTACGACCCTGCAGCAAGGGAAGTCTTCTGGAAATATATGAATAAGAACCTGTTCAGCATTGGAATGGACGGTTGGTGGCTGGATGCCACCGAGCCGGAACACAGTCCGGTGAAGGACATCGACTTCGATTACCGTACCTACCTGGGCTCTTTCCGCAAAGTTCGTAATGCTTTCCCGCTTGTAAGCGTGGGTGGTGTGTACGACCATCAACGGCAAGTATCATCCGACAAGCGCGTCTTTATTCTTACCCGTTCCGCTTTTGCCGGCCAACAACGCTATGCGGCACAGGCATGGTCGGGCGATGTGGCATCGGACTGGACGGTACTGCACAACCAGATTTCGGGTGCTTTGAACCTCTCTCTTACGGGCATTCCGTACTGGAATTCCGATATAGGCGGTTTCTTCTCTGCCTATAAATTCCCGGAGGGCATAAAAGACCAGGCTTTTCATGAATTGTACGTGCGCTGGATGCAGTTCGCCGTTTTCACCGGTATGATGCGTTCGCACGGCACACACACACCGCGTGAAATCTTCAACTTTGGCGAGCGTGGTTACTGGGCTTTCGATGCACAGGAGAAGATGATTAATCTCCGTTATCGCCTGTTGCCCTATCTCTATTCCACCTCATGGAACATCACCTCCAACGGCGGAAGCCTGATGCGTGCCCTGTTCTCCGATTTCCCGTCAGACAAGAAGGTGGCAGACATTGGCGATGAGTATATCTTCGGAAAATCCATATTGGTGGCTCCGGTCACGAGTCCTGTAAAGAGCCGTTCCCTGTATCTGCCCGCAGGTATCCGGTGGATTGACTTTTGGACGGGCGAACAGCAGGAGGGCGGACGTGAGATTACCCGCGAAGCCCCCATCGACCTCATCCCGCTGTATGTAAAAGCCGGTTCCATTATCCCCATCGGCCCTTCCGTGCAATATGCCACGGAGAAACCATGGGATGACCTGCAAATCCGCATCTATCCCGGAGCCGACGGAGAATTTACCTTGTACGAAGATGAGGATGACAACTATAATTATGAGAAAGGTAAATACACCACCATCCGCATGACGTGGGATGACAAGAATCGCCAACTCACCATTCATCCGCGTCAGGGCAGCTATGATGATATGCTGCAGAACCGCACGTTCCACATCGTCCTAGTGAACCGGCAAGACGGCTTGGGATTGGATAATGAATCGCATACCGTAAAAACAGAATATGTAGGAAAAAAACTTAATATCAAATTACCGTGAAGAAAATAACTCGATTATTTGGCGTAGCTCTGGCTGCAGGCCTATTGGCAAGTTGCGCCTCGGAAGAGAAAACTGCCATTAAAGCAGACAGGATTGTTGCCAATCCTATTGATTTGAACTATCGTTTCCAACCTCAGGATGAAGATGAGCCACGACGCGAGGCTGCCGACCCGGTACTGGAATATTTCAAGGGATATTATTACATGTTTGCTTCTAAGTCCGGTGGCTACTGGCGTTCCGAAGACTTGGCAAACTGGGAATACATCCCTTGCAAGACGATACCGACCATGGAAGATTATGCCCCGACTATCCTTGTCTATGGCGATACGCTTTACTTCACCGCTTCCAGCGGGAAAACTCAGATTTACAAGAATGCCCATCCCGAAACAGATGCTTGGGAGGAAGTGGATACCAAGTTGACTATCCGTCAGCATGACCCGGCTTTTTTTAAAGATGATGATGGGAAAGTCTATATTTATTGGGGATGCTCGGATAAAGATCCTATCATGGGTGTGGAAGTGGACCCTAAAAATGGCTTCCGTGCCATCGGAGAACCCCAAGCCCTGATAAAACATCGTTGTGATGAATTCGGTTGGGAAGTTCCCGGCGTGAATAATGAAGAACCGCGCCAAGGCTGGAACGAAGGCCCGTGCGTGCTGAAGCACAACGGCCGCTATTACTTACAATATGCTGCCCCCGGTACTCAATATCGCATCTATGGTGACGGTAACTATGTAGGTGATAACCCGTTAGGCCCCTTTGAAGCTGTGGAAGATAACCCCTTCTCCTTCAAACCCGGTGGTTTCATCGGTGGTGCCGGACACGGACATACTTTCAAGGATAAATACGGTAATTATTGGCACGTAGCCTCCATGGTTATTTCCGTTCGTCATTGGTTCGAGCGTCGTTTAGGCATCTTTCCGGTTGTCGTTTCCGATAAATATGGTATGTATGCACTCAGCACCTTTGCCGATTATCCTTTCTGCATCCCCGACCGGAAAGTAGACTTTGAAAAGGAAGACATCGGTATGGGTTGGAACCTGCTTTCCTATAAGAAGAATGTATCCGCTTCTTCCCACCTCGAAAGTTACGAACCGGAATTGGCTAATGATGAAAAAGTTGAAACCTGGTGGGCTGCTCAAACTGGCAATGTTGGTGAATGGCTACAAATAGATCTTGGGAAACCAATGGAAGTGAATGCCATTCAGGTGAATTTCGCAGATCATAATTTTAATGTACATGCGCCCCATGATCCTGTGGTTTATCAATATTGTATAGAAGGTTCTACAAATGGCAAAGAGTGGACTCGTCTGGTGGATGAAGAAAAAAATCTGCAGGATGCTCCTCATAAACTGCATACTTTGAATGTTCCTGCGAAAGTGCAATATCTAAAAATCTGTAACACTAAAGACATGGAAGGTAGTTTTTCTCTGTTCGATTTGCGCGTCTTTGGTCAAGGTGGTGGTAAGGTGCCTGCCGAAGTTACAGGATTCCAGGCTTCACGTGATAATAATGATAAACGTATCTACCGGTTTACATGGAATCCGCAGGAAAATGTAACAGGGTATATTTTACGTTGGGGAATACAAAAAGAGAAATTGACTCACTCTATGGTGGTTTACGAAAATCAATATGAGGCTCGTTATTTCAATAGGGATTCTGAATATTACTTCTCTGTGAGTGCTTTTAATGAGAATGGTGTAGGCAAATAACTGATCAATACAGAAATCTTTAATTAAAGCTTGTGGTTATATAACTGATTTATGGGTTATATAGCCACAAGTTTCGTTTTTATGAAAGGCTTAATTATAATACATAATCCAAGAATAACCTTTATCTGAGGTCTATTTTTCTTCGATTAATCCATTTATATATGATTCTTTAATGTGAAAGAGTTAAAATGTTCTGAAACCCTTGTTTTTCTTTGAAAAAACTACTTCGATTAATGTCTTTTTAAGGACTATTTTAACGTTCGTACCATACTTTTGCCCTCATAAAATTTTAAAACACTAAATTAATAAATATGAAAAATGCACAAGTATACGTAAAGCATCCACCTGTGGATAATCTTCCTTATGACAATAGAAAGATAAAGGTTTTTAGTGACCTAACTTATATATTTACCAACTTTTAATTTAATTATTATGAACAAACGATTTTTTAATGCGCTCTTGTATGGTGCGCTTGTTTTTTCAAGTGGAACATTCTTTGTTTCATGTAGTGATGATGACAATTCTGATTTGGAGAACCGAGTATCAGTTCTCGAAGGTCTAATCGATGACATTAAGTCACAACTTAGTAAAGCCATTACAGTAGGCGCTACGGTTACCAATTGGGATGCTGAAAAGCGTATTATCACGTTGAATGACGGAACAAAAATTGATCTTGGTGCTGGTGGAGGTGAAGCTTCCAATATTACGGTGGGCGACGGTTTTATCATCATTTCCATTGGTGGTACAGAATATGCACTCCCTATGGCCACTACGGTGAAGTCCTTGGTTTATTGTCCCGAATTTACGGATGGCATTGTTGCCATGGATGGAAAAGGTGTGGCTGTTGTTCGTTTTTTGGCTACTCCGGCTGTTTCGGCTGATGCCTTGAGTAAGGCTACGTTTACGGTGGCTGATGCCCGTCTGGTGGAGACACGTGCGGGAGAAGACTTGATAAAAGTGGCCAAACAAGAATTGGAAGGCGATTTGATAAAGGTTACCTTGCAAGGTCTCGGTGTCGAAGCGGACAAGACTTATGTTGTGTCGCTGCTCATGAGCCAGAACGAGAAACCGTTGGTGAGCTCCAACTACTTCTATGTAAAGGTGGCCGACGACTTCTCTTTCAATAGTGAAGATTTGGTTGATCCCAAGTTTGAAACTGCTGTGACAGATGCAACAAAAGAAGGTGAGTTCTGGGTAGCTACTTTGCCCGACGGCAATGGTGATGTTCCCAACTTCTTGGGTGAATTCAGCTTCAAGGATTTCATATCTGTAGAGGGTGACGTGGTATATGAACTGGCTCCGAAGAGCAAGCAGAACCAGAACGTGCAAGATAAGTACGATTTCTTGAAGAAGTGCCTTTCTGCCGATGGTAAGTGGAAGATGACTGGCCGTCCCGGCACTAACTGCGATCCTAAAGGTGAAGACGATGCCGACAAACCGGGCTTGCTGGTTTACCTCAAAGTGAACGAAGTGACAAAGGCGAAGGTTTACTTCAAGGTTATCGACCCGTGGAAGGATCTTGATTTCAAGGCTCTTAGCGGATTGACGGGAAATTTTGAGGCTGAGTTGTATGGACGCAGCGGTGAATTCGTTCCTGTAGGTAAGAGCGAATTGGATATTCCTGAGATTCTTAACAAGTGGGAAGAACTTATTCCAATCCGCCACAGTGGTGATGACTGGTTCAATGCATTTATGAAGTATGATATAAAGGATGCTAATGGTAACTCATTGGTTTACAACGATGGTGCTAAGCTCGTTATGTCTGACAATGCGAAGAAAATGTGTAAGATGAGCCGTGGTATCTTCTGGTACTATCGTGGTTTAAGTATCCGTGTTCCTGAGACATTGGCAGTTAATGACGGTAAATATACGGACTCTAAAGGCAATACGCATTCAGGTGGTGAAGGTTTTGACGATTATGACGCATGGGGCTCTGGCAATCCTGCTGACTATGCAAGCAATCCTACCGGATTCTACTCTACATGGGGCAAATATGACTACACAGTCAATAACTTTCCATGGACGCTCTCACCGGAAGGTATCCTGACATTCACGGAAGCCTTCTCAGGTTATGGTATGCGTCTTGCATTTGCAGCTGGTCTTGAGTATGATTATGGAGTTAAGGACTTGACGGGTGCGGGTGCTGACCAGTTCGGTATGCTCTTCATCAACCGTCGTGTCAGTGCTGAAGATGCCAAGATGCCGGATCCGGCTCCATGGTGGAAGTAATAGGTCTTGATACTTAGACGGACGAGATTGTGCCGGTTGTACCTTGTCGGTGTGGGCGGCACATCCCTTGATAATTCTTAATAAGATTTTCGTAGAACAGAAAAATCTATAACATGAAACATTATATCCAAAATAATTCCAAAAGGAGAAGTGATGCTGCATTACCGTTC
The DNA here is from genome assembly GCF_003471885.1 of Bacteroides sp. AM16-24. Classification (NCBI taxonomy): domain Bacteria; kingdom Pseudomonadati; phylum Bacteroidota; class Bacteroidia; order Bacteroidales; family Bacteroidaceae; genus Bacteroides; species Bacteroides sp. AM16-24. Next base: position 251,150 of record NZ_QRKI01000006.1, read on the forward strand.
AAGATGGTGCTGCTTGCACTTCTGTGCCTCCTGATGGCACTGCCCGCATCGGCACAGCTCCGTTCCGTTTCCGGTACGGTGGTTGATGCTACGGGCGAACCGATTATCGGAGCCAATGTACGGGTAGTGGGCGATGCCGCACGAGGTACCATTACCGATATTGATGGTAACTTTAAAATACAGGCTTCTGCTAAGGAGAAGTTGCAGATCTCTTTTATCGGTTATAAGAATGAAGTGGTTACTGCTTCGACCACCAAGTTGACCATTACACTGAAAGATGACACCGAGTTGCTGGACGAAGTAGTAGTAGTGGGCTACGGCACACAAAAGAAAGCTACATTGACTGGTGCCGTGGCTGCTGTTTCTAACAAGGAAATTGCCGTAACGAAGAACGAAAATGTAGTGAACATGCTTTCCGGTAAGATACCCGGTGTGCGCATTTCACAACGTAGTTCCCAGCCTGGTGAGTTCGACAATGCCATTGATATTCGTGGTATGGGTGAACCGCTGATTGTGGTCGACGGTATTCCCCGCGACAAGGCTTACTTCTCGCGTATGGATGCTAACGAAATTGAGTCCGTGTCCGTTTTGAAGGATGCTTCCGCTGCCATTTATGGTGTGCGTGCTGCCAACGGTGTCATCTTGGTGACCACTAAGCGTGGTGAAACTGCTGACGGTAAGTTTGATATCACTTTCTCCGCCAATTACGGTTGGCAGAACTTCCTTTATGTGCCCCAAACGGCAGATGCTGTGACGCACATGCTGATGATAAACGAGAAGACGTACAATAACTCACAAACGCCGAACTTCTTTCTTCGTCAAGCTCCTACGTATGCCTATGACCGTATATTCGAGTATAGTCGTTATGGAAATAAGGGTACCAACTGGACGAAGGAACTTTTCAACGACAATGTGCCGCAGCAGCAGTACAACGTTAGCATGGATGGTGGCTCGGAGAAGGTAAAGTACTTCTTCAACCTCGGCTACCTGAAGCAGGAAGGTGCGTACAAGTTCAACTCCTTGAACTACAACCGCTGGAACTTCCGTAGCAATGTAGATGCGCAAATCACCAAACGCCTGAAAGCGTCTGTGCAGTTGAGCGGCTATATGGATGAGAAGAATCAGCCGTTCACCAGTATTTGGGCAGTGTATAAGAAAGCATGGACTTACCGTCCCACTTCCAATGCGTATGTAGATGGTGACCATAGTCTGCCGTCCTACGACTCTGAAATGCTGGAACAGGAAAACCCTGTGGCAGCTATCAACAGTGACCTCACCGGTTTCCGTCGCGAACGTCGCAAAAACTTCAACGGTTCGTTGGCACTGACCTATGATATTCCCGGTGTGAAAGGGTTGCAGGCCAAGGCGTTTTACAGCTACGACTACGCTACGACAGATAATATCTATTACAAGCGTGCATATCAACTGTACAGCAAGAATGCGGACGGTACGATGACTACTTATGACCGTAATACCGATGCTTCGTTGAAGCGGCAGGCCGACCCCTCTCATGGAACTGTGATGCAGCTCTCACTGAGTTACAACCGGAAGTTCGGCGACCACAACATCAGTGCCCTCGCCTTGTTCGAAGAGCAGTATAATGAGTGGGAGAACTTTTATGCACAGCGCAATATGCTGCTGGACGGTGAATACTTGTTGTACGGTGAACTGAAGGACATGTCTGCCGGAATGGACGGAGCGGGTGACAAGACTCGCCGCGCATTCATCGGACGATTGAACTACGACTATAAGGGGCGCTATATGGTAGACTTCTCTTTCCGTTACGATGGGCAGTCCAGCTATCCGAAGGATTCGCGCTGGGGCTTCTTCCCCTCTGTATCTGCCGGTTGGCGCATCAGTGAAGAAGCATTCATGAAGGAACTCGTTCCCTTTATGACCAACCTGAAAATTCGTGCTTCTTATGGTCGCATGGGTGATGACTCCGGTGTAGGCACTTATCCGGAAACGGCAATTGCCTATAAGTTGGATGATCAGGGTAAGCTTGGTTATATCTACAACGGTGCGTTTGTTACTGGTGTGTCGGCTACGGCTATTCCGAATCCCAACAAGACGTGGATTAAGGTGGATATGTATAATGCTGGACTCGACTTCGATTTGTGGAACGGTAAGTTAAGCGGTACAATGGAAATCTTTAAACGTAAACGTTCCGGTTTGTTCGCTATTTCTTCGGCTGTAGTACCAGGTACGGTGGGTGCCAACCTGCCGCAGGAGAACTTGGAGAGTGACCAAACATTCGGTTGGGAAATCAGTTTGGGGCATCGCAACCGCGTGGCTGGTGTCACCTACTGGGTGAACGGACAGATTTCCGCTACGAAGAACCGTTGGGACTATCATTTGGATGGCCAAGCACCCAACTCTATGGAGAACTGGTGGCGTACTGACGTATCGGGTCGTAACAAGGATATTTGGTTTACTTATGAAGAAGGTGGCCGTTTCGGAAGTTACGAAGACATCCGTTATCATAATACTACGGGTGCCAACTACGGGCAGCAGACGTTGCCGGGCGACTACTGGTACAAAGACTGGAACGGTGACGGTGTTGTGAATGATGATGATAGACATCCGTTGGCTACCTTTAACTTGCCGGTATTCAACTACGGTATCACGATGGGCGCCGAATGGAAGGGGATCGACCTCTCTATGAACTGGCAAGGTGCGGCTGGTGTGTACAATTCGTACGATGAAGTATTTACCGAAGTAGGTCCCTTCAATGGTGGTGCTGTGTTGGATATCTATACCGACCGCTGGCATACGGTGAATGCTACGGATGATCCTTGGAATCCTAATACACAATGGATATCAGGTCTTTATCCTGCTACCGGTCATAGTTTCAAAGAGGGTACTACGGGTATCAAGAACACATCGTACATTCGTCTGAAAACGTTGGAACTGGGTTACACGCTGCCCAAGACATGGGTTGCCAAAGCGGGTATTAAGAGTCTGCGTGTGTATGTCAATGCTTATAACTTGTTGACTTTTACAGGCTTGGATAATCTTGATCCTGAACGTCCCGGACGTCAAGGTGGAGCTAACAATAACCGGGATTCAGGTATATTGTTCTACAACTATCCGGTGAACCGTACGTTCAATGTCGGTGCGACGATTAAATTCTAAATCAAGAAAGGAGAATCGAATATGAAAACATTCAAATATATATTTGTAGCAGCTGCATTGGGCTTGGTGGCCACTTCGTGTGCCGAGATGGACCTGGAGCCTAAGGGACTGCTCTATGACAATGTGCTGATGGGGTCGGATAACGGTATCAAGAAGTACCTGGCACTGGCCTATCAGGATATGCCTGTGGAAGACTTCAATTATGGTCAGAATGGAGACCAGAAGGGATATGCCACGGTGAATAACAACGGATGGCATGCGGGCAACCAGTGGCAGGCTCAGAAGAGTAGTCCGGCTTCGGCTTGTCTGGAAGCTGCCGGCCGCTGTACGGAATATGGCGACGGTTTCGGCTACTGGCCTTACGACCGCATCCGCGACATTAATACGCTGATAGAAAAATTGCCGCAATATTATGACGAAGGCACTGAGGTGTTGAATGAACATCTGGCTGAGGCTCGTGGCTTGCGCGCTCTCTATTATTTCGGCATGGTGAAGCGCTACGGTGGTGTGCCCATTGTGGACAAAGTGCTCGATCCCTTGGCACCGATTGAAGAACTGAAGCAACCGCGCGACACGGAGTATGACTGCTGGAAGTTTATCCAGAGCGACCTTGAGTTTGCCATGGCAAATGGAAGCAAAGACCGTAAAGAGGTATGGCGCATGAACCGTTATTCGGCAGCTGCTTTGATGTCCCGTGCTATGCTTTATGCAGGCACTGTCGCCAAGTATGGCGGCTACATCAGCACTACTGGTCCTGCAGTGACGGCTGGTCTGATGGGAATGTCTGCCGACAAGGCTACTGAGTTCTTCGAGGCTTCGTACAATGCCAGCAAGTTTCTGAAGGAAGCAGGCTTCCAGCTGCATAAAGGAAGCGACAAGGTGCAGAATTTCCTTGAAGTGTTCGGCAAGATTAACGATACCGATGAGGATATCATGATCAAGGAATACGGTCTCAATTCCGTATTGCCTGCTAATACCAGTTTGTTCCACATGTGGGATACCGCGATACTGCCCTTGGGCGATGGTTTGTCCTCGGATTTGGGTTGTGCTTTGCAGCCTACGTGGGAGATGATTTCGATGTATGATTTGCCGAAGACACTGGATGAGAATGATCGTCCCCTCCGCTTCAACGATATCACTGATTTCTGGAACAATGATGAGATGGAAGCACGTTGCAAGGCTACGTTCTTCTTCTCTGGCATGAAGGAACCGAATTCTGGTACGACGATTGACATCCAGGCAGGTGTGTACAAGACATTTGGCGAACTGACAGCTTCGCAAGTGACCAGTGCCGAGAGTGGAACGGACAATGAGTACACCACGGGCATTCGTGTTCGTACAGATGCTGCAGCCAAGCGTGGTGAGTCGCAGGAAATCAATGGTAAGATGGTTAAAATCTCCGGCTTGCACGGAATAACGATATCCGGTGGTGACGAAGGCCGTGGTTACATGGGTGCTTTCATTCGCAAGTATGTAGATTTTCAAAATATCAATACCAGCCGTGTGTTCTTCTCTTGCCATCAACCGTGGAAGATATTCCGCTATGGCGAAGTGCTTTGCAACTGGGCGGAGGCTGCATACGAACTGGGATTGGAGCGTGGTGACGAAACGTTGAAGCAGGAAGCTTTTGAGCACATTGCCGAACTGCGTGATCGTGCGGGTGCCAAGCCTCATGAAATGGTAAGCAGCCCGGCTGATATAGGTTCTGATGTTTATGGATTCCCCATCGATGAAAACCTCCAGTTCATCCGCGACGAACGTGGTCGTGAGCTTGCTTATGAGAATCATCGCTTGTGGGACCTTCGTCGCTGGCGCGTGGCTGACATCATGTTCCAGGACGGTGTGAAGGTACATACGCTTTCCGCTTACTATGTGGTGGATGAAGACAAATGGATTTTTTTGAATGAAGAGCCGACAGAGAATCGTAGAGTGAACTTCTACAAAAGATGGTATTATGAACAGATTCCGGGTGGTGAAATCGGTAAGAACGACTTGCTGATTCGCAACGATGGTTATTAATGGTAAACTTAATAAATGTGATGAATATGAAGAAACTTTTATATACTCTGTTAGTAGGCGGTGCATCGGCTTTATTGGTCACCTCTTGCATGGAAGTGGATAACTTCGATGCTCCGTCCGAGCATTTGACTGGAAATATCATTGATGTTACTACGGGTAAGAATATTCTGGCAGACCAGGGAGAAGCCCGTGTGCGCATCTGGGAGAAGAGCTTCAGCTTGAATCCCGGTCAGCAGAATATTCCGGTGAAGATGGATGGCTCATACAACAATACGAAGCTTTTTGCCGGTACATACGACATCGTGCCCGAGGGTCCTTGGTGGCCGGCGGATACACTACGCAATGTGCCCATCGGTGGAAAGGTGACACAAAATTTTGAGGTGACTCCTTATCTGAAGATTGCAGACTTCTCTGCGGTGCTGGATGGTGATACCATGCGTATAAAGGGAAGACTTGCCGTGCCGCCCATACCTGCTGCTAATGCCGAACGTGGTGATGTGATGCCTGCTCTGATGGATGTACGCTGCTTCATTAGCGTTAACCAGTTCTGCGGCAATGCCAATCACCTGGATGCTTATCACAATTTGGAGATAAACAAGGTGAAGCAAACAATTATCAGTGACAGAAGGTCGTGGGCTCAGATAACTGGTGGTGTGACCGATGAGAACGGATATGCCTACAGTACACGGACTTATGAGTTTAATCTGTGGGCTAAGCCGGGATATACTTTCTTTGTGCGTATGGGTGCCCGTGTGAACGATACGTATCAGATGTATAATTACTCAGAAGTTGTGAAAATAGAGGTCCCTCAAAAGTAGTATTTTTTAAGAAAAAGATTGGATGGGATGACAGGCCGGGAGGAGGTGTCCGAAACCTTTTCCCGGCCTTTATCACAAAAAAATAAAAAGATGGAAATGAAACTGAAAAGATTATATTTTATAGTATGTTGTAGCTTGTTGGCGGGAGGCTTGGCGACTTCGTGTGGAGATGACAAAGTGGAAATTCCGCCTGCCATAGAGCCGGACAAACCGGAACCAGACAAACCGGATGAGGAAATTTATAACAAGCCGGAGTTCCCGTTGCGCGAGGATGGAAAACCTTACGATACCTACCGCGGCTTGGTGATGGCAGGTTATCAGGGATGGTTCGGTGCACCGGGCGACGGATGCAAGCATAGTGAAGCGGACAATACGGCATGGTATCACTATCGTGAAAGTGAAGTGTTCAAGCCGGGCGTGTTGCAGAATTCCATTGATATGTGGCCCGACATGTCGGAATATACTAAGAAATACACGCCGGGTGTAGACGGTCCTGCTAGCCGTTCTGCCAAATTTACTTTGCCTAACGGAGAAGCGGCGCAGGTGTATAGTTCTTATGACGAATCGAGCGTGCTGCTCCACTTCAAGTGGATGCAGGACTATGGCATCGACGGAGTCTTCATGCAGCGCTTTGTAGGCGAAGTAGCGGGTGAACAGGGCAAAGATCACTTCAACACCGTGCTGAAACATGCCATGAAGGGATCTAACCAATATCAGCGTGCCATTAGCGTGATGTATGACCTGGGTGGTTTTGAACCCGGTACAGACAGAGATGAGGCTTTTCTGCTGGCTGATGCCCAGTATATCATGGATACTTATAAACTGAAAGACCGTAATCAGCAGAAGTTCTATTTGCACGAAGACGGTAAGCCCTTACTTGCCCTCTGGGGGGTAGGATTCGAGGAGAAACCTTTCGACGTGAACGACATCACCAGCCTGGTGAATGCCTTGAAAGAACAGGGTTGGAGTATCATGCTGGGCGTAAACGACGACTGGCGCACACATAATACCTCCAAATGGCCCAAAGCGAAGTATCACGAACTGATAAAGAACGTGAGCACCATTTTCCCTTGGTTTGTGGGACGATATGGTGACATCAATGGATATGTGAACGACCGCAAGCCTAAGATTGATGCGGATATCAAGTTATGCAAGACGTACGGTGTGAACTATGCTCCTCACTGTTTCCCCGGTGCTTCGGATTTGCACATGCATCCTAATAATGTGAATAATGCCGGATCATCCGGACGCGTGGGAGGTAAGTTTTTTTGGGAACAGATTTACGGGGGCATCAAGCTGGGAGCGGAGATGCTTTACATTGCCATGTTCGATGAGATAGACGAAGGTACTGCCATCTTCAAGTGTCTGAACCAGAAAGATGCGCCGAGCAATGTGGCAGAAACCGACTACTACGTGTGGTATAACTCGGATACGGGAGGTTACGGCAAGAGTAGTACGATGAGAGATGAATCCAAGCTGGGAGCAAACGGCTGGTGCAGGAAGGTGAACGACCTGAATATTCCTTTCTACGGTATTGAAGACCATTTGCCCACCGACCACTATCTCTGGCTCACCGGACAGGCGCGTAAGATGCTTCGCGGAGAGGTGCCTCTGAAGAATGCATGGCCTTCCAGATAATAGATAATTATATCCATCCGTAATCTGCCTGGAACATACTTGTTCCGTACCTTCTCAGGTTGCTGAATGAGGAATGTACGGGGCAAGTATGTCTCGGGTACGGTTCGGGTAGGAAACGGACAATCTAATTTATGAAAGATGAAAAAAATACTATGTTACATATTCTCATTGTTTTGCTCCGTACAGATATTGTACAGCCAGCAAAAAGAGTATAAGGCGTATCTGGTAGCAACAGCCCATTTTGATACGCAGTGGAACTGGGATGTACGCGAATCTATTGATGATTATCTGCACCGTACAATGGTACAGAACTTTTGGCTCTTCGAGCGTTTCCCCAATTATATCTTTAACTTTGAGAGTGCTCAGAAATATGCGTGGATGAAGGAGTATTATCCGCACGAGTATGAGCTTGTAAAGAAGTACATCAAGGCAGGACGCTGGAATGTAGTGGGAAGTGCATGGGAAGCGACAGACCCTAATATTCCTTCCTCCGAATCCTTTTTCAGGAATGTCCTGTTAGGGCAGGAATTCTATAAAAAAGAGTTTGGTGTAAAATCAAACGATATTTATCTGCCGGACTGTTTCGGTTTCGGTTACACATTGCCTACCATCGCCGCACACTGCGGATTGATAGGATTTTCTACCCAAAAACTCCAGTGGCGGAAAAATCCATATTTTGGAGAAAAAGAAAAAATGCCGTTCAAGATAGGGCTTTGGCAAGGTCTGGATGGTGCGCGGATCATGGCAGTACTGGATGCCGGAGGATACGGTACATCGTATTACTACGATGATATCAGTATCAATCGCCGCATTCTGGAAAGAGCTAAACTAGGACCTGATAATACGGCTTATAGTTATTATGGTGTAGGAGACCGTGGCGGATCGCCAACGCTTCCTTCCGTCTATTCATTAGAAAAAAGTTTGAAGGCAGATGGTCCGTTAGAAATTATCAGTGCCAAAGCCGGACAAATATATGAAGATTATTATCCTTTTGAAAAGCATCCCGAACTACCCGTTTATGACGGAGAATTGCTGATGGATGTGCATGGAGTGGGGTGCTACACTTCGCAGGCTGCAATGAAACATTTCAACCGACGGAACGAACACTTGGCGGATGCAGCCGAAAGAGCATCTGTAGTGGCGGAAACATTGGGAGGTTTGGAATATCCTTCCGATGCTTTGCGTGAAAACTGGCAGCGTTTCCTGTGGCATCAGTTTCACGATGACCTGACGGGAACCAGTATTCCGCAATCATACACTTTCTCCTGGAATGATGAACTGATAGCTCAGACACGTTTTGCAGAAACCATTACTACAGCAGTGGGGGCAGTGAGTCGTGCTTTGGATACCAAAGTAAAAGGGATGCCGGTTGTGGTTTATAATCCTGTAGCTTCCAGTCGGAGAGATGTGGTGAAGGCTACGGTTAAGATGGATAAACGACCGTCAGGAATTAAAGTAACCTCTCAGAAAGGGGAAAATATGCCTGCACAGTTGATTTCTTGGGAGAATGGAATAGCCGAGGTTCTGTTTGTAGCGCAAGTAGATCCACTTAGCTTCTCAGTATATAGCATTCAACCGGGAAGAACTTCATCTTCCGGAAAACTGCTGGCAAAGAACGGAACTCTTGAAAACACTATTTATAAGATAGCATTGAATGAACAGGGTGACATAGCTTCCATTTTTGATAAAAAGAATAATTGTGAACTGGTGCAAACCGGTAAGCCGTTCCGTCTGATGATGTTTACGGAAAATCTTTCTACTGATTATCCGGCTTGGGAAATTTACAAGAAAGTTCTGGATGGGCCGAGTATTTCCATCACGGACAATGTTAAAATTACCGTGGCAGAGAATGGACCGTTGAGAGCATCTTTACGTGTGGAACGTACTCATGAAGACTCTAGGTTTGTACAATATATCACGTTAACGGATGGAGCCGAGGATGATAGAATTGAGATCAGTAACGAAATTGACTGGCAAGGAAAGAAAGCTTTGCTGAAAGCAGAGTTTCCAACCACAATCTCCAATGAAAAAGCTACTTATGACTTGGGTTTAGGTTATGTGAAGCGCGGCAACAATATCGAGAACTCTTTTGAGGTACTGGGACATCAGTGGGCCGACTTGACTGCCGATGATGCGTCTTATGGCATCTCCATTTTGAATGAATCTAAATATGGATGGGATAAGCCTGATAATAATACCATCCGTCTGACATTGCTTCATACTCCTCAACCCGGTAAGCATTATACATATCAGGATCATCAGGATCATGGACATCATGCTTTCCGTTATGCCATTGTGGGACATAAAGAGGATGCTGCTCAAGCAGGCATTGCCTGGAAGGCGGAGAATTTCAATCAGCCCCTGTTGGCTTTTACCACTACTAAGCATGCGGGTAAATTGGGGCGTTTTTATTCATTTGCCCGTACAGACCGTCCTCAGGTTGCTGTGAAAGCTATTAAAAAAGCGGAAGATGGACGCGGATATATTGTTCGTATCAATGAGATCTATGGCAGTTCTTACGATCAAGCTTATATAGAGTTTGCATCTGATATTGAAAATGCCAAAGAAGTAAACGGAATAGAGGAAGAAAAAGGTGAAGTTACTTTCTCTGGTAATAGGCTGATAGTCAGTGGTAAAGCTTTTCAACCCCGCACATTTAGGGTTACATTCAAACAAAAGCCTTTGCTGACGGTTCCTGAATGCCAACCATTGGAACTGCCCTATAATGCGGTAGCCTTAACAACTGATGAGTTTAATCGTGCTGGTAATTTCGACAGGCAAGGTAATTCACTGGCAGCCGAACTGATGCCCGAAAAGATCCTTTCGGATGGGGTTGAATTCAGTATACAGAATGATCCTGCTATTTTCAATTACGTCCGGGCGAATGGGGATACCATTCTTTTGCCTGAGCATCATGGCATGGATAAACTATTTCTTCTGGTGACTTCTGTAAAGGATGACCGTCGGGCTACTTTCCTGGTGGATGATAAGCCTTATCAGGTAAATGTGCCTTATTATTCCGGTTTCTATGGACAGTGGGGATGGAAAGGCGAAAGTGAGGGATATATCAAAGATGCTTCTATCGGTTATATTGCCAATCATAAACATAGTGCACACAAAGGAAATGACTCTTATAACTTTGCTTATCTGTACAAGGTATGTTTAGATATTCCGGCAAATGCCCGAATGCTGGTTCTGCCCAAAGATGCAGGTATCGCTTTATTCGCTGCAACGCTGACCGGTAATCAGAACTATGATACCGAACCGATTACGGAAATGCGTGTGTTGCCTTACCTGACCAAACAAATAGAGTATACATCCGAACCGGTACCCTTCTATCGGGAACGGAGTGCTTGGTAAACCTATTAACTGGCTATTATGAAAAATATTATATATAATTTTATTATATTGATTCTCTTTTGCCCTTGTTCCATGTGGGGGCAGGGGAAGGAGTACAGTTTCGATGAGAGAGGCATTTCCCGGCAGGTGTTGGAAAATTATCTGGAGCGTTCCATTACAATGGTCTATCTGTTGATGCCAGATAAACCGGAAGGACGTAGAGTGTATTCTTATCATGCCGATGATATGCGTATGGTCAAGGATATCGGAGCAAAGTTTATCGGTCGTTCCATTTACCGGTGGGGAGGCGAAAGCTTGTTGAACAAACCTGAATTCTGGAGTAAAGCGAAAGCATTTGCTGGTGAATTGCACGCCTATGACCCTGATATAATCCTTCAGGGGTGCCTGTTTGAGATCGTTACAGAGGAGGTGAATCAGGTGAAGATACCCGATTGGGTGTTTAAGGGGTATGGATTGCCGGTTGAATCACGTAACTTTTCTTATGTTGATATGCTGAATAAAGAAGGGCTTCTGGTCGATCATTGGCGTAAAGGCAGTAGTGTACCGGATATTAGTCGACAGGAAACTCAACTTTGGTTCTATTATCTTGCTTGTTCTTACATCAATGTCGGTTGCGAGGCTTTTCATCTTGGGCAGATCGAGTTGATTGGAATGAATGATCCGGAACGGGATTCCTGGACTCGTGTCATTACTAAAATACGTGAGTATGCGCGTACTCATGCCCGCCGTCACTGGGTGTTGCTGGATGCCCATACTCCTTATGGAGGAATGGTAAGGAATGGGGTGAGCTTGCTCGACTTCAATTCTTTCCCGCTTCGCATCAAGGAAATTCCTTCTGAACCCTATAAAGCTGAACTTGCTGTGAATCATCTGGATGCTCTTTATAAAAAGAGCAAAGGGTGTATTTCCCCTAGCGGATGGAAATGCGAGCATCTGCCATATCTCGTGGAGTTTGATAATTATGGCAGGGGGAAAGAAGCGAATGTGGCGGATCTGAACTCCCATTTTGTATGGGGATGGGACGAAATTTCCTGGCTGTCCCTGCAACCGGAAGATTACCGGAATGAGTGGTTGACGTATGCGTATCATTGGATACATCGTACCGACCCGAATGGGCATCTGGAAATGCCCGGTTGCCGGATGATAACCTGTCCGAATCAAACCGAAGGTAACTATCGTGCCAATATGAGAAGTGAAGCATGTCCCTTTGGATACTCTCAGGAAGAAACAATCAAAGAACTTTGGAACAAATAATAACAACTGAAATATTAAATACCTAATTAAATTATTGCTACCATGAAGAAATGCTTTTTACTATTGCTCGTTTTTTTCTTGTTCGGGAGTCTGAATGCAGCACCCAAACATTCTAAGAATACTAAATATCCATCTTACAAAGGTTTGGTTATGGCTGGGTATCAAGGTTGGTTTCACCAACCGAGGAAAGGGGTAATGTACCCGGATGAGAACAGTGTCCGCATAGATATGTGGCCGGATGTGAGTGAGTATGAGAAAACATATCCGACGGGACAGAAATTGGCAGATGGTTCTACTGCCCGCTTTTTCTGTTCTACGGATGAGAGCACGGTAGATCTGCATTTCAAGTGGATGAAGGAGTATGGGTTGGATGGTGTATTCATGCAACGTTTCTTCGGGGCTGCCCGTCCGGAAGCACGCAGGCGGAGCACAGTGCTGAAGCATGCCATGAAGGCGGCTTCAAAATATGGACGTGCTATTGGGGTTATGTATGATTTGTCCGGCCTGGCAGCTAAAGGTGAAGATTGCTCCATGTTGATTGACGACTGGAAATATCTGGTTGATTCGCTGCGTGTAACTAATCAGACAGGTGAACAGACTTATGTCTTTTATAATGGCAAACCGTTGGTTACTATCTGGGGTGTCGGTTTTCCTGATCGTCCGTATGATATTCGTAATATCGGTTTGGAACGTTTTATTGATTTCCTCAAAAATGATCCGGAATACGGTGGTTGTAGCGTTATGTTGGGAGTACCTACTTTCTGGAGAGACCTGAATGCCGATTGCGTACATGATCCTTACTTGCACGAGCTTATCAGACAGGCGGATATTGTTCTGCCATGGATGGTGCAGCGCTTTACTCCGTTGCTCCACAATGATATGGACCGTTATCGGGATGTTATTCTCGATGATATAGCTTGGTGCAAAGAGAATAATATCGGTTATGTGCCTTGTGTGACTCCGGGATTCAGTTGGCATAATCTGAGCCGCCATGCTTTTAAGGATGATGTGAAACCTTCCGGTTCTATTCCCCGTCAGGGCGGACGCTTCTATTGGCAACAGATTTCTACGGCAATCAATGCAGGGGCTACGATGCTGTATGTAGCTATGTTCGATGAAGTGAATGAAGGTACTGCCATTTTCAAGTGTACAGATAATCCTCCGGTGGGAAAAGAAGTCAAGTTTGTGGGTATGGATGGGATGCCATCCGATCATTACCTGTGGCTGACGGGTGAGGCGGCAAAGATGCTTCGTCGTGAGAAGCCGCTGAGCTTTGAGATGCCCCGGCGGGATGCGAAATAGAAAATCGAAAAAAACAGCGAATTATTAAGTTGAAATTAAGAGCTTTGTTAATCATGCAACTCTAATTTTGCTCATATTAACTATAAAAACTATAAAAAAGCGTATGAAAAATTATTTGATTACCTTGGCTGCTTTGTCGTTGACATTGATGAGTTGCAACAACCAGAAGCAAGCTAAAACGGTTACTTTAGGTCCGAATCCTTTCATTACTCACATGTATACAGCTGATCCTTCTGCCCATGTATGGGAAGACGGACGTCTGTATGTTTATGCTTCTCATGATATTGATCCTCCGCGTGGATGCGATTTAATGGACCGCTATCATGTATTCTCTACGGATGACATGGTGAACTGGACGGATCATGGTGAAATATTGAACTCTTCGCAAGTGTCTTGGGGACGTAAAGATGGTGGCTTCATGTGGGCACCCGATTGTGCATATAGGAATGGTACTTATTATTTTTACTTTCCGCATCCGAGTGGTGATGACTGGAACAATACCTGGAGAGTGGGTATAGCTACCAGTAAACATCCTGCCAAAGACTTCACTGTACAGGACAAGTATATTGACATGATAGGAATGGAAGACGATTGCTTTGCCATGATAGATCCCTGCGTCTTTGTGGATGATGATGATCAGGCTTACTTCTACTATGGCGGTGGAGGTCGTTGTGTGGGTGCCAAAATGAAGGATAATATGATGGAACTGGCAGAACCGCTGCGTGCTATGGAGGGGCTGAAAGATTTTCATGAGGCTGCTTGGGTACATAAAAAAGACGGTGTGTACTATTTGTCCTATGCTGATAACCATGCGGAGAATGGCAAAGGGGCTAACCGTTTAAATTATGCAACTAGTAATTCACCGCTAGGACCGTGGACATATCAGGGTGTTTATCTGGAACCGACAGGTTGCGATACAAGTCATGGATCTATAGCTGAATATAACGGTGAATGGTATGCTTTCTATCATAACTGTTCTATTTCCGGAAGGGGAAACCTTCGCTCTATTTGTGTAGACAAGCTATACTATAATCCGGATGGAACTATCAAAGTAGTAGAACAAACAAAATAAATTTGTATGCGTCTATTTATTCATCTGTTGAAGTTGGGTTTCTTTATTGCTGCACTTGCTCTTACAGCTTGCAGCGATAAAGATACGCCGGGGGAAATACCTCCAGAAGTTCCCCCTGAAGTGCCAGAGGTAGATCCTCCGGTTCCTGATGGGCCGTATGAGTACGATTATGATATGGACTATGATTCGGAAGAATATCTGAAAGCTTATAAAGGAACGGCCTATAAAGGTCCGCACCGCGTGCCCGGCACTGTAGAAGCGGAAGACTTTGATGAAGGAGCACAGAATGTGGTCTATTATGAGAGCGACTCTAAACTGGCTGATGTGGGGTACAGAGGTTCCCACGCCGTTGATGTTCGTGCAGAAAGTAAGGCTTCCGGAGGTTATTATATCGGTGATGTACAGCCAGGTGAATGGATGTGTTATACGATTGAGGTAGATGAGGATGGTGCCTATGCCATTGAAACATTCTGTGTGAAAGGGGACGGATCGGAGGGAAGTTTTTACTTTGAGGTAGATGGTCGGGGTGCAAGCCGCAGTATAGATATGCCTCTTGGGGGATGGACGGATTTTAGCCATAAAGTGAAAGCTAATGGAATCCAGCTGACTAAAGGGAAACATGTACTGAAGTATTGTGCCAATACACCGGGAAACATCGATAAGTTCGTTTTAACGCGTACAGGTGAGTTGGAAGATATTTCTAATTCTTTCACTTACCCTGTTACGAAAGCAATGAGTAATCCCCTGTTTGTAGAGTGGGAGTCACCGATGTACAATAGTTGGATAAAGGGACCCCTTTACACAGCTGATGCTTCTGCGCATGTATGGAACATTGATGGGAAAGAAGTACTTTATGTGTATGCTTCGCATGATATGGAGCCTGCACTTGGATGCGACCGCATGGATCGCTATCATGTTTTTTCTACGGAAGATATGGTGAATTGGACCGATCATGGGGAGATAATGAATGCAGCCACAGTGCGAAAACATAATGGTTGGGGGTGTGATGGCTTCATGTGGGCTCCCGATTGTGCTTATAATCCGGAGAATCAAACCTATTATTTCTACTTTCCGCACCCGGCCAATGCTGCTAATTGGAATAGTACCTGGCGGGTGGGAGTAGCTACCAGTAAGTATCCGAATAAGGAATTCCGTGTAAGAGGTTATATCGAGGGTATGCCTCCGGAAATTGACCCTTGCGTATTTATAGATGAGGATGGGCAACCTTACATTTATAATGGAGGTGGAGGTAAATGCTATGGTGGTAAGTTACGGAAAGATGACTGGACGAAATTGGACGGAGAGGTTAAACCGATGACTGGCTTGAGTGATTTCCATGAAGCGACCTGGATACATAAATACAATGGTAAGTACTATCTATCGTATGCGGATAATAACCCGGGTGCCAATCGTTTGAGGTATGCAACAAGCGATTCTCCGTTAGGTCCATGGAAGTATGAGGGGATTTATCTGGAACCGACCACTTGTGACACAAGTCATGGTTCTATTGTAAAGTATAAAGGTCAATGGTATGCCTTCTATCACACTTCTGATTTTTCAGGACAGGGAAATCTACGTTCGGTTTGTGTAGATAAGTTGTTCTATAATTCGGATGGAACCATACAGGTCGTAAAGCAGACCCGCGGAAACAAATAGAAGTTAGATTGGCAGGATAAAAAATGTAGCATAGGGTATTGCCCTATGCTATACAATGAAAGTCTGTCAGACTTAATTGATTAACTTGAATTTAATGAGTAATACGATGAAGAACTTATTTTTTCTCTTCCTTTTTTCTCTTGTAGCGATGTCCGTAAGGGCTCAGTCTTTTACCGGTGAGAAGACGGATTGGCACGGCTTCGACCGCTACGATTTTGTAATGAGTGAAACAACATTCCAAATTAAATCTATCAAGGCAACACAACGTGAAGGAGCAGGTGTTGCGGGTCCGGAAAAAGGAATGCGTAGATGCATTGTCGTTGTCCCGAAACAGGCTGCTGAAGGTAATCCATGGTCATGGCGTGGTTGTTATTGGGATCATCAGCCACAAGCGGAAATTGAGTTATTGAAGCGTGGCTTTCATATTGTTTACATCACTACCGATCCCGATCAGACATGGGAAGTATGGTATAATTTCCTGGTGAATGAGCACGGCCTTTTTCCTAAACCTGCGTTTATTGGTATGAGTCGTGGCGGAGCTAATTCTTTTACTTGGGGGACAGAACATCCTGATAAAGTTCTGGCTATTTGTGCCGATAATCCCGGACTTTCACAAAAAAGTTTGATGGGAATGGATAAACTTGCCAGACAGGATGTCCCTATCTTGAATATCTGTGGTAGCATTGACCCTATACTCAATAATACTTATGCCATTCAAGGTGTTTATCAAGGTAATGGTGGGCGTATGTCGGTTTTGATCAAAGACGGTACGGCACATCATCCGCACAGCTTGCAGGATCCGAATATTATTGCGGATTTTGTCGAACAGGCTTATAAGGAAAAACCGGCTGAGAAGCCTGCATTTCTGCCCGATAAATACAAAAAAAGTAATTTCTACAGTACAGATCCTATTTATTCGTATGCTGAATATGATAAACTCTGGATTACCTCATGGGGACCTTATTTTACAGGTAATTATAATAAATATATGTTCTCATTGGAAGGTGTGGAAGGACTGGTTACGGTTATCGCTCCTGAGAAACCTGCTGCCGGAAATCCTTGGATTTTCCGTTGCGATCAGCCGGATGGTAATTCTGCTGTAGATTTGGGATTGCTTGCACGTGGTTTTCACATAGTGGTTGCTCCCATTGCTTATAATGCTGATGGTCCTTTATTTGACCAGTGGAGCATTGCATACAATTATCTTGTGAGTAAGGGATTTGCAGCACATCCGGTTGTAGCCGGTCGTGGAGGTGCGACAGGAGAAGTTTATGCCTGGGCTATTGAGAACCCTGATAAGATAGCCGGAATCTATGGGGAAAATCCTATTTTGCGTTCTTCTTTAGCGAAGATTCAGCCATTGGATAATCTGAAACCGCTTGCCGAGGCGAAGGTTCCTATTCTGCACGCTTGCGGGAGTCTGGATCCTAATTTGAAGACTCAGACTGGTGAAGCTAAAAAACGCTATGCAGGCAAGATGACAGTAATCATTGATGCTGGACGTGGGCATTATCCGATTACTCCTGAAAACCCGAAGAAATTAGTAGAATTGATTGAAAAGATGATTAAATAGTAGACAAATTAGCCACTTTATTCAAATTTAATTAGCGATTAAGTCTTTTTTAATTGAAAGGGAAAGTGCTGAGCTTTACATTTGCCTTCAAGAAATAAATATAAACTAAAACTGTTATATTATGAAAATTACACATTGCCTGGCTTCTGTAGCTTTAGTTTCCATGTTGGGCGCTTGTAGTGGAGTACAAAACCAAGTAGCCGCCGTGAAAGGCCCGGTGGACTATGTGAATCCTTACATGGGAAATATCAGTCACTTGCTGGTGCCTACTTTCCCGACTATTCACCTGCCGAATAGTATGCTTCGTGTCTATCCCGAACGGGCGGATTATACAACAGATCAGTTGAAAGGTCTTCCTTTGATTGTGACTAGTCATCGTGGTAGTTCTGCTTTCAATCTGAGTCCGTATCAGGGAGATAAACTTCGTCCGGTTATAGCTTATAGCTATGATGATGAGAAGTTGAAACCTTATTATTATGAGGTGGTTCTCGATGACGAGGAAATTAAAGTGAAGTATGCACCTTCTCATCAGTCGGCTCTTTATCAGATAGATTATAGTCAGCAGGATAAGCCTGTATACATGATGATCAATTCGCGTAACGGTGCTATCAAGGCAGGTGACGGTTTTGTGAGCGGTTATCAGCAACTGGAGAATAATACGCGGGTTTACCTGTATATAGAATCGGACGTTGCCCCTATAGAAACAGGTATTCTGGCTGATGGCAAAATAGATGCAGACAAGAAAGAAGCAGAAGGACGTAATGCCTGTGCTGTAATGCACTTTGCAGACGGAACAAAAACAGTCAACTTGCGCTATGGAATTTCATTTATAAGTGAAGAACAAGCCAAGAAAAACCTGCAACGTGAATTGCCTGATTATAATCTGCAGGCTTTAGCAGAAAAGGGACGTCAGATCTGGGATAAAGCATTGAGCGATATTCAGGTAGAAGGTGGCAGTGAGACAGATAAACAGGTTCTTTATACATCGCTTTACCGTGTATTCGAACGTCCGGTTTGTATCAGCGAAGGCGGTCGTTATTTCAGTGCATTCGACGGAAAGATACACGAAGATAATGGTGAGCCGTTCTACACAGACGATTGGATTTGGGATACTTACCGTGCTGCCCATCCTTTGCGTCTTTTGATTGATGAAGGAACAGAAAAGAATGTGATTGACTCTTATTTGCGCATGGCGGAACAGATGGGAGATATGTGGATGCCAACTTTCCCTGAGATTACAGGTGACTCTCGTCGTATGAACTCTAATCATGCTGTGGCAACCGTAGCGGATGCGGCTGCTAAAGGCTTACAATTCGATTTGGCTAAAGCCTATGAAGCTTGCCGTAAAGGTATTGAAGAAAAGACATTGGCTCCGTGGTCGGGTGCTGCTGCTGGTTGGATTGATGATTTCTATAAGAAGAACGGATATATCCCTGCACTTCAGGAAGGAGAAAAAGAAACAGACCCGAATGTACATCATTTCGAAAAGCGTCAGCCAATTGCAGTAACGTTGGGAACTTCCTATGACCAGTGGTGTTTGTCGCGCATAGCCGATATGTTGGGAAAAAAAGAAGATGCTGCTCATTATCTACAATGTGCTCATAATTACCGTAATGTGTATAATGCAGAAACAGCTTTCTTCCATCCGAAGGATAAGAATGGTAAATGGATCGAACCATTCGATTATCGTTTCTCCGGAGGTATGGGTGCCCGTGAATATTATGGTGAGAATAATGGTTGGGTTTATCGTTGGGATGTTCCTCACAATGTAGCTGATCTGATTGATCTGATGGGAGGTAACCAACAGTTTATTGCGAACTTGGATCAGACCTTCCGTGAACCGTTGGGACGTGGTAAATATGCTTTCTATGCACAGATACCGGACCATACCGGAAATGTGGGACAATTCTCAATGGCCAATGAACCCTCTCTGCATATTCCTTATCTGTATAATTATGCGGGTCAGCCTTGGAAGACACAGAAACGTATTCGTCAGTTGCTGAAGACTTGGTTCCGTAACGACTTGATGGGATTACCGGGTGATGAAGACGGTGGCGGTATGTCAGCATTTGTAGTTTTCTCTTCTTTAGGTTTCTATCCGGTAACTCCGGGTTCTCCGTCTTATAATATCGGCAGCCCTTTGTTTACTAAGGCTAAGGTAATGTTGAGCAATGGAAAGGTATTTGAGATAGAGGCACAAGGTGCATCGGATGAAAACAAATACATTCAGTCTGCAACATTGAACGGAAAAGAATGGAATAAACCCTGGTTTAGTCATGACGACATAAAAGAAGGTGGAAAATTGGTATTGGTGATGGGCAGCAGGCCTAATAAAACATGGGGTAGCGCAGGCGATGCAGTACCTCCATCTGCAGAAAAACAATAAGGTATAATAAGTCAATAGGAAAAACCATGAGAACACTAAAAAAGATTGTATTTACAGGATTATTCGCTCTAATTGCCTGTGCCGGAGTGGCACAGGCTCAAGAGCTATATAAAGATGAGAAAGCGCCGATGCATGAGCGCATCATGGATCTATTATCACGCTTGACGGTTGAAGAAAAAATCAGCCTGTTGCGTGCAACCTCTCCGGGTATTCCCCGTTTGGATATTCCCAAATATTACCACGGTAACGAAGCGCTTCACGGAGTGGTTCGTCCGGGACGCTTTACCGTTTTCCCGCAGGCTATCGGACTGGCGGCAACCTGGAATCCGGAATTGCAATTGCAGGTGGCTACGGTTATTTCTGATGAGGCACGTGCTCGTTGGAACGAACTGGATCAGGGACGGGAACAAAAAAATCAGTTTAGTGACTTGTTGACCTTCTGGTCTCCTACAGTGAATATGGCGCGTGACCCACGCTGGGGACGTACTCCGGAAACTTACGGAGAAGACCCCTATTTAAGTGGTGTCATGGGTACTGCTTTTGTGAAAGGCCTGCAAGGCGATGATGACCGTTATCTGAAGATTGTGTCGACTCCTAAGCATTTCGCAGCCAATAATGAAGAACATAATCGTTTTGTATGTAATCCGCAGATTTCAGAAAAACAGTTACGTGAATATTACCTTCCGGCTTTTGAAGCGTGCGTGAAGGATGGTAAATCAGCTTCCATCATGTCAGCGTATAATGCGCTGAATGATGTGCCTTGTACCTTGAACGCCTGGTTATTGACGAAAGTACTTCGTGAGGACTGGGGATTCAAAGGATATGTGGTTTCCGATTGCGGTGGACCTTCCTTGTTGGTGAATGCACATAAATATGTGAAGACTAAAGAGGCTGCGGCTACCCTTTCCATAAAAGCAGGCTTAGACTTGGAATGTGGTGATGATGTATTTGATGAGCCTTTGTTGAGTGCTTACCGTCAATATATGGTTACGAATGCTGATATAGATTCGGCTGCCTATCGTGTGTTACGGGCACGTATGCAGTTGGGGTTGTTCGATAGCGGAGAAAAGAATCCTTATACGAAAATATCTCCGGCTGTGATAGGGTCGGCAAAGCATCAGGAAGTAGCTTTGAATGCAGCACGTGAATGTATTGTATTGCTTAAGAATCAGAAGAAAATGTTGCCGCTTAATGCCAAAAAGGTGAAATCAATAGCTGTGGTAGGCATCAATGCCGGTAATTGTGAGTTTGGAGATTATAGTGGTTCGCCAGTGATTGCTCCGATCTCAGTGTTGCAGGGTATCAAAGATAGAGTAGGCGATGGTGTGAAAGTGGTATATGCTCCTTGGAAATCAGCTGTAGACGGTATGGAACTCATACAGGGAGTCAATTTTCCGGAAGGATTGAAGGCCGAGTATTTTGACAATACCAAGTTACAGGGGACTCCGAAAGTGCGCAAAGAAGAATGGATTAACTTTGAGCCAGCCAACCAGGCACCCGATCCTTTCTTACCTAAATCTCCTTTGTCAGTTCGCTGGACAGGAAAATTGCGTCCTACGGTTACCGGACAATATACACTTAGTTTCACATCGGATGATGGTTGTCGCTTGAGCATTGATGGAAAAATGCTGATTGATGCATGGCGGGGACATGCTGTCCGGACTGATACCGCTACTATTTATCTGGAAGCCGGAAAAGATTACCAGTTGAAAGCAGAGTACTATGACAATCGTGATTATGCTGTAGCGAGACTGCAATGGCGGGTTCCCCAGGTTGGCAAAGTCACTCGCTTGGATTTGTATGGTGAAGCAGGAAAAGCGGTGCGTGAGTGTGAGACGGTAGTTGCCGTATTAGGAATCAATAAGTCGATAGAACGTGAAGGACAAGATAGATATGATATTCAGCTTCCGGCAGACCAGATGGAGTTCTTGCAGGAAATTTACAAAGTAAATCCGAATATCGTTGTTGTATTGGTTGCCGGCAGTTCGTTGGCTGTCAACTGGATGGATGAACATGTTCCAGCCATTGTGAATGCTTGGTATCCCGGTGAAAGCGGAGGTAAAGCTGTAGCGGAAGTCCTGTTCGGTGATTATAATCCGGGTGGCCGTCTGCCCTTGACCTATTACAGAAGTCTGGATGAACTCCCTCCGTTTGATGATTATGATATAACTAAGGGACGTACTTATAAATACTTCAAAGGGGATGTCCTGTATCCTTTCGGTTATGGTTTAAGTTATACCACATTCAAGTATTCCAACCTGCAAGTGGCAGATGGTGAAGAGGAAATAAATGTTTCCTTCCAACTGAAGAATGCAGGTAAATATGCAGGTGATGAGGTTGCTCAAGTATACGTGAAGTTGCCTGAACGGGATGAAGTAATGCCTGTCAAAGAACTGAAAGGTTTTGAGCGTGTCGCATTGAAGAGTGGTGAAAACAAAAAAATGACTTTGAAATTACGTAAAGATCTGTTACGCTATTGGGATGAAGCGAAAGGCAAGTTTGTTTATCCTTCCGGTGATTATACGATCATGGTAGGTGCTTCTTCTGCTGATATTCGTTTACAGAAAGTGGTTTCGGTATTACAGAAAGATAATTATCCAATGTCTCACTCGGAAAAATAAATAAGTATGGAACGGAATGCCAAATTTCAGTGGATATTTTGTCTCTTATTGGGTTGTGCTACTTCATTGGTAGCGCAGAATGTGGCAAATTGGGGATTGACTCATCCTCAGCCGAAAGAGACGTTACCGAAGTCGAAAGCGCAAATCATGATGCCCACCCCGAAAACGCAGACACCGGTGGAAGCGGTGGTAGAGAAGATTGGGGAGAATGATTTCCTGTTGAACCGGGGCTGGAAACTGACAGATGGCAAAAATGGATGGTATAATGCAACCGTTCCGGGTACTGTATTGACTACTTTAGTGGATCAGGGGGTGTATCCCGATCCTTATTATGGACTGAATAATCTGGCAATTCCCGACACTCTGTGCAGGATGGATTGGTGGTATCGTTTGGAATTCAATTCACCTGTTCCTACAGAAGGCCGGGAAGCCTGGCTGGTTTTCAAAGGTATCAATTATCAAGCCGAGATATGGCTGAACGATGTATGCCTGGGTACAATGAAAGGTGCTTTTATCCGGGGTGAATTTAACGCAACGGATCATTTGGTGGATGGCAAGAATACGTTGGTTGTTCGTATTCTTCCACCGCCTAACCCAGGAATTCCTCACGAACAATCTCCATCCGCCGGAAACGGTATGAATGGCGGACAATTGTGTTTGGACGGACCTACCTTTATTTCTTCAGAGGGCTGGGACTGGGTGCCTGGTATCCGTGACCGGAATATAGGAATCTGGCAGGATGTACATTTACGTTTCACGAACGGCATCCGTCTGCATGATACGCAGGTAGTTACTCATCTGGCATTACCAGATACTACGGTCGCTGAAATTACCGTACGTACGGAAGTGGAGAACCTGCAACCGATAGCCAAACAAGTATCCGTTGACCTGAATCTTGAAGGAAAAAAGGTGACTCAGGAAGTAAACCTTGCACCGAAGGAGCGGAAAACGGTTGTCTTTACTCCGGATGTTCACAAGACATTGGAACTGAAGTCTCCCCGTTTGTGGTGGCCGAATAATTACGGTCGTCAGGAGCTTTATACGATGGATGTGGTTGTAGCGGAAAAAGGCGTATCCTCTGATTCTAAGAAAGTTCGTTTCGGAGTCCGTGAGCTTTCTTATGAATTGGAAGTTTGTTTCCCCGATGACTCTATCCGCCGGGTGGAATATCGTCCGATGGTTATGGGGCAGGGCGAACCTATCTTTGATAATATAAACCGCAAATATATAGAAGGAGGCATGTGTATGCCTCGTCTGAAAAAGAATGTTTCTTCTGATATTCTTGTGCCGGCACCCGACAAAGCCATGCAGCATTATATGGTTATAAAAGTCAACGGCAAGCGTATCTTCTGTAAAGGAGGAAACTGGGGAATGGATGATGCCATGAAGCGCGTTTCGCGTGAACATCTTGAACCTTATTTCCGGTTGCACAAGGAAGCGAACTTTAATATGATCCGCAACTGGACGGGCGAGAGTACGGAAGAGAACTTCTATGAATTGTGTGATGAATATGGTATGCTGGTTTTCAATGACTTCTGGCTGAGTACGCAAGGCTACAATATGCCGATAAATGATGATAACCTATTCTTACGGAATGCAGAAGATGTAGTGGTACGTTTCCGCAATCATCCTTCCATTGCTTTTTGGAATCCCCGGAATGAAGGCTTTGCACCTGTTTATATCGAAGAACATCTGGCAAAGATGATTGCCGAGAAAGACGGTACCCGTTATTACAGTCCGAATTCTACCCATTGCAACCTGAGACCAAGCGGACCATGGAACTATCATAAGAATCCGGTGGATTACTATCGCGATCGGGCACATGGGTTCAATACGGAACAAGGTTCAACTTCCATTCCTACGGAAGAATCCATCCTGGCTATGATGGATGTGAAAGATGCCTGGCCCATTAGTGATGTGTGGTATTACCATGATTTACATGGTGGGCAAAGAGAATTTATGGAGGCGATAGACCGGAAATATGGAAAGCCGACGGACCTGAAAGATTTTAGCCGGAAAGCACAGATTGTCAATTACGACAGTCACCGCGCCATGATGGAAGCTTGGAACAGTAAAATGTGGAATAGCACAAGTGGGCTGTTGCTGTGGATGAGTCACCCGGCTTGGCCCAGTATGGTTTGGCAGATTTATTCCTGGGATTATGAAACTTTCGGTTCTTTCTATGGATGCCGTAAAGCGTGTGAGCCGATTCATATTCAGAAGAATCTGGATGATCAGAAAGTAGTTGTTGTAAATACTTCTTTAAAAGAAATAAAGGGGGCTAAAGTTATATATGAAGTTTATTCCCTTGAAGGTAAGTCATTGTTTAAACGCACTTCCAAGCTGAATGTATTGGCTAATGGATTGACCGAGTGCTTCGTACAAGATAAACCAATTTCTGCATCCGGAGTATATATGGAACGCTTGATACTTCAGGATAAGCGTGGCAAGGTTATTTCGATCAATGATTATTGGCAAGATAACGGTGAGGGTGATTTCCAGGGATTCAATGCTTTGGAAGAAGCTTCCATAAACTGTAAACTAATCCGGCAAAAGGAGAGTCAGATACAAATAGAATTACAGAACACCGGAGCAATGCCTGCCCTCGCTCTGAAACTCAATGTCCGTGAGGCGGATACAGATAAACGTATTTTGCCGGCTTATGCTTCCGACGGCTATTTTAACCTGTTACCGGGAGAGAAGAGAACGGTAACGGTGGAATATGTATCCCGGGGAAAAGTCGCCATTTCTGCTGAAGGGTATAATTTAAAGCGCAGCAGATTACTCACACTGAAATAAATAAGGTCATTATGTGGAACAAAAAGATACTATACTCCATATTAATCGGTATAGCATCGCTGGGAGTATGCGCTCAGTCGGCTGTACGTCAAGGATATTCCATTCATTTTCCTGAGACTTATGCGAAGTGGCAGGAAGCTCTGCTGGCAGGTAACGGTAAGATGGGTATCATGGTTTTTGGAAATCCTTTGCACGAAACGGTGGTATTCAATGATCGCTCTTTCAACTTTCCACGGCAGAACCCGCGCACGTTTGCGGAGGTTCCCCGTGATACGCTTGATTTGATAAAGAAGTACTGCGCAACCGGGAAGTTTAAAGAAGCGAATGATTTGGCTGTCCGTACCTCGCATTGGCAGGACGGGGGAGAGGGTGGAAGACATCCGGGCTTTGCACTTAAAATAGATATGGATGCTTCCGGAGCGGTAAGAGATTATCGCCGTATTTGTAATTATGAAACCGGTGAAATTACTGTCCAGTGGAGTGATGAGCGTGGAGCATGGAAGCGTCGGTCGTTTGTTTCAAGAGATGCCGATGTTGCAGTCTTCGAGCTACAGGCATCCTCTGCTGGTAAACTAAATTGTGCTATCAGTTTGCAAATGCCCGCAGAGATGAATTTCCCGAAAGGACTGAAAACAAAATGTCTGCATACGAAAGACTATCTGAATATCCGTGTGAACTATGCTGCACCTATGGATACCATAGGCTATGAAGGAGGTATTCGCGTGAAACAGAAAGGTGGCTCTTCTTTTTTGCGTAACGATACCTTATACATAAAGGATGCCTCGGAAATCCTTTTACTGTCCCGAACTCAAAAGTATCCGGAGAATTGTGAGGCTGAATGGAATAAAGGACTTCTGAAAAAAGGACTCAATGCGATTCGTGCCAATTATAATGGATTATTGAAAGCTCATAAAGCTCTCCACACCTCTATTTATAATCGGGTGCGGATTGATTTGGGCGCGACTCTTCAGGAACGCTCACTATCTAACGAAGAGCTGTTGGAGAAGCAAAAGAATACCGACCAGCCTGTACTGGCTTTGTGGGAGCGTATCTTTGATGCCGGAAGGTATCATTTCCTATCTTCTGGAAACGAACTGACTCCTCCTGATTTGTTAGGAATCTGGACTGGCGACTGTAATGCCGGATGGGGTGGTTACTATCATTTGG
The DNA here is from genome assembly GCF_003471885.1 of Bacteroides sp. AM16-24. Lineage (NCBI taxonomy): Bacteria > Pseudomonadati > Bacteroidota > Bacteroidia > Bacteroidales > Bacteroidaceae > Bacteroides > Bacteroides sp. AM16-24. The sequence goes on from NZ_QRKI01000006.1 coordinate 277,950, forward strand.
ATGCCAATCTGAATCTGCAAGTCAGTGGTGGCAATACGGGTGCCATGCCTGAAGTGATGGAAGGCTATTTCCATCTGAATGAGGTGTGGCGGAAAGACTTTGAAACCAATGCTGCCAAACTATTGGGTTGTCGGGGAATGTTGGCCTGTGGAAACACACCCGGACTTTCTTCAGGACTAATGGCCTCTATCAATGATTTCTACCCTTACCATTATGCGACAGGTGAAGAAGCCTGGTTACTTTATCCTTTCTGGGAACACTATCTGATAACGGAAGATCAAGGCTTCCTGAAAAATCGTTTGTTCCCTTTGCTGAAGTGTATGGGAGATTTTTATGAAGACTTCCTGAGGTACAAGGATGAGGAAGGACACTACATTATTGCAGGATCTGTTTCACCGGAAAACCAGCCGTCCAATTTGCGGGTATCTTTGCTTAATAATTCCGCTTTTGATCTTTCCGGAGCCCGTTTTCTGCTGTCTACATTGGTTAAGGTATGCGATTTATTGGGTGAAGAACAGGGTATAAATGGTGGTAAAGTCCGTTGGCAACGCTTATTGAATGAATTGCCTCCCTATCGGATTAATAAGGATGGCGCCATCAAAGAGTGGGGCTGGCCGGGACTTGAAGAGAGCTATAATCATCGTCATTCCAGTCATTTGATGATGGTATGGCCCTATCGGGAATTCTCGGAAGATAAGACACCGGAACTTTACAAGGCTGCTCACAGGGCATTGCAAATGCGTGATCAATACAATTACGAGAATGCCGGTCACGGCTATCTTCACGCTGCCTTGATTGCTGCCGGACTGCATGATGCCTTTTCGCTAAAGAAGAAAATGATGACGCTTACTCAGAAGGATTTCTATTATAACAGTTTGTCTACCGCACATTATCCGAACCATGGTACTTTCTGTACTGATGTTTGTCATGCCGTACCCGGGGTACTGATAGAAATGCTGGTTGGCTCCAATGAAGAAGGTGTTGATTTATTACCAGCTTTGGTGGATGGTATCCGGCAAGGTAGCATTGGTGGAATAAAGACTCGTTGCGGAGTTACCATCGAACATCTTTCATGGAATCTTTCACAAAATAAGGTGTCTGTAACCTTGTATTCAGCGAAAGACCGGAAAATAAGAATGAAAGCCGGTCAGACGTATGATCGTACTATTCAGTTGAAGAAAGGGGAAACTTATAAAGCTACAATCGATTATCGATAGCAACGGTTGCTATTAATTACTAATATAAAACACATTACTTATGAAAAAACATTTTTATTCTATTTTTGCATTATTCCTGGTAGGATCTATGTTCTCTTGTCAGTCACCTAGAAGTAATTCGGCAAAAGAAGAAACAGTTGGTATTGACAGTATGGCTCCCAATCCATTTATCACGCATATGTACACAGCCGATCCTTCGGCACATGTATGGGCGGATGGACGTTTGTATGTATATGCTTCTCATGATATCGATCCTCCGCGTGGTTGCGATTTGATGGACCGTTACCATGTATTCTCTACAGATGATATGGTGAATTGGACAGATCATGGTGAAATTTTGAATTCATCACAAGTTCCCTGGGGGCGCAAAGAAGGCGGATTTATGTGGGCTCCCGACTGTGCTTACAAAGATGGTACGTACTATTTCTATTTCCCGCATCCCAGTGACACGAAATGGAATAATAGTTGGAAGATCGGTGTAGCTACCAGCAAGGAACCGGCTGCTAACTTTACTGTGCAGGGATATATTGAAGGAATGGACCCGTTGATCGACCCTTGTGTATTTGTGGATGATGACGGTCAGGCTTATATCTATAACGGTGGCGGCCAGATTTGTAAAGGCGGCAAGCTGAAAGATAATATGGTGGAACTGGATGGAGAAATGAAGGAAATGGAAGGTCTGGAAGACTTCCACGAAGCTACATGGGTTCATAAATATAATGGAAAATACTATCTCTCTTATTCCGATAACCACGATGAAAATTGGAACGATGGCGTGAAAGGTGACAACCGTATGCGTTATGCTATCAGTGATAACCCGCTCGGTCCTTGGAAATCTATGGGTATCTATATGGAGCCTACCGATAGCTATACCAATCATGGCTCTATCGTAGAATATAAAGGTCAGTGGTTTGCATTTTATCACAACAGTGCTTTATCCAATCATGATTGGCTACGTTCTATTTGTGTGGATAAACTTTATTACAATGAAGATGGAACTATCCAGATGGTGAAACAAAGAAAATGAGATAGATTATGAGGTTAATAAGTCTGATTTTATTGTTCCTGTTGAGTGGAACTGTTTCAGCGCAGAAAGTCGAGTGGTATACTACCACTCAGACTTCTCCGTGGGTGAAACAAAAGGTAAAGCCGGAACGTGCAACTACCGGAGCAGAGATCGTGCTTGACCCGACTCAACGCTTACAGTTGATTACGGGTATAGGCGGCTGCTTCAATGAAATGGGGTGGGATGCGCTGAATGCTTTGTCGGCTGAAGATCGTGAAGCTGTTCTTCAAGCTATCTTCAGCAAAGATGGAGCTTGCTTTAACTATTGCCGTCTTCCGATGGGGGCCAATGACTTTGCCCTGAGTTTCTACTCTTCTGCGGATGTTGCGGGAGACTTTAACCTGGTGAATTTCAATATCGACCGTGACAGGTATATTCTGATTCCTTATATTAAAGCTGCCCGTCAGATAAATCCTGACTTGCGTATTTGGGCTTCTCCCTGGTGTCCTCCGGCTTGGATGAAGACGAATAATCATTATGCTTCTGCGGTTCGTCCGTCTGGAGAGAAAGATGTGAATGGATTACTTCCGCGCGAGGCTATAGCAGAGTTCAGTACAGGTTTCCGGATGGAGGAAGGATATCTGAAAACGTATGCCGATTACTTTGCACGTTTTATCAAAGCCTATGAAGCCGAAGGATTGCCACTGGAATGTATTCATGTCCAGAATGAGCCTTGTTCCAACCAGGTCTTTCCCAGTTGTAAATGGCGCACGGAAGATCTGACTTTTTTCTTGGGGCATTATCTGGGACCGACTTTTGAGCGGGAAAATATCAAAACTGATATTTATTTTGGAACTATCAATACATCCAATCCGGATTATGTGCGCACTGCTTTGCGGGATGAACAGGCAGCTAAGTACATTAAAGGCGTTGGTTTCCAGTGGGATGGTAAGAAAGCTATTCCGACTATCCATCGTGAATATCCTAATCTGAACTTGATGCAAACCGAGACTGAATGTGGTAACGGAGCAAATTCATGGGATTATGCTGAATATACATGGAACCTGATGAAGCACTATTTCAGTAATGGCATCAATTCTTATCACTATTGGAATATGATTCTTCCTACTCCGGGCATCAGTCCTTGGGGATGGAATCAGAATTCTATGGTGTCCATTGACAAGAAGCAACAAACCGTGAAGTATAATCCGGAATTCTATCTGATGAAGCATTTAGGGCATTTTGTGCAGACAGGTGCTTATAGGCTGGAAACACCGTCAGATAAAAATATGTTGGCTTTCGTAAATCCGGACGGCACGGTCAGTGTGATTGTTGCCAATGTGACTGATACAGAAGAGACGATGAGCATTGAAATAGGGGGACAGAAAGTTACATTGACTCTGCCACCTCACTCTTTCCATACAGTAAGCTGGAAGAAATAATTTCGTCCTTCGGTTTTCTCTTTAATAACCTGTATATGAGAATGCTATGAACATAAAAAGTTTTCCTTATTTCTTTTGCCTGCTTTGGGTGCTGGCAATATCCTTTTACTCAACTCCCGTTCAAGGGAAAATAGAAAACGGTATTTCTAAAAGCAAATGGCATGAAGGAGACCGTTATGATTTTAAATTCCAGGGACGGGACGCTATTGTTGTTGTGCCTCAAAAAGCTGCTGCCGGTAATCCGTGGATATGGCGTCCGGCTTTCTTCGATGCGTTTCCTGCTGTGGATAAAGCCCTGTTGGAAAGAGGCTTCCACGTGGCTTATCTGGATGTTACAAATGATTATGCCAGTCCGTGGGCTATTGAATTGGGTAACCGTTTCTACAAGGAAATGGTGGAGAATTACGGACTTTCTTCTAAAGTAGTAATGGAAGGGTTTAGCCGCGGAGGACTCTATTCTGTCATTTGGGCTTCTCGAAACCCGGATAACGTTGCTTGCCTTTATCTTGATGCACCACTTAGTGATGTGTTCACTTGCCTGAAGAGATTGCATAAGGCAGCATGGAAAACTTTATTGAAAGAATGGAACCTGACGGAAGAAACCATTGATCGTTTTGACGGCAATCCCATAGACAATTTGGAACCGTTGGCCAAAGCGGGTGTGCCCATTATCAGTGTTTGTGGAGACAGCGACCGGAGTGTACCGATTGAGGAGAACATGATGGTGATGCGTAAACGTTACCTGGCATTGGGTGGAAATGTGGAATTGATAATAAAACCGGGATGCGACCACCATCCGCATAGTCTTGAAGATCCTCAACCTGTAGTCGATTTTATTATGCGCCAACAGCCTGAACATAAGAAGTTCCAGCACTACACCATTCGTGGCAGTCTGAACAACTCGTTCATTAAGTTTGAACGGGAACGTCGGGGAAGGGTAGCTTTTATCGGTGGATCCATCACAGAGATGGTGGGGTGGAAAGACATGATGGAACAACAGTTGCAACAGCGTTTCCCTTTTACAACTTTTGAGTTCGTAGAAGCCGGTATCAGTTCTACAGGAAGTACACCCGGAGCCTTTCGGTTGGATAACGATGTATTGTCGAAAGGTAAAATAGATTTGCTGTTCATTGATGGATCTGCGAACGATATGACAAATGGTTTTACGCCCGAGGAGCAGGTGCGTGGAGTGGAGGGGGAAATCCGTCATGCTTTGGAAGTTAATCCGGAAACCGATATTGTGCTGACTCATTTTGCAACGGACGGTTTCCTGCCTATCATCGCCAGACGGCAGATGCCGGATGCTATTCTAAATCACGAGCGGGTAGCCAATCATTATCGGGTGTCGTCAGTCAACCTGGCACAAGAGATTTCAGAACGGTTGCAGGACGGACAGTTTACTTGGAAAGAGTTTGGATACGCACATCCCCATCCTTATGGGCAATCTGTTTATACTGCTGCCATTAGTAATCTGCTGGACGAGATGCAGCGAGAAATAAATGCTGAAAGTATACGCCGACCGCATGAGATTCCTGCTGCGCAACTTGATCCATACAGTTATACCAAAGGGCATTTCATCCCTCTCAGTCGTGCGCGTATCGGTCGCGGATGGAAGATTACAGACGATTGGAATCCGGATAACAAATATGAAAAGCGGAAAGGATTTGTGCATGTTCCTATGTTGGAAGCTGCACGTCCGGGTGATCGGCTGACACTCTCTTTCAAAGGAAGGGCTATCGGGATTTTTTGTGTTTGCGGACCGTCGGCAGGCATACTGGAATATAGTGTGGATAATGCTCCGTTCAAGAAACTGGATACTTATACGGCATGGAGCTCAGCCTTGTATATTCCATGGGTATACATGTTAGAGACAGAGTTGGAGGATACTGAGCATACCTTGCGCTTGCGTATCTCGTCCGACAAGAATCCCCGTTCATTGGGCACGGAATGCCAGATAAGGAACTTTGTGGTTAATAGATAAAAGTTCAACTGCCATGTACTATTAAATTTGATATGATGAAAAAACTGATTTTTCCCCTGTTGTTTGCATTGGGCATAAGTACCCATGTTGATGCGCAGAAACCGTATAAAGCATACATGGTTTCCAACACCCATCTTGATACACAGTGGCTGTGGACTGTACAGACAACCATTGACCATTATCTGTACCGTACACTCACTCAGAATTTCTGGCTGATCGACCATTATCCCGGTTATATCTTCAATTTCGAAGGAGCGATTCGTTACCAATGGGCCAAAGAGTATTATCCAACCGAGTATGAACGGCTGAAAAATTATATAAAGGCAGGTCGTTGGAATATTTCAGGGAGCTCATGGGATTCTACTGATCCCAATATACCTTCACCGGAATCATTTTTCCGTAATCTTCTTTACGGACAGGAATTCTTTAAGAAAGAATTTGGTAAAAAATCAAATGATATTTTTCTTCCGGACTGTTTTGGTTTCGGATACACCCTGCCCACGATAGCTGCCCATTCTGGTATCATTGGTTTTTCCACACAGAAGCTCCAGCATCGCAAGTTGCCGTTTTATGGTGACCACAAACTACCGTTCATGTTCGGGTTGTGGGAAGGTATAGACGGTTCGCGCATTATGGCGGTGCCGCATGCCCAAGACTACGTTTCTAGATTTGATGGACAAGAGTTGAGTAACAATGGTAAACTGGTGGATTTAGCTAAAAACGGTCTTAATAATACCGTCTACCATTATTATGGAGCCGGAGACCGTGGAGGTTCGCCTACAATTGCTTCCGTAAGATCGGTTGAAACAGGAATGAAGGGTGAGGGACCGGTGCAGATAATAAGTGCACGTTCGGGGCAGTTGTTTGATGATTATTATCCTTTTGAAAAGCATCCGGAACTGCCTGTTTTCAAAGGGGAATTACTTATGGATGTACATGCGACAGGCTGTTATACATCTCAAGCAGCCATGAAACTTTTCAACCGTCGCAACGAACTGTTGGCCGATGCTGCTGAAAGAGCCTCAGTGGTGGCCGAATGGTTGGGAGGGGCGGCATACCCCGAAGAGTCGTTGCGTGAATCGTGGCAAAGGTTTTTGTGGCATCAATTCCATGATGACCTGACGGGTACAAGCATTCCGGCAGTTTATACTTTCTCATGGAATGATGAACTTATTTCCCAGTCGGAATTTGCAGAAATCACTACAGGTGCGGTCGGTGCGGTAAGTAGGGCACTTGATACACGGACAAGAGGCGCTTCAGTTGTGGTTTATAACCCTGTTGCCCAAAGCCGTTGCGATATAGTTACAGCCACAGTGGATATGGCTTCGCAACCGAAAGACATAGTAGCCGTTGCCCCCAATGGGAAAAAGGTTTCCGGGCAACTTCTTTCATGGCAGAACGGTAAGGCTACCGTACTTTTTCCGGTGGATATGGATCCGGTAAGTTTTTCGGTTTACGATGTGCGTAGCGGAAAAATATCCGGTACTAAGCAGTTGAAAGCTGAAAGTAATATTTTGGAGAATTCGATTTATAAAGTTGTACTGGACAAGAACGGAGACATCGCTTCGATAACTGATAAACGCAACGGACGTGAGTTGGTGGAACCAGGTAAGGCTTTTCGCCTTGCGCTTTTCACCCCTAGCGAGTCACGCACATGGCCGGCATGGGAGCTGTTCAAGAAAACGATTGACCAGACACCGTTGCCGGTAAATGGTAATGTTGAGATTTCCGTGGCGGAAAACGGACCGGTACGTGCTTCACTCAAAGTGAAACGTACTTACGGCACTTCCAACTTCGTACAGTATATAACTCTTACGGAAGGAGGACAAGATGACCGGATAGATATTCGTAACGAGATAGACTGGAACGAAAGGAATACCCTCCTTAAAGCCGAGTTCCCAATGAATGTGTCGAATGAAATAGCTACATACGACCTTGGCATAGGTTATATCGGACGCGGCAGCAATACAGATAACAAGTATGAGGTGGTAGCCCAGCAATGGGCCGACATTACGTCTGCGGATGGCAGTTACGGCATTTCTGTGATGAACGACAGCAAATACGGATGGGATAAACCGGACAACCATACGTTGAGGCTTACTCTCTTGAATACTCCGGCGGTAGGCAAGGATCCCAATATGGCTCATCAGGAACATCTGGACATGGGGCATCATACTTTTAGCTATTCCATATATGGTCATAAGTCCGATATTGCAGAAGCGGGGACTGCATGGAAAGCTGAAGCATTCAATCAGCCCTTACTTTCTTTCACTACTCCGAAACATGCCGGAACGTTGGGACGCAAGTTATCGTTCGTCAAGACCAATATGCCCGGCATAGCGATAAAGGCTGTTAAGAAAGCGGAAGACGGTAAGAGCTACATCGTAAGGGTGAACGAAATTTATGGAAAAGATTTTGAAAATGCAGAAATCATTTTTGCAAGTGCAGTGGAGAGCGCTTGTGAGGTGAACGGTATCGAGGAGTATGTCGGTGAGACAAAATATGAGGGTGACAAAATTGTTTTTAGCGGGACAGCTTTCCAACCACGCACTTTCAGTGTGAGACTTAAGGAAAATGCATGCCTCGCGATTCCAGAAAATCATTCTATAGATATTGAATGTAACGCGACTGCTCTTACAGCGGACGAATTCAGTATGTCGGGGAATTTTGATGGAGAAGGCAATTCTTTTGCTGCCGAACTGATGCCGGATGTAGTAGAAGCCGAGGGGGTAACGTTCCGGATGGAAAACAATCCTGCCGACTATAACTATATCCGTTGCGACGGGCAAACAATACCCCTTCCTGAGAAACACGGATATACGAAATGTTACCTGCTGGTGACTTCGTCACACGGTGACCGCAAAGCTTCGTTCCAGGTAGATGGGAAAGATTATAGTGTCAATGTACCCTTTTACTCAGGATTTATAGGTCAGTGGGGATGGACGGGTGAAAGTGAAGGCTATATGAAGGATGCTTCGATAGCTTATATCGGAACGCATCGCCACAGTAGCTGGGTGGGGGGTAATGAGTCCTATATTTATACTTATTTGTATAAAATCTGCCTTGATATTGCTCCGGATGCCAAGGCTCTGACTTTGCCGAAGGATGCGGGAGTAGCCCTTTTTGCAGTAACTCTTTCCGATAATTCGAACGATGATACAAAGCCTGCAACAGAGATGCGTGCCTTGCCTCATGAAACTGCAAAAGTGGAATATACGACTGAACCTGTGGCTGCTTCCCGTCGCCGTTGAGAGGACTGAGGGAATGTCGGAATCTGAGATATTTGCAAGCTGCTGGTAACATCTTGTTATGAGCGGCTTGTGTTTTTAATGTACGTTCAATATAATGTCTGCCGTAGATGGTTAGTTCATACAAAAAATGATAATTTCTTTTTGAGTTAATAGGAAATTAATGATTTTATTAATACTCCTCACGTATTATTGTTGTTGTAAATAAAAAACCTTTTATCTTTATAATGTGGTATGAATACAAAAAACATCTTTAAGACATTTTTCTTATGCTTGTCTGTTTTTAGTCTGTCTTTTACACTGAACGCTCAAGAATTGAAACCACTCCGTCTGGGTGTAGCGGGAGTATCACACGGACATCTCCATGAAGTGCTGATTCGGCTGGAAAGAGGTGATTTCGAAATTGTAGGAGTGGCAGAACCCGATGAACAGTTAAGAGTCAATAACCCGTTGCGCAAAAAGGTGGATAGTTCTCTTTTCTATGCCGATTTGGAGGAAATGCTGGATAAAACTAAGCCGGAGGCGGTTGTCGCTTACGGATCTATCTACGATCATCTGGCTATTGTAGAAGCCTGCGCACCGCGCGGTATACATGTAATGGTGGAAAAGCCTCTGGCAGTCAACATGAATCATGCGAATCGAATGGCTCGGTTGGCACGTGAAAACAATACGCTGCTACTGACAAACTACGAAACGACTTGGTATGATACGAATCATGAAGCCTATCGGTTAATAAAGAATGAAAACGCAATAGACAAGATAAATCGTATTGAAGTGTACGACGGGCATGAAGGCCCTATTGAAATAGGTTGCGGAAAAGAGTTCACCGACTGGCTGACCGATCCGAAGTTGAATGGAGGTGGAGCCGTAATAGACTTTGGCTGCTATGGCGCAAACTTGGTAACCTGGCTGATGAACGGTGAAAGACCTAAAAGTGTATACGCCATTCTGAAACAACTTAAGCCGGACAAATATCCGAAAGTAGATGACGATGCTACAATTTTAGTCGAGTACCCCTCTGCAACCGTACAAATTATGGGTTCATGGAATTGGCCGAAGGGACGGAAAGATATGCATATTTATGGTAGCGAAGGATATATCTATCAGGATACTCCGGGTTCTATGCGTGTTTATACCCATCGAAAAGAAAAAACGACATTGCCTCCCAAGCTTAAAGAGCCTTATAATGATTCTTTCTATTACCTGAAAGCTGCTGTTAGGAAGGAAATTCAGGTACAGCCTTATGATTTGTCTTCATTGGAAAATAACCTGATCGTTGTAGAAATATTAGAATCTGCAATCAAAAGTGCTAAAAGCGGTAAACCCGTCAGATTTTAAGCCGAATTATGAGACTTTGGGGTTTGCATGATAGATGCTCAATCTGCAAAGTCATATCAAAGTATTAACTGAATAATAACATTTTAATCATGAAAAAAGTATTCCTTTTCATCCTGCTCTGTGGATGTCTGGCTCTATCGGGCACACTCAAGGCTGCCGAAGGACAGCTAATGGCCGGAACGGCTAAAATAAACATTACTCCCAAACAAAACATCCCCCTACACGACTCTGTGTATGCACGTGCTTTGGTGATGGAGATAGGCGATATGCGTGTAGCACAGGTGTCTGTCGACTTGGTTAATTTTTATAGCGACCGCGTGGCTGATGTCTGCAAAGAAAAATACGGCATCACGCAGTTGCTGATCTGTGCTTCGCATACTCACGAAGATCCCAACATGGCTGATGCCAGACCTCGTGAAAAGAAACCTGACCACACTCCGTTCTTTGAAGAGTGCATCATTAAGGTAGTGGGCGAAGCAATTGGCAATATGTTCCCCGCACGTATCTCGGCTGGCACGCGTACGTTTCCGCAATTGGGTTTCAATCGCCTCATTATCCGTAAAGACGGTAAGGCTCGCGAATCGTGGATAGGCGATGAACACTACAATGTAGAAAACCCCGAACGGATACCTTTCGGCCCGGTTGACCCCGAAGTAGGCGTAATTAAGGTAGAAGATATGCAAGGTAATGCACGTGCCATCGTTATGAGTTATGCCATGCATGCAGACCTTGGTTGTTTCAGCTATGAAATTTCGGCCGACTATCCCGGATATGCTTGTAGGAAGGTGGAAGAAGCGTTCGATAACAAAGCTGTCTGCCTCTTTGTAGCAGGTGGCGGTGGTAATGTGGAAGGGCTGATGATTAGCCGGAGACGCTCAGGTCCCAATGATCCTATCAAAACAGACTACAAGCCCATTCAGCGCACAGGAGAATTGCTCGGAATCGAAGTGATTAAACTTGCCAATGCATTACATGCTTCCAGTGATAACACCTCTTTCAAAATGCGTACAGACTCGTTGCAATTCTCTACTCGCGCGGACAAAAACCGTAAGGTAAATGTCCATATCGCTACATTCCTCATTAATGACTTTGCAATAGCCGTTTGCCCGGGTGAAATGTTCGTACAACTTCAATTGGAATGGAAGGCAAAAGCCAGACTGGCCGATGTGACTCCTCTCTTCTTTGGCTATACGTATGTGAAGGGACGCTCACCCGGCTATGTAGCCGATGTACGCTCGGCGGCATTGGGAGGTTTTGGTGCCGAGGGTGGCAACCGTATACAAGTAGGAGGTGGCGAAGCCATCATCAACAAGCATTTAGAGAGTTTGTATATACTCAATGATCAGCGTGCGAGTATACACCTTAAATAAAGTAGGCATAATGAAATAAAGAAAATAGATGATTGGTAAGAATAGATACTCTACAGATTATCTATTCTTACCATATTATGGTATATATAAGAAATGAGAACTACAATATTTGTAATTGAGTTGTGCAGTATCTTATTTTGCTGTACTTCTTTGTTTGCTTCTGAGAAAGATAAAGATAGAACTTTCATACACTTCATTATGAATGGGCAGAGCCTGTCAACGGGACATCAGTCCTATCCAGTTATCTCAACGGAACATTTCAAAGGTAATTATATGCTGGGCAACCAAGTGTGGATAAATTATGGAAATACAGGAGAACTTAAGTTTGAACCATTGGTGGGAACTGTTTCCGAGGCTTTTGCCCATGAGAAGCATTTCAAGAGCAGGCGAGCTGGCACTATAGCCGAATGTCCTTTACTGGGTGCCGTCAATCACCTCCGGTTAAAACAACCCAAGATGCCCCGTATTCTAGCCACTTCGGTAGGAGTGAGCGGAGCAAGTGTAGAAGAACTTTCCAAAGAATCGGAGACGCGTACGGCATATAAAGAGTTTGTAACCTCATTGCAATCGGTAGCCCGAATAGTCGCACAAACGGATGCGAAAATTATTTGCCCTGCAATTTTCTGGATGCAAGGCGAGTTCAACTATGATCCGAATCCGGAAAAGGGACTACGCGCTAATGTGCCCAATACAACTGAAAAACGGGAGTATAAGAAGCTGCTTGTGAATATAAAGAATAATATGCAGAAAGACATACAGCGACAGTATGGTCAGACCAATAAACCGGTGTTTATCACTTATCAGACGGGTGCGCAATATATGCGGGATACATTATCAATCTCAATGGCTCAACTGGAAGCGGCCAACGAATATGATGACATTATCTGTGCGGGTCCCATTTACCCGATGACCGACCGAGGCGGACATCTTGACAGTAATGGATATCGCTGGTTTGGTGAGATGCTGGGAAAAGTGTATTATCAATCTCAAGTACAGGGCAAGCCATTCCAGCCGTTGCAACCGACGGTAATTGCGAGAGAAACACTGCCTACCCAAATACGTATCAAGTATCATGTACCGGTTCGTCCGTTGGTATTCGATGTTAATTTGGTACCCAAAATCAAGGATTACGGTTTTGAAATATACTTGCGTGATTACCGTCAGGAAAACAAACAAATCATAAAGCAGGTAGAGATAGACGGTGATGATGTGTTATTGACCTGTGAGCAACCCTTAGTTGGAGATGTCATTGTGGTGTATGCCGGTACCCGTTCATTTATAGAAGACCTCCCGAAGGGGAAAGATGGACTGCAAGGACATGGGAATTTACGTGATAGCGATCCGTACAAGGCTTTCTTTAAATACGAAGATTTGGATGAGGTGCATAAAAACGGTACTTTTATACATCCACGCGATAGCTTTGAGACAAGACTTCGTCCTGACTATGAGCCGAGAGAACGAAAAGGAAAAGTAATTTATGGAAAGAAATATCCGCTATATAATTTTAGTGTAGGCTTTTATTATAAATTGCCTGCAGAGAGTAAGCAAATAAGTGTGTTAGGAAACTAAATTTTATTACTTTTGCAAATTAATTATTTTAACTATAGTAATTCATACAAAATCATAAGAATTGCTGTAACTGATAATATATAATTTTCTCTGTGCATAAAAGTAGCCATTGTGTATACTACAGGTCTTTCCCCTGTCTATCCTTTGTGGATATCCCGAGCTTAACCTGATGCAAACTGAAATAAAATGTAGCAACAGGATAGACTGATTAAGTTTTGGAAGAGCGACTTAAAATTAATATTGCTGAGTTAAAAGAGTTGAGGAGTATGGATGCTTTTTGTGCTGTTCTGGCGAAAAAAAAGTTATTAAGCGAGGAAGGGGCCAGAATAGTGAGACGTATTCTGAAGACTCTCACCAAGCTTCTCTTGGATTATATGGAAAGGGAAGAAAGAAGAAAAAGAGAAAGGGAAAAAAATAAATATGGATTGTAAGAAACAGAATGAATAGTTAAAAAATACGAATATGCAAATTGTACACTTTTTGTTTTTATATCATTGAAGATGATGTGATTAGAAAATAGAAGTGTACAAAAATCAAAAGGTGATTTGTATTATTATGTTTTCCTTTACAGTGGCAGCGGCAATAGTGCCTGCTGCCTGATGCTGTAACATTGAAAATATGAAGGATACAGATCAAAAACAAATCGCAGATTCGGAATTTCCCGGTTCCGTCTCTGAGTTTCCGAGCGTGCGGAGTAAAACATCACGTACTATTACTATCCGGGAATTTGTAGATACGGTGCGTAGCGACCGCTATCGCCGGCAGGTACAGGAGTACCGTCGGCTGAAAGCTCTGCCTGGGCATGAAGCTGAAGCACAAGCCGTGAAGGACAGTATGCCTTGTATTGTACCTGCAGGTATTTGCCGGGGAGGGCATGCGGTGCAGTGTTTGTTGGTGCATAGCGCACTGTTGTGCATTGATTTGGACCATACCGGCGATCGAACCCGGGAGGTGTTGGAACTGACCCGTTCTTTACCTTTTACTTGCATTTCGTTCATCAGTATTTCCGGTGAGGGAATCAAGGTGCTGGTTCGCATACGGAAAGAGGATGTACAGGAAGATTACGCACGTCTTTATTCTGTTGTGGGCAGTGCGGTGAGTACTCATGTAAGGCATCCTTACGATGAGAAATGTAAGATTCTGACTCAGCCTTGTTTTTACAGTTATGACCCGGAAGCATATTGGAATGCTGAGGCTGTGGCATTTCAGATGCCGGAGTGTCCGTCGTTACCGGATGTTCCGCTAACCATTCCGCCGAAGGTGCTGGCAACCGGCCAGTCAAAGGCATTGCAGATTGTCGTTCCGGATACTTCGTCTGTAGCATGCGGATTTATTTCCCGTTTGCTCGATGAGTTTGAACGGAACAATCCCTTCCGTCGCGGTAATCGCAACGATCTGGCACTGAAGCTGGGACGTGTGGCAGGAAGTAAAGGTTTTTCTCCTGAAGAACTTGAAAAGTTGATCTCCCTTTTCTCC